>JAOPWJ010000132.1 GCA_025965715.1 Blastococcus sp. | reverse complement strand
CCGAGGTCGTCACTGCGCAGGGACAGGTCACCGGCGAGCAGCGCGACGATCTCCGCTGCCCTGCGGCGGCCGACCAGTGGAGCACCGTCGAGCAGCGCACGGGCCAGCCGTGGATGCACCCCCACCGCCGTGAGCGCGCGGCCCCGTGCCGTCGCCCGGCCGTCGTCGTCCACCGCCCCGAGGCCTCGCAGCGTCTGCTCGGCGACGAGCAGCGCTGCTGGCGGGGGTGGGTCGAGAAGGGCCAGACCGCGGCCGCCCGGCGCGCCCCAACAGGCCAGCTCGAGTGCGAAGGCGGTCAGATCGGCGGTGGCGACCTCCGGCTCGTCGTGTGCGGGGAGCCGGTCGTGCTCGGCGGCGGTCCAGCACCGGTAGATCGCACCCGGTCCCTCCCGGCCCGCGCGTCCGGCGCGCTGGGTGACCGCCGCCCGCGAGGCGCGAACGGTGGCCAGCGAGCCCAGCCCGCGGGACAGGTCGGCCCGTGGAACCCGGGAGAGCCCGGCGTCCACGACGACGCGAACGCCCGGGACGGTCAGGCTGCTCTCCGCCAGCGCCGTGGCCAGGACGACCCGACGGCGGAGCCCGGCCTGGAGCGCGGCGTCCTGCGCTGCGGCCGGCAGCCGGCCGTGCAGCGGCAGTACGTCGGCGTCGACGCCGCTCAGCCGCCCGGCGACGGTGCCGATCTCGCCGGCGCCGGGCAGGAAGACCAGCACGTCGCCGGCTCGTTCGGTCATTGCCCGGCGGACAGTCGATGCGACGTGGGCGAGCAGCCGCGGATCGACCCGGAGGCCATGTGGTGGGTCGATCGGGGTGGTGGGCGGAACCCAGACGACGTCGATCTCGTGCAGCGCGGTGGTGGCCTCCACGAGGGGGGCCGGGTCGCCGTCCCCGCCGAGCAGTGCGGCCAGCCGCTGCGCCTGGGCCGTCGCGGACATGGCGAGCAGCTGCAGGTCCGGGCGCAGCGCCGCCCGGACGTCGAGACAGAAGGCGAGTGCGAGGTCGGTGTCCAGGTGCCGCTCGTGGCACTCGTCGAGGACGACCGCGTCCACCCCGGGCAGGTCGGGGTCGGCCTGCAAGCGGCGGACCAGCAACCCGGTGGTGACCACCTCGATGCGGGTCGCGGCGCTGCGCCGGCGGTCCCCGCGGACGCTGTAACCGACCCGCCCACCGACGGCCTCGCCGAGCAGCGCGGCCATCCGGCGGGCGGCGGCGCGGGCGGCTACCCGGCGTGGCTCGGCGACGACGATGCGCCCCGGCAGGGCGCCGGCCAGGGCGAGCGGAACGAGCGTCGTCTTCCCCGTGCCGGGTGGAGCCACGAGCACCGCGGTCCCCCGCGCCGACAGAGCGTGCGCCAGCGCGGGCAGCACGGAGCGCACCGGCAGGTCGGTTCCCGGGGTTCCCGGCGGTGGCAGCACAACGCCCAGTCTCGCGTGCGCCGTCCCTCGGGTGCGCGACGATGGCACCGTGGCCCTCGGTGCAGCCGTGTTGTCCTTCGCCGCCGTGGCCACGGCCCTGACGATCACACCGGGACTGGACACGGCGCTGGTCCTTCGAGCAGCGCTGACCGGGAGCCGCCGGGAGGCGGCGGCCACTGCCGGGGGGATCGTGGCCGGGCTGTTCGTCTGGGGTGCGGCGGCCGCCGGCGGGACCTCCGCGCTGCTGACGGCGTCCGAGCTCGGCTACCACCTGCTCCGCTACGCCGGCGCGGCGTACCTGATCGTCTTCGGGGTGCGCCTGCTGGGGCGAGCCGTGCGGGCGCGGCCGCAGCTCGGATCCGTGCCGCCGGCCGTCGGCGGGTCCCCGTGGCGGGCGGCGCGGCTGGGCCTGGGCACGAACCTGCTCAACCCGAAGGTGGGCGTCTTCTACGTCGCGCTGCTGCCGCAGTTCGTGCCCTCGGGTAGTGATCCGCTGGCGATCGGCCTACTGCTGGCGGCGGTCCACGCGGCGCTGTCGCTGGTGTGGTTCGCCGGCCTGATCGGCCTGGCGTCGGCCCTCGGCCGGTGGCTGCGACGCCCGGCGGCCGCCCGTACGGTCGAGGGCGTCACCGGGGTGACGCTGGTTGGCTTCGGGATGCGGATGGCGCTCTCGGGCCGCTGAGCCGGGCTATCCGCTCAGGACGCCGATCGCCGAGCGGATGTCGTCGATCGACAGCGACATCGTGGCGTCGCCGACCGAGAACTCGACCCGCTGGACGGCGGGATCGCCCGTGGTCGTGGTTCGCTCCCATGTCCACAACCCCCGCTCGGCGGCCAGCGTCCGCGCGGCGGCGGTGAACGCCTCCGGCGACGTGCGAAGCAGCAGGTGCAGCATGGGCGTCTGCGGCGGGTCGGGGACGACGGTGACGCCGGGCAGCTCCCGGACGGCGTCGGCGATCTCCCGCGCCCGGTCGAGGTAGCTCGGCATCAAGGGCAGTCGACGGCGCAGGCAGGTGAGCGCCGACGCGGCCCCGGGCCAGAGGCCGAACAGCGTGCCGCCCATCCGACCCCGCCACTCCCGCACCTCCGCGACGACGTCCTCCGGGCCGGCCAGACAGCACCCCGGCAGTGCTCCGATGCCCTTGTAGAAGCTGACGTAGGTGGTGTCGAACAGGGCGGCGATCTCGGCCGGCGGCCGCCCGTAGCCGGCCGCGGCCTCCCACAACCGGGCGCCGTCGAGGTGGGCGGCGGCGCCGCGGTCCCGAGCCCATGCCGTTTGTGCCTGCAAGTCCTCCCAGCCCGGCAGCTGTCCGCCGAGGTCGCGTTGCGGCAGCTCGATCACCAGCGCGGCCGGGGACTCCGCGACAGTGCTCAGGTCGGCCACCTCCAGAAGCCGGTTGCGATCGCCTACCGGCCGGCCGACGAGCCGCTGCAGGCGCTCCAGCGCCCGGCCCTCGTGCCGGTCGAGGTGCGCTTCGGGGTGGAAGACGACGGTGCGCCGTCCCCGGCGGTCGGCGTGCACCCGAAGCACCGACTGCTGAGCCATGGTGCCGCTGGGCAGGTACACGGCTGCCGGCAGGCCGAGGGCGTCGGCGATCTCCGTCTCGAGGTCGGTCACCACGCCGCCGTCGCCGTAGCGGTCCACGGCCGTTCCGGGCGGAATCGTGGCCAGTAGTTCGTCAGCGCGCTGGATGCCGTGCCCGGTCAGTGCCCGCTCGCAGGCGTCGCGCAGGGCGCGCAGGTCGTCGTCCACATCGCCACACTGCTCCCGGACGCCCGTCTGCGCGCGGCCGTGCCCGCCGAGGGGCACCGCCGGCCCGGGAACGTCTACGACGTCGCCGTCCCGGTGGCCCGAGGAGGCGGCGCGGTTCGTGCGGCTCTGGGAGGCCAGTCGCCGACCCGCTCGGCTGATCCGGCCGAAGCTGGGTAGTCAGCCGCGCATGCCGGTCATCGGGTTCCACGCCTCGCACGAGCAGATCCATCCCGCCCAGTTGCTGCGCGACGTCCAGCACGCCGAGAAGGTGGGGTTCACCGCGGCGATGTGCTCCGACCACCTGGTGCCCTGGAACCCGGCCCAAGGGCATTCCGGCTTCGCCTGGTCCTGGCTGGGCGCGGCGATGGCGACGACATCCCTGCCGTACGGGGTGGTCACCGCGCCGGGCCAGCGTTACCACCCGGCGATCGTGGCGCAGGGGATCGCGACGCTGGGTGCGATGTTCCCGGGCCGGTTCTGGATCGCACTCGGCAGCGGCGAGGCGATGAACGAGCACGTCACCGGCGACAAGTGGCCGCGCAAGCCGGTGCGGGACGCCCGGCTGCGGGAGTGCGTCGAGATCATCCGTGCACTGTTGGCCGGTGAGGAGGTCACGCACGAGGGATTGGTGACCGTCGACCGGGCCAGGGTCTACAGCCTGCCCGAGCGGTCCCCGGCGCTGATCGCTCCTGCGGTGTCGGTGGCGACGGCGCGGGCGGCCGCGGAGTGGGCGGACGGGTTGATCACCATCAACCAGCCGCACGAGCGGCTGAGCGAGGTGGTCGCGGCGTACCGGGACGCCGGGGGTCGCGGCAAGGTGGTGCTGCAACTGCACCTTTCCTACGACCCCGACGCCGACCGAGCCTTGGCCCTCGCCCACGAGCAGTGGCGCAGCAACGTCTTTCCGCCCCCGCTGGTCTGGGACCTCGACACACCGGAGGCCTTCGACCTGGCCAGCGCCCACGTCCAGCCGGCCGACGTCGCCGAGGTGGTGCGGGTGTCGGCCGACCTCGACCGGCACGCCGCGTGGATCAACGAGTACGTCGACCTGGGCTTCGAGGAGATCTACCTGCACCACGTCGGGCAGGAGCAGCGCGGGTTCCTCGACGCCTTCGGGGAGGGTGTGCTGCCACAGCTGGGCGTGGCCGCGCCGGGGCCGGCGGTTGCCGTCCAGGTGTAGCCGGCGGAGTGTCGACATGTCGCCAATACGGGCGGTCGAGGTGACGACAAGTCGACAGCAGGCGCCGCGCGTCGCTCCGGAGAACGGTCGGTGGGCGCTCGTAGCGTCGGAGCGTGCGCACATCCCGGGCGAGCATGTTCCTGCTGCTCGCCGCCCTCATGGCGGTCACCGGCTGCACGGTCGACTGGTCGGCCGCCGCTCCGGCCGGCCCGGCGCCGGAGTCGGTGGGGCAGGGGGACGTCCCCGCGGGGACGCTTCCGCCGGCCCAGGCATCCCCGGCGCTCGCGGCGTTGCCGGTCGCCGCCAAGGCCTCGCTCGACGGTTACGAACGCGGGTGCGGCCGCGGTGAGGGATGCGTCTTCGGGCCGGCGTGGGCCGACATCGACCACAACGGCTGCGACCAGCGCAACGACGTCCTGCACCGCGACCTGACCCGGGTCGAGGTGCGCGAGGGCACCGACGAGTGCGTGGTGATCGCCGGGTTCCTCGACGATCCCTACAGCGGCGAGACGGTGGCCTTCGAAAAGGCCACGGCGGCGGAGGTGCCGGTCGACCACGTGGTCCCGCTGGCGGCCGCCTGGGTGCAGGGCGCAAAGGCCTGGACGGCGGACCAGCGCACGGCCTTCGCCAACGACCCGGGGAACCTCCTGGCCACCACCCGGGAGCAGAACTCGTCGAAGGGAGACTCGACCGCGGAGGAGTGGGTGCCGGCCGACCCGCAGTACGGCTGCTCCTACGCGACGGTCGTGGTCACCGTGAAGCAGCGGTTCTCACTGACCGTCACCGCAGTGGAGTCGGCTGCCCTGAAATCGCTCCTCGCCACCTGTTGAGGCATGCGCCACTCGCGGCACGCCGGGGCGGCGTCCCGACTCCTGGTGCACCTGCGCCTAGCGTGACGCATGAGGTGATCAGACATGAGTGAACGCAACGGACAGTCGCCCGCGGGCACCGGCACCGCGGAGATCCCGGTGGTACGCGACGTCGGCGGGCCGACCGCGCCCGTGACTCCGGAGACCGGCCCCGTGCCGCCTGCGGTCGGACCGGTGGCTGGTGGGCCGGCGGTCGGGTCGTCGGCGGTCGGCTCGGTGGCTGGTGGGCCGGCGGTCGGGTCGTCGGCGGCGGTGGCCGAGGGGCTTCCGGGGCCGAACCCGGAACACGCCCACCCAACCGCGCCCGTGACGGTGCGCCCGGCGCCCCGGATGCCGCGCCGCGGACCGCTCACCGTGATGGGGCCGTGGGCGCCCGTCGCGGGCGGCCTGCTGGGACTGCTGCTCGGCCTGATCGCCGTGCTCGTCCTGGCCGGCTCCGCTCAGTCGTTCGAGGACCGGCTGGGGCTGGTGTTCGCCGTCGTGGGCCTCGGCACGCTGGGTGTCTCGGGAACCCTGCTCGCCGACGAGGTGCGCATGGTGCGACAGGGCGCGCGCGAGGCCACCGTCCGGCCCGCCTGGGTCGAGGTGACGGCCGGGCTGCTCAACGGCCTGACGCCCGCCCGCCTGCTGCTGCTCGTCAGCGCCTTCGTGCTCTTCCTGTCGGCCTACGTGAGCCGGGGCTGAGCGCGCCACCCCCGTGCCACCATGCCTCGACGGGCAGCGGCGTCGCCGTCGATCTCCGCGCCATGGCGATCAACGTGACGACCCCGGAGCCTGTCGCCGTCCCCGACGGGTCGGAGCCGGCGGCCCTGGGCCCGAGGCCGCCGGCCGCGCCGGTGAGCCGTGGACCGCTCACCGCGGCCTCGGCTGAGGCCTCTGAGCCCGACTGAGCGGGCGAACCGTCAGCCGACGAGCCGGGGCGCGCAGGGCTGCTCTCTCGTCCTACCCCACCCCGGGTCGTTCTTCGCCACAGCGGCGTCCTTCGCCACACCGGCGTCCCGCAGGTAGGTCCGGAGGGGCGTTCCGCGGCCACCTCGTCGTGTGGTTGCGCAGCTAGGGAGCATCCGGGTCCGCCGTTCCTCGCGACTGGGCAGCCCGTCGAGGTCACGGACGTCACGGAAGCCCGCCCGGACCATCCTGTCCGCATCACCGGGGATCACCCGTAGGCCTGGACGGCCAGGTGCACGGCCAGACCCAGGCCGAGGACGGCGATGACGCGGCGGAGCAGGGTCTGCGGCGCCCGGCGCACCATCCGGGGGCCGAGCCGACCGCCGAAGAACAGCCCGATGGCGAGCGGAAGCACCGCCGACCAGTGGACGGGCGCCAGAAAGACGAAGGCCAGCGCCGCGATCCCGTTGGCCAGCCCGAGAATGACGTTGCGCAGTGCGTTTCCGCGGGGGAGGCCCTCGCCCGTCGTGAGGAGGAACATGGCCAGGAACATGACGCCGGCGGCGGCGCCGAAGTAGCCCCCGTAGATCGCGATCGCGAACACCCCCAGCGGCAGCCAGCGCGGGTCCCGGTGCTCCGGATGGTGCAGTGCACCCTCGGCGGCCAGGTCGCGGGTCGGCCGCTGCACGAGGATCGCGACCGATGCTCCGGCGATGAGCCAGGGCACGACGCGTTCGAAGGCCGACGACGGCGTGAGCAAGAGCAGCGCGGCCCCGGACGCCCCGCCGAGGACGGCGCTCCCGGCCAGGCGGCGCATCCGCCGCCCCTGGCCCTGCAGCTCCGGGATGGACGCGCTGACCGATCCGACGCCGTTGAGGACCAGTGCCACGGTGTTGGTGACGTTGGCCGTCACCGGTGCGATGCCGGTCGCCAGCAGGGCCGGATAACTGATCAGCGAGGCCAGGCCGGCGATGCTCCCGACCAGGCCGGCGGCGATCCCGGCCAGGACGAGACCTCCGAACTCCGCGGGGGTCATCGGCTCAGCAGCACCGCGATCGCGACCAGCCCGAGGACGACGATCGTCGTCCGCAGCACCACCGAGGGGAGCCGCCGCCCGAACCGCGCCCCGACGTAGCCGCCGAGGACGGCACCGACGGCGATGAGTGCGGCGGCCCGCCAGTCGACGCGGTCGGTCGCGACCACGACGTAGGCGGCGGCGGCAACCCCGTTGACCGCGGTGGTGAGCACGTTCTTCATCGCGTTGAGCCGCTGCAGCGACTCGCGGAGCAGCAGTCCGAAGATGCCGATCTGCAGCACGCCCTGGCTCGCGGCGAAGTAGCCGCCGTACGTGCCAGTGGCGTAGGCGCCCGCGAGGAGGGCGGCCAGCCGTCCCGGACCGAGGTGCCGGACCTGGTCGCCGGCGGGGTTGCGCGTGCGCAGCACTCGCTGCAGGGCCGGTTGGACGGCCACCAGGACGACGGCCAGGCCGATCAGTACCGGGACGATCGCCTCGAAGCTCGACGCCGGGAGGTGCAGCAGGAGGAAGGCGCCGGTGAGGGCACCGAGCACCGAGGCGGGGAGGAGCCGGAGCAGGAGGCGCCGCTGACCGGCGAGCTCGCGGCGGTAGCCGATGGCGCCGGTCAGGTTGCCGGCGACCAGGCCGAGGGAGTTGCTCACCGTCGCGGTGACCGGCGGCAGCCCGACAGCCAGCAGCACCGGGAAGGTGACCAGGGTGCCCGAGCCGACCACGGCGTTGATCCCGCCGGCGGCGAACCCGGCTGCGGCGACCGCCACCATCTCCCAGCCGCTCATGCGCTCATCGACGACGAGCCTGACACGACGCCCGGCTCGCCGGTGGCGCGGGACTCGTCGATCACCTCACACTCAGGGTGCAAGCGCCCCCGCCGGACTACGGTGTTCCGGCGGTCTCGGCACTCGTCCGGTCCCGGCTAGGTGGCATCCGCACCGTGACCGACCGACCGACGCCGCCGAGCGGGCGGAACGGTGCGCCTGAAAGGGTTCCTGGGTGGCTGGACTTCTTCGATCCCTGACCTGGACGTCCGTTGCTCCGGTGATCGCCCTCCTGGTCCTGGGAGTCTCGTGGGGCCAGGAGCCCGGGCCGGTGCTCTCCGTCGTGATCGCCGCCGCCCTGGGCGCGGCAGTCTTGGCCGCCGTTCATCATGCCGAGGTGGTGGCGCACCGCGTCGGTGAGCCCTACGGGTCGCTCCTCCTGGCGGTCGCGGTCACCGTGATCGAGGTCGGCCTGATCGTGACGCTCGTGGTGGCCGGCGGTCCGGAGACGGCCACCTTGGCCCGGGACACCGTGTTCGCCGCCGTCATGATCACCTGCAACGGGATCCTCGGGTTGTCCCTGTGGCTGGGCGCCCATCGCTCAGGCCTCGCCGCCTTCAACGCCGAGGGCACGGGCGCGGCACTGGCAACCGTGGCCACGCTGGCCACGCTCAGCCTCGTCCTGCCCACCTTCACGACCGCTCGCCCGGGGCCTGAGTTCTCTCCCGCGCAGCTGACCTTTGCCGCCGTCGCCTCCTTGGCCCTCTACGGCATGTTCGTTCTCACCCAGACGGTCGGGCACCGGGACTTCTTCCTGCCGGTCGCCCCCGACGGCACTCCGCTGCCCCCCGACGAGCACGCCAGCCCGCCCACCGCCGGCGCCGCGGTGTCGAGCCTCGCGTTCCTGGTGGTTGCGCTGGTGGCCGTGGTCGGCCTCGCGAAGGTGGAGTCACCCGTCATCGAGGACGTGGTCGAGTCTTTCGGCTTTCCGCAGTCCTTCGTCGGCGTGGTCATCGCCCTGCTCGTCCTGCTTCCGGAGACCCTGGCCGCGGCCGGCGCCGCCCGGCGAGGACGCACCCAGAACAGCCTCAACCTGGCCCTGGGGTCCGCGATGGCCAGCATCGGCCTGACCATCCCTGTCATCGCCGTCGCCACCATCTGGCTCGACGGGCCCCTCCTCCTAGGCCTGGGGTCCACGCAGCTGGTGCTGCTCGGCCTGACCGTCGTGGTCGGGGTGTTGACCGTTGTGCCCGGCCGGGCGACCCGGCTGCAGGGCGGGGTCCATCTCGTCCTCCTGGCCGCCTTCCTCTTCCTGGCCGCCAGCCCCTGAGCCGCGGCGACATCGACCGCGGGACCGGACGTTGTGTTCGAGCAGGTAGGCGATCACCCGGACGGTCGGGGTCGACGGTGCGCGCGGCGTCGACCGCCGCGGTCGCCGGTTGTGCGGCCAGGCCGAGTCCCCAGGCGGGCAGGTGCGCCCAGACGCCGGGGTCCGACGTCAGCGCGACGTGGTCGTCGGCTCCCTCCAGGGACCCGCGTCGAGCGTGCGAGGGGTGGGGAGGAGGGAGTCCTCGTTCAGTCCCTGCGACCCGCGTCCATGAGCCGAAGCACCGCGGCGCCCTCCTCGTCGGAGGCCTCGAGGTCGACCTCGACGTCGAAGCCCCAGTCGTGGTGACCGGCCGGGTCGTCGAGGATCTGCCGCACCCGCCACCGGCCCGGCTCGGACTTGTCGACGATGAGTAGCGCGGGCCCGCGGGCGTCGGCCCCGGTCTGCACCTCCCCGTGTTCGGCGAAGTACGCCCGGACGACGGTTTCCCACCGGTCGGCGTCCCAGCCGGAGGCGGAGTCCAGCTCACCGAGGTCGTACCAGCGGCGCCGCGCGAACAACTCCACGCGGCGGAACAGCGCGTTGCGCACCATCGCGGTGAACGCCCGCTCGTTGCCGGTGAGCGGGCGGGGCCGGGCGGGCACCGCCACCGGGACGCCGTGCGGCTGGTCCGGCGACGTCAGCTGCTCCCACTCGTCCAGCAGTGACGAGTCGACCTGGCGCACCAGCTCGCCGAGCCACTCGACCAGGTCGGCGACCTCCTCGGTCCGGGCGGCGGCGGGCACCCCCGAGCGCAGCGCCTTGAACGCGTCGGACAGGTAGCGCAGCACCGCGCCCTCGGACCGGGTGAGGCCGTAGGTGTTCACGAACTCCCGGAAGGTGAACGCCCGCTCCCACATCTCCCGGACGACGGACTTCGGCGACAACGAGGCGTCGGCCGCCCACGGATTGCTCTGCCGGTACACCTCGTAGGCGTGCCCGAGCAGCTCCTCCAGGGGCTTGGGGTAGGTGACCTGCTCGAGCAGCTCCATCCGCTCGTCGTACTCGATGCCCTCGGCCTTCATCTGCGCGACGGCCTCGCCCTTGGCCTTGTTCAGCTGCGCGGCGAGGATCTGGCGCGGGTCGTCGAGGGTCGCCTCCATCACCGAGACCACGTCCAGCACGTAGGTCTCGGAGTCCGCATCCAGCAGCTCGATCGCCGCGAGGGCGAAGGTCGACAGCGGCTGGTTGAGCGCGAAGTCCGGCGGCAGGTCGAGGGTGAGGTCGTAGCGCCGTCCGTCGGGCTCCGGCGCGTCGAGCCGCTCCAGGACGCCGGCCTGCAGCAGCGACCGCGCGATGCCGATCGCCTCGCGGATGTGCTGCAGCTGCTTCTTGCGCGGCTCGTGGTTGTCGGTGAGCAGCCGGCGCATGGCGGTGAACGGGTCGCCTGGCCGGTCGACGACGTCGAGGATCATCGACGTCGACACCCGCATGTTGCTGGTCAGCTTCTCGGGCTCGGACTCGTTCAGCCGGTTCATGGTGGCCTCGCTCCACGGAACCATGCCCTCGGGCACCTTCTTGCGCACGAGCTTGCG
>JAOPWJ010000124.1 GCA_025965715.1 Blastococcus sp. | reverse complement strand
CCGATGGCGACGACCTCGTCGGGGTTGACGCCCTTGTTGGGCTCCTGGCCCCCGGTCAGCTCACGCACCAGGTCGGAGACGGCCGGCATGCGGGTCGAGCCACCGACGAGGACGACGTGGTCGATCTGCCCGACGGAGATACCGGCGTCCCGGACCACCTGGTTGAACGGCGCACGGGTGCGCTCGAGCAGGTCCTGGGTCATCCGCTGGAACTCGGCGCGGGTGATCGTGACGTCCAGGTGCAGCGGGCCGTCGGCGCCGGCGGTGATGTAGGGCAGGTTGATGTTGGTCGACTGCGCGCCGGACAGCTCGATCTTGGCCTTCTCGGCGGCCTCACGGAGCCGCTGCATGGCCAGCTTGTCCTTGGACAGGTCGATGCCGTTCTGGGCGTTGAAGGTCCTGACCAGGTGGTCCATCACCTTCTGGTCCCAGTCGTCACCACCGAGGTGGTTGTCACCCGCGGTGGCCTTCACCTCGATGACGCCGTCCCCGATCTCGAGGAGGGACACGTCGAAGGTGCCGCCACCGAGGTCGAAGACGAGGATCGTCTGCTCGGTCTCGCCCTTGTCCAGGCCGTAGGCCAGTGCGGCCGCGGTCGGCTCGTTGACGATGCGCAGGACGTTGAGGCCCGCGATCTCACCGGCCTCCTTGGTGGCCTGGCGCTGCGAGTCCTCGAAGTAGGCCGGCACGGTGATGACGGCGTCGGTGACCGGCTCACCCAGGTAGGTCTCGGCGTCCCGCTTCAGCTTCTGCAGGATGCGCGCGGAGATCTCCTGAGGCGTGTACTTCTTGCCGTCGATCTCGTCGGTGGCCCAGGTCGTGCCCATGTGCCGCTTGACCGACCGGATGGTGCGGTCGACGTTGGTGACCGCCTGGTTCTTCGCCGACTGACCGACGAGGACCTCGCCGTTCTTCGCGAAGGCGACGACCGACGGGGTGGTGCGGGAACCCTCGGAGTTCGCGATGACCGTCGGCTCGCCGCCCTCCAGGACGGTGACGACGGAGTTGGTGGTGCCGAGGTCGATACCGACCGCTCGAGCCATGGGGATGGCCTCTCTTCCGTGTGCTGTGGTGGTGCTGCTCTGGTGAGGCAGTCGAGCGCGACCACCTTGCGCGGGGTCCGCTCAACTTTCCTGCCCACCTTAACGGCAGCCCCTCGACCGGTGTTCCCGGGGGTCGCCAGCTTTCCGTGGAGGGCGGGCTCGCCGGAGCCGCCGGACCGCCGCGGAAGCCGCGCCATGTCGCGGCTGCGGCGGCCGTGGGGCGGCTCTCATCGGCGCCCGTCCACAGGTCGACGAGACGGAGCGCCGCCCGAGCCGGCGTCGTCGGAAACTGTCGCGGTGCATCCCGCCCTGCGAGTCGTGGCCGAGCGCCGGTACGGCGTCTTCACCGCCGCCGAGGCGCTCCGAGTGGGTTACCCGCATCCCGAGATCAGGCGCCTGCACAGCTCGGGCCGGTGGGTTCGGCTGCGCTACGGCGTCTACATCACGGCCGACGACCTCGGGCACGCGCGGGAGCGCGGGCGCGAGCACGACGTCGACTGCCTGGCCGTTCTTCTGGCCTTGGGGAGACCGCACGCCGCGATCAGCCACCGGTCGGCGGCGCGGTTGTGGGACCTGCCGCTCCCGCGGGACGACAGCGGACCCGTGCGGCTGACCGACCCCGATCGGTGGCGCCGCGGGCAGGGATTCCTGATGTCCCGCGCGCCGCTCGCCGGGGGTGATGTGTGGCGCGCTGGGCCGGTTCGCGTCACATCGGCCGTGCGAACTCTCCTCGACTGCGCCCGAGAGTGGCCGCTGGAGGACGCCGTCGTCGCCATGGACGCAGCCCTCCTCGTGGGCAGGACGACCGCGGAGGAACTGCGAAGCGCTGCGGCGGGGGCGCACGGTTGGCCGGGGGCGCCCCGCGCGGTGCGGGCCGCCGCTCTCGCGGATGGCCGCGCGGAGTCTCCGCTGGAGTCGCGCGGACGACTGCGGATCGTCGGCTCCGGCCTCCCGGGGCCGGAGCTCCAGGTCGAGATCCACGCCGGGGGGCGGCTGATCGGCGTCGTCGACGCATGGTTCGAGGACGCCGCCGTTGCGGTCGAGTTCGACGGGCGGGTGAAGTACGCCGCCCCGTGGCGCGGTCGCTCAGCGGAGCAGGTGTTGTGGGAGGAGAAGCGCCGCGAGGACGAACTGCGCGCACTCGACATCCGCGTCGTCCGGATCGCCGACGCGGACGTCGGTGGCCGGTGGCCGGTGCTGGAACGACGCCTCGGTGCGCTGCTCGCGACGCCCGGGCCGGCCACGCGCCGCTTCACCACCGTCCGTCGCGAGAGGGGACTGCGGCGCACCGGCTGACCACGCCGGAGCCGCCGGATCGTCCCCAGAACCGGCACATGGGGCGGCTCGGGCGACCATTCGGCGGCTGTCACTCACGTGGCGGCGGAAGTGCGCGTCGGGCGTGCCATCGACCGTCGGGCGCGCCCTGGGTTACCGGTGAGTAGCGACAGACGCCGGCAGCTATCGTCCCGTGCAGAGCGGGCGGTGTCGCCGTCCTCCGGGGAGAGGGAGATCCATGACGGGCCCGTTGCAGATCGTGCTGGGCACGATCAGCGTCCTGTTCCTGATCGTCTCGTCCGTCATGGCCTACCGGGCGGTCCGGGCGATGGTGCGGATCATCAAGACCGGGCAGGCCGACAACAGCCGTTCCGGGCCCGTCGGCAAGCGACTGAAGACCCTGGCGATCGAGTCGCTCGGGCACACGCGGATGCTCAAGTGGTCCTCCATCGGCGTCGCCCACTGGTTCGTCTTCGTGGGCTTCTACGGGCTGTTCCTCACCCTGGTCGAGGCGTTCGGCGAGGTCTGGAACCCCGCCTTCCACCTGCCGCTCATCGGCGAGTGGAGCCTGTGGAACCTGTTCGTGGACATCATCGGCACCGGCACGATCCTCGGGATCGTCTACCTGATCATCCGGCGCCAGCGTGACCATCCCCGCCGCCAGGGCCGCAAGAGCCGCTTCGCCGGGTCGAACGAGGGCCGGGGCTACTTCGTCGAGGCCGTCGTCCTGCTGGTCGGCCTGTGCATCCTCGGGATCCGCGCGGCCAAGATCGCCTCCGGCCTGGTGGCGGCCCCCACCTGGAGCCATCCGTTCGCCTCCCTGGCGAGCAACCTCTTCCCGGACAACCCCGACGTCGTCAGCATCATCGCCTTCATCAAGATCGTGGTGTCGCTGACGTGGCTCGTGGTGATCAGCCGGATCCTGAACATGGGCGTCGCCTGGCACCGGTTCAGCGCCTTCTTCAACATCTACTTCAAGCGCGAACCCGACGGCGCCCCCGCGCTCGGCCCCTTGCCGGCGATGACCAGCGGCGGCAAGCCGATCGACTTCGAGGATCCGGGCGAGGACGACGTCTTCGGCCGCGGCAAGATCGAGGACTTCACCTGGAAGGGGATGCTGGACTTCAGCACCTGCACCGAGTGTGGGCGGTGCCAGAGCCAGTGCCCGGCGTGGAACACCGGCAAGCCCCTGTCGCCCAAGATGCTGATCATGGACCTGCGGGACCACCTGTACGCGAAGGCTCCGTACCTGCTCGGCGCGCAGACGGCGAGCGAGACCGCCCCCGACTACGACGTCCTGCGGCCCAGTGACGAGCAGGCCTGGGCCTCCGGCTACGCCCGCATCGAGGGCACCAACGACGCGCAGGCGCACCGCCCGCTGGTCGGCACGCTGGAGGAGGGCGGGGTCATCGACCCCGACGTCCTGTGGAGCTGCACGAACTGCGGCGCCTGCGTCGAGCAGTGCCCGGTCGACATCGAGCACGTCGACCACATCATGGACATGCGCCGCTACCAGGTGCTGATCGAGTCGA
>JAOPWJ010000104.1 GCA_025965715.1 Blastococcus sp. | reverse complement strand
GGCCGCATAGTCCGGGGTGAAGAAGGTGGCCTCGATGTGGGCCTCCATGTATCCGCGGTAACCGTGTTCGACCATCGCGGTCATCGCGCCGATCGGGAGCCCGCCGGGCTGGTCCGGGTTGCCTCGGCCGCCGGAGCCGGAGGCGGCGAGCACGAGGGAGCGCACGAGCTCCGGAGCGTCGATGGCCATCCACTGGCCCACGCGGCCGCCCATGGAGTGCCCGACGACGTGGGCCGGGCCCACGTCCAGGGCCCGGAGCAGTGCGGACGCGTCCGCGGCGAAGGCCCGGGTGGAGAACGGCTGGTCGCCGGCAGGGGTGTCGCCGGTACCGCGATGGTCGAAGGTGATCACCGTGTGGTGGCGGGCGAGTTGGTCGATGAACTCCGGCAGGTGCCAGGTCGCACCCGGATATCCGGTGCCGGCTACCAGCAACAGCGGCGGGCCCTCCCCCCGGAGCGAATGAGCCGGCACAGGGCTGTCGGTATCGGCGGTCTTCATGCTGCGTTGCATCTCTTCTGCGAGGAGCGGAGCCGATGACCGGCTTCTGCTGGTGCCGTCCGGCGCCTGCCGTTCCTCGCAGGACGGGTCTGCCCGGCGAGGAACGACAGTGCGACGGCCGGTGGCTGTGTCTGCAGGCCCTCGCAGACACAGCCACCGATTGCCGTCAGAGGCCGTACGCCTCCTGGAGGAACTTCACGTAGACGTCCGGCGCATCAGCCGACTTGGCGGCCAGCTCGGCGGTCTCCTCGCCGGTCAAGTAGCTGATCGGACGCTCCTGTTCCTCTGCGGCCGCCTGCAGCTCGTCACCCTCGAAGACGCACTGCATGGCTCCCCGCAGATCAGTGAGTGCCTGCTCGTCCATGCCGGGGGGGCCGATGAGCTGACGCCCGATCATGGACAGCGTCTGGTGCGCGGTGAGCAGCTCGTCCTGTTCCTTCGTGAGGTCGAAGTCCCGGATGGCCGGCACGTCCGGCAGCGCGTCGACAGGCTTGTCGGTGATGGACAGCAGGCCGATGGCATCGCCCGCTTCGATCTGCTGCAGCCGGCTGTCGAGGTTTCCGGGGAACAGCTGGATGTCGCCGGAGACGAGGCCCAGCTCGGCCTCGCTGGCGGAGTCGTAGCCGGCGATGACCTCGCCGCCGAGGTCGAAGATCTCGTTCACGAGGGCGCCGTTGATGTACGCCTCCGAGCCCAGGCCCGTGGAGCCGATCTTCGGTGCGTCGTCGGCCTCCACGACGTCGTCCCAGGTCGTGTACGGACCGTCGGCGGCGCCGGTGATGATGTAGGGCTCATTGGCCACCCGGCCGATGAAGGACAGCTCGTCCACCGGGAAGCTGGCGCCCTGGACTCCGGCAAGAACCGAGCTGATGTTGCCCGGCGCGTTCATGATCATGATGTGGGTGCCGTCCTTCTCACCCGCGATCATGCTGTTCACCGCGCTGAGCCCGCCGGCGCCCGGCTGGTTCTCCACGATGACCTCGGCGCCGAGCTCGTCGGCGAGGAACGGCGCGATCATCCGCGCGTAGGCGTCGTAGCCGCCGCCGGGGTCGGTGCCGACGACGAGGCGGACGGTCTCCCCGCTCAGCACGCTCTCGCCGCTGCCACACGCAAACTCCCCACCCCCGGCTGCGGCGGGCTGTTCGTCGGACCCTGCATCGTTTCCACCGCAGGCGGCGAGCAGGAGGGAGAGCGCCATGGTGAGCGTGAGAGCTCGGGCGCGGACGAGCGAGTGCTTCGGCATGAAGCATCCGTGACTGGGCCGCATATCGCGGTGTACAAATGGATACCGCGGAACTCTATGAGCGTTCTCACATGTGGTCAAGGTCCATCCGCAGTCGTGACGCAGCCGAAATGTACGGTGCGGAGACGCTGGATCCCTGGTCAGAGGGGAGGTCCGGTGATCCCGGGTCGCTCGAGGGTCAGAACGTGCGCTCGGCCCGGGTCTTGGCCGCGGGGGCGGGGGCGGCCAGCCGGCAGCCGGCGCAGGTGCCGAAGATCTCGAGCGTATGGCTGATGTCGGCGAAGCCGTGTTCGTCGGCGATCCGGTCGGCCCATCGCTCGACGGCCGGCCCGGCGACCTCCACCGTCAGCCCGCAGCCGCGGCAGACCAGGTGATGGTGGTGTTGGGGGCTGCACCGGCGGTAGAGCGCCTCGCCGCTGTCGGCGCGGATGGAGTCGAGCTCACCGTCGTCGGCCAGGGACTGCACCGCCCGGTAGACGGTGGAGAGCCCGATGGGGTCGCCGGCGTCGCGCAACCGGGCGTGCACCTCCTGCGCGCTGTGAAAGCCGTCGAGGTCTTGGAACACCGTCCGGACGGCAGCGCGCTGACGAGTGGGGCGGGCCATGACGCCATCGTCTCAGGCGGACGTGGCAACGTCTGCCTTCTCAGCCCATCGACGGGAGGTCGCGGTGTTCGCAGTGACGCGCCTCCGCGCGACGGGACAGGACAGCGCGGAGGTGGCAGCAGCGGTGGTGCCGTTGCTGGCCGCCCTCGCGACGCGCCCGGGGTTCCGGGACGGCGAGCTCGGACGCTCGGCCGACGACCCGACGCTGTGGGCACTGGTGACCCGCTGGGACGGCATCGGTTCCTATCGGCGGGCCCTCTCCGCCGCCGAGGTGAAGGTCGCCGGTGCACCGGTGTGGACGCACGCTCTCGACGAACCGGGCGTCTACCTGCCCGACGAGGGCGACGGACCGTGGGGTGGGGAGGCGTAGAACGGCGCTGCCCCGGGCACTTCCCGCGGGACCCGCTGTTCCCCGCCGCTGGGCGGGGGTCCCGGACCGGCGCCGACGGAGGACCCGTCATGACCGATCGCCCGCAGGACGACAACCGGCGCCAGGTGCCGGCGAAGGATGTCGACGACCCCACTCGCGACATCAGGCTGCCGTCGGTGCCGGGGCGCCCGACGCCGGCCGTGCCGCCGGAGTGGGCCGGCCTGGTGCACACCCCGGAGCCGCCGACGGAACCCGCGGAGGATCCGGTCGGCCACCAGTCGGCCGTCGAGCCGGCCGAACCGACGGCGGCAGCGCCCGTGCGCGAACCGATGGCGGCGGCGCCCGAGCCCAGATCGGCGGCAGCGCCGGCGCGGACACGCATCACCGATCAGTCGACCGACGAGCTCGGCGATCCGGCGGCGGCCGCCCGGCAGCGCACGCTGGTCTTCGCTCCGCCGCCGTCCCCGGCAGGGGCGGCCCCGGCGGTCGGGAGCGCACCGGCACCGGGGCGCTCCGGGCACCTGTCGTCCGGGCACTCGCAGCCGGGCGCCGCCGTCCGTCCCGCGCCGCCGGAGCGCCGACGCAGCACGTGGCCGTGGGTCTTCGCGCTCCTGGTCCTCCTCGCCCTGTTCGCCGCGGCCGTGGTGCTCGCCTGGGTGGGCGGTGCGAAGGACGGGCTCCCGAGCTTCTGGGAGGCCGCCGCTGCGCTCGGCTGAGCCTCCGGACGGACCCGGCACAGGTCCGACGACGAGCAGCCGGCAGATCACGTCGTCGGTCCAGTTGTGGCGGTCGGCCCCGGCGGCCCGAATGACGCCGGACTCGCCCTCCGGTGCCCCCGGGTCGGTGGGCAGCGCCGCGGCGCTCCGGGCTCAGCGCTGGTGTGAACAGGAAGACATGGTGGGGAACGCGAGGCGCCCGCAGCGCCGCGGGGGTACAGGTGAGGCGGCAGGGCACGCGTCCGCCGGCCGGACGTCGACGGCGCCTGCGAGCGACCCGCGCCGGGCCAACTACCGTGGGCAGCTCAACCGCCGACCGCCAGCCGGATGGAGCCCCTTCGTGGCCGCGCCCGTGAACGACAGCACTGCCAAG
>JAOPWJ010000102.1 GCA_025965715.1 Blastococcus sp. | reverse complement strand
GAAGCCGGCGAGGCCCCGCGCCACCGCCTCGGCCGGGATGCCGGCGGCGCGGGCCAGCGCCGCCGCCGCCAGGGCGTTCACTGTGTTGTGCGGGCCGGGAACCGCGAGCGCGGAGCGCTCCAGCAGCACCTCGCCGGCCGGGTCGTCGGCGAAGGCGCGGTCGACCAGGACGCCGGCCCGGACACCCAGCTGACCGGGGGCCGGCTCGCCGAGAGTCACCGTCACGGGGTGGGGATGGGCGGCGACGAGAGCGGCCGCCACCGGATCCCCGGCGTCGGCCACCGCGACCGGAGCCTGCGCCAGGATGCGGGCCTTCGCGTCGCGGTAGGCCTCGAATGAGCCGTGCCAGTCGGTGTGGTCGTCGGCGACGTTGAGGACGGCGGCGGCGGCCGGGGCGATGGACGAGGACCAGTGCAGCTGGAAGCTCGACAGCTCGACGGCGAGGACGTCGTAGGCCGGTTCGCCGTCCGCCGTCCGCTCGGTGACCACCTCGACCAGCGGGCGGCCGACGTTGCCCGCGGCCACGGCGCGGCGGCCGGCCGCTTGCAGGATCGCCTCGAGCATGGTGACCGTCGTGGTCTTGCCGTTGGTGCCGGTGACGGCCAGCCACGGCGCCGGCGCACCCCCCTCGGGCGCCGCCCGGAGGCGCCAGGCCAGCTCCGGCTCGCCGATCACCTCGACCCCGCGTCGGGCGGCGTCGGCGAGCAGGGGGTGATCCGGGCGCCAACCCGGTGAGGTGACGACCAGCTCGACGCCGTCGGGCACCGTGTCGACCCGGCCGAGCCAGGTGCCGCCGGCCGTGGTCAGCTCGGGCACGGCCGGCGGCTCGGCGGCATCGGTGAGGAGCACGCGAGCCCCACGGCCGAGCAGGACACGCGCCGCGGCCACGCCGGACAGGCCCAGGCCGGCGACCAGGACGGGGCGGTTTCGCAGGTGCACGAGTGTCACAGCCCGGCGAAGCGGAGCCAGTCGGCGTAGAACAGCCCGAGCCCGAAGGCCACCGCCATCGCGGTGACCAGCCAGAACCGGACGATGACGGTCTGCTCGGTCCAGCCGGCCAGCTCGAAGTGGTGGTGCAGCGGGGCCATCCGGAAGACCCGGCGGCGCGTGGCCCGGAAGAAGGCCACCTGGATGACCACCGAGAGGGTGACGGCGACGAACAGCCCGCCGAGCACGACCAGCAGCAGCTCGGTGCGCGTGACGATCGCCAGCCCCGACAGCAGGCCGCCCAGAGCCAGCGATCCGGTGTCGCCCATGAAGATCCAGGCCGGGCTCGTGTTCCACCACAGGAAGCCCAGGCAACCCCCCATCGCGGCGGCGGCCACGAGCGTGACGTCGAGCGGGTCGCGTACCTGGTAGCAGCCGTCGATGACGTCGGTGGCGCAGTCGTGGGTGAACTGCCAGAACGAGATGATCACGTAGGAGCCGAACACCATCGCCGACGACCCGGCAGCCAGGCCGTCCAGTCCGTCGGTGAGGTTGACGGCGTTGGAGAACCCGGCGATGAACAGGTACGCCAGAAGCACGAACAGGATCGGCCCGAGGGTCAGCGGCGCGATGTCGCGGACGTAGGAGACCGCCGTCGACGCCGGCGTCAGGCCGTTGTTCGGGATGTTGATCGCCAGGACGGCGAACGTCACGCCCACCACCAGCTGACCGACCAGCTTGGCGGTCTTGTTCAGCCCGAGACTGCGCCGGTGCCGGATCTTGAGGTAGTCGTCGAGGAATCCGACGGTGCCCATGCCGACCATGAGGAACAGCAGCAGGACGCCGCTGACGGTGAAGCCCCAGTTCGCCTGGTCGGTCAGGAACAGGTGCGCGGTGATGTAGCCCAGCACGGTGGCACCGACGATCACGGTGCCGCCCATCGTGGGCGTGCCCTTCTTCGACAGGTGGCTCTCCGGGCCGTCGTCCCGGATCTCCTGACCGAGGCCTTGCCGCCGGAACGCGCGGATGGCCAGTGGCGTCAGCAGGATGGAGATGATCAGGGCGACCCCGGCCGCGATGAGGACCGATCTCACGCCGGATTCCCCTCGGCGCAGTGCCCGTCGCTGAGCAGATCGGCCGCGAGCAGCTCGAGTCCGTAGGACCGGCTGGCCTTCACGAGCACCACGTCACCGGGGCGCAGCAGCGTTCCCAGCAGCTCGGCTGCGGCGGCCCGGTCCGGCACGTGCACCGACTCCTCCCCTTCGCGACGTCCGGCGGCGGACGCTCCGTCGGCTATGCCTACCGCATCGGCTCCCACCGCCACGATCAGGTCGATGCCGGCGGCGGCCGCGTCGCGGCCCAGCCGCTCGTGCTCCGCGAGCGCTGCGGGCCCCAGCTCGGCCATGGCCCCGAGGACGGCGATCCGCCGGGAGCCCGGCAGTCCGGCGAGCGCCGCGAGGGCCGCCCGCATCGACTCGGGATTGGCGTTGTAGGCGTCGTTGACGACCGTGACGCCGTCGGGGCGCCGGTCGACCTCCATGCGCCAGCGGCTGCGGGCGCCGGCCGAGGACAGCGCCGCCGCGACCTCGGCCGCGCGCATCCCCGCCGCCAGGGCGGCGCCGGCGGCCGAGAGCGCGTTGGCCACCTGGTGCTCGCCGACCACCTGGAGGGCGACCGGGTGCTGCTCCCCCGGGACGACCAGGGTGAAGCGACCTCGGGCCGACTCGTCGAGGCCGACGTCGATGGCCCGCACCTCCGCGTCGGGCCCCCGCCCGGTGGTCATCACGCGGGCCCGGGTGCGCGTCGCCATGCCGATCACCCGCGGGTCGTCGGCGTTGAGGACGGCGGTGCCGTCCTCGGGCAGCGCCTCCACCAGCTCGCCCTTCGCCCGGGCGATCCCCTCGGCGCTGCCGAACTCGCCGAGGTGGGCCGAGCCGACGTTGAGGACGATCCCGATCCGTGGCCGCGCGACGCCGCAGAGGCGGGCGATGTGCCCGGGGCCGCGGGAACCCATCTCCAGCACCAGGAACCGGGTCCCCGCGTCGGCGCTGAGCACGGTGAGCGGCAGACCGATGTCGTTGTTGTAGGAGCCGGGCGGGCTCACCGTGGGGCCGGCGGCGGCGAGCACCTGTCCCAGCAGGTCCTTGGTCGACGTCTTGCCCGAGGAGCCGGTGATGCCCAGCGTGATCAGCCCGCCGGCGACCAGCCGCTCGTGCACTCCGGCGGCAAGGCGGCCGAGGGCAGCCACCGTGTCGGGGACGACGACGCAGGGCAGCCCGTCGTAGGGCCGCGTGGTCAGCGCGGCGACGGCGCCGGCGGCGGCCGCGGCTCCGAGGAAGTCGTGACCGTCGGCCCGCTCACCGGCGAAGGCCACGAACAGGTCGCCCGGCTGCGCGGTGCGGGAGTCCAGGGTGACCGTGCCGGTCACCGCGGCGGCGCCGTCCGGGCTCCCGTGCAGCGTGCCGCCGGTCAGCTGCGTGACCTCGGTCAGGGTCAGCGGAATCATGCCCGCGCCCCCAGCTCGGTCAAGACCTCGCGCAGGACGGCGCGGTCGTCGAAGGGATGCACCTGGCCGTCGACCTCCTGGCCGGTCTCATGGCCCTTGCCGGCCACGAGGAGCGTGTCGCCCGGCCGGGCCAGCGCGACGGCGGTACGCAGCGCCTCGCGGCGGTCGCCGACCTCGAGCACCTCGGCGCGCCCTCCCTCCGGCACGTGGGTCACACCGGCAAGCATGGCGGCCCGGATCGCGGCGGGGTCCTCGGAACGGGGATTGTCGTCGGTGACCACGAGGACGTCACTGCCCGCCGCCGCTGCCGCACCCATGTCCGGGCGCTTGCCGGCGTCGCGGTCGCCACCGCAGCCGAGCACGGTGATCAGCCGGCCGCGGGTGGCGCCGCGCAGCGCCCTGAGGGCGGTGCTCACTGCGTCGGGGGTGTGCGCGTAGTCGACGACCGCGACGAAGGGCTGCCCGGCGTCCACGGGCTCCATTCGGCCCGGGACGACGGTCTCGGCGAGGCCGCGGAGCGCCGTCGTGACGTCGATGCCGACCGCGTCGAGCAGCGCGACGGCCAGGACCGCATTGGCCACGTTGAACCCTCCCGGCAGCCGCAGCCGGGCAGGCCAGCTCCGCCCTCCGGGGCCGTGCAGGGTGAACGCGGACCCGCCGTCGGGCGTGGCCGTCACGTCGGCGGCCGACCAGTCGGCCGCGCCCGGGCCGGTGGTCGAGACCGTGACCGGCCGAGCGCGGCCCGGGCGGTCGGCGAGCCGGCGACCGGCGGCGTCGTCCACGACGACCACGTCGACGGCGGCCCGCCCGTCGAAGAGCGAGGCCTTGGCCTGGAAGTAGTCCTCGAGGTCTCCGTGGAAGTCGAGGTGGTCCCGCCCGAGGTTGGTGAAACCGGCCGCGGCGAAGCGGACACCGCCGACCCGGCCGAGCACCAGGGCATGGCTGGAGACCTCCATGACCACCGCCGTCACCCCCCGGCCCTCCATGTCGGCGAGGAGCGCGTGCACGGCCGGTGCCTCGGGGGTGGTGCGGACGCTCGGGATCTCCGTCACGGTCGGTGTGCCGTCCGCGTCCCGCCCACGGGTGCGCGTCTGGACCGTGCCGATCAGCCCGGTGCCCAGCCCGGCCTCGGCCAGCCCGGCCTCGACGAGGTAGGCCGTCGTCGTCTTGCCGTTCGTGCCCGTGATGCCGATGACCTGCAGCCGCCGGCTGGGCTCGCCGTAGATCCGGTCGGCCACCGCACCCAGCACGGCGCGGGGGTCGTCGACGACGCAGACCGGCAGGCCCACGTCGGTGGCCTCCGCCAGCCCGGTGGGGTCGGTCAGGACGGCGACGGCGCCCCGGGACGCGGCGTCGGCGGCGTACCGGGCACCGTGCGTGCGGGCGCCCGGCAGGGCCGCGTACAGGTCGCCGGGACCTACCTCGCCCGAGGCGAGGGTGACGCCGTTCACCTGGGGATCGGCGAGCGCGGGGCCGGCGACCGGGAAACCCAGGAGATCGGCGAGGGCACGCAGCGGCAGCGGCCGGTTCTGCGGCTGCTCCCCCGGAGACCGGGGTGCCGAGCCGGCGTCGATCGGGGTCACGGGGCTCCAATCTACCGGCGGGGGTGTCAGCATCTGCGCAGCTCGGCCCGGCCGCGCGCGCGGCGCCACGGGCCGCCGCTCGGGAACGACCGGCGGCGGGGCGTCAGGGCGTCGCGATGAGGGTGAAGTCCGGCCGCGGGGTGCCCGACGGGACGACGCCGCCGGCGGTGAGGGCGTACCGCATGACGTCGGCGAACACCGGCGCGGCGACCCCGCCGCCGTCCCCGCCACCCGTGGGGCGCTCGAGGTCGACCGCCACCACGTACCGCGGGTCGTCCGCGGGTGCGAAGCCGACGAAGGAGGTCACGTAGCCGCCCCCGCTGTAGCAGCCGCAGTCCGGGTTGGGCCGCTGCGCGGTGCCGGTCTTGCCGGCCACGCGGAACCCCTCGATCGCGCCGCGCGGAGCCGTGCCGCCCTCCCCCACGACCGCCTCGAGCATGTAGGCCATGTTCTCAGCGGTCGACTTGCTGATGACGCGGGTCTGCTCGGCCTCCGCTGCCGCGCGCACCGTGCCGTCGGGCGCGGTGAGGGACTCGACGACGCGGGGGGCGATCCGCACGCCGTCGTTGGCCACGGTCTGGTAGATCGAGGCCAACTGCAGCGTCGTGATGGAGACGCCCTGGCCGATGGGGACGTTCGCCGCGCGGCTCGCCGTCCAGTCGGCCGACTCCTCGAGGATGCCCCGGCTCTCGCCTGGCAGCTCCACGCCCGTGGTGCTGCCGATGCCGAACGCCCGCAGGTAGTGCTCGAGCTTCTCGTCGCCGACCTCGCGCGCCAGCATGATCGTGCCGACGTTGCTGGACTTGGCGACGATTCCGGTGAGGGTGTAGTCGATCGGCCCGTGGCCGTGCGAGTCCCGGACGACGTGGTCGCCGGCGTCGATCTTCCCGTCGACGCTCAGCACACTGTCGGGCTCGGCGATCCCTTCCTCGAGTGCCGCGGAGATGGTCACCGCCTTCATCACCGAGCCCGGCTCGAAGACGTCGGAGACCGCGGGGTTGCCGAGCAGGTCGGGATCGGTCTTCCCCGCCGCACCGGGGTCGAAGCCCGGGCAGGAGGCCATCGCCATGATCTGCCCCGTCTGCACGTCGAGGACGACGGCGGAGCCCTGCGTCGTGTCGCCGTCGGCACAGGCCTCCCCGAGCCGCTGCTCGGTCACGTACTGCAGATCCTGGTCGAGGGTGAGGGTGACGGTGCTGCCGTCGGTGGCCGACGTGGACTCGTCGATGCCCGAGGGGATCGGGTTGCCGCCGCTGCCGACCTCCACCCGCCGCTGGCCCGGGGTGCCGGCCAGGTCGTCGTCGAAGGTCTGCTCGATGCCGGCAAGCCCCCCGCCGTCCTTGCCGACGAAGCCGACCACCTGTCCGCCCACGGCGCCGGCCGGGTAGAGGCGCACGGGATCGTCCTCGAACAGCACACCGGGTAGTTCCAGCGCCTCGATGGCGTCGACGGTCTCGGGGGGCACCTGCGAGGCCAGGACGACGTACCGGGTGTCTTGGGACAGCTTGTCGGTGAGTTCGGCCTCCGGGACGTCGAGCAGAGCCGTCAGCTCGTGGGCCGCGCGGGCGGCGTCCTTGACCACCTTGGGGTCGGCCACCACGCGGGAGGCGTCGACGGTGTAGGCGAACGCGTTGCCGTTCCGGTCGAGGACCTGCCCACGCAGTGCGGCGACCGGATAGGTGCGCAACCGGTCCTGCTCGGCCGCGTTCGCGTAGGCCGCCCCGTCGACCCCCTGCAGCACGGCAAGCCGGCCGACGACGAGAACCAGCAGCGTGATCATCACGATCAGGCCCCACCGGTTGCGCAGGCCCCGCTGGTCCAGGGAGAGACCAGCGCCGCTGCGACGGGTCCCCGGAGCGCGGCGGGACGCGAATGGGCCCTCCCCGCCTCGGACGGCGGCGACGCGCTGGGCAGCGGTACGGCTGGACGGGCGGCCGGCGGAGCGCGGCCCGGCGCCTGGGCCGCGGGGGGTGGTGGCCACGGTCAGCCG
>JAOPWJ010000099.1 GCA_025965715.1 Blastococcus sp. | reverse complement strand
TCCCGCAGCCGCCGGGCGGCGTCCGGCCCCAGCGCGTCGGCCACGCCGGCGGCGAGCTTCGCCTCGAGCCCGGCCCCGACCAGGACCCCCACGACGTCGTACGTGGGCTGGGCCGCGAGGAAGCTCGAGAACAGCCGTTCGGCGCGCTGCCGGCCCACTCGCGGCAGCTTCATCAGCCGGTCGGCCGTGACGTCGTCCGGCGTGGTGATGCCCGCGCCGGGCAGTTCCGCCGCCGTCCGCCGTCCCAACCCCGGCCACAGTCCCGCGGCGCAGAAGGCGGCGAAGACGGGATCGCCGACCGGGGAAGCGCCCGCCGTCGACATCGCCGCGGTCACCGTTCCTGCCGCCGTTCGGGATAGCTGAACGGCGGCGCCGAGACGTCCTCGAGCGCCGTGCGGATCGCCGCCGGCAGCCGGACGCCGTCGGCGTCCAGGGAGGACTGCAGCTGCTGGGCGGTGCGGGCGCCGACGACCGGCGCCACGACGCCCGGCCGGTCACGCACCCAGGCCAGGGCCACGCCCAGGGGGCTGGTGCCGAGCCCGTCGGCGGCGGTGATCACGGCCTCGACGATCCGGTCGGTCGTCGACGAGCGCAGACCGTCGATGAACCCCTGCCACTGCGGCGAGGCGCCCCGCGACTCCGACGGCGTGCTGTGCCGGTACTTGCCCGTGAGCAGCCCGCGACCGAGCGGCGACCACGCGAGCACACCCAGCCCCAGGGCCTCGGCGGCGGGCACGACCTCGCGTTCGACGCCGCGCTGCAGGAGCGAGTACTCGACCTGGGTGCTCACCAGCGGCGTGCGGCCCGGCCAGGCCCGCTGCCAGGTGGCCGCCTGCGCCGTCTGCCAGCCGCTGTAGTTGCTGATTCCGATGTAGCGCGCCCGGCCGCTGGAGACGGCCAGATCGCAGGCGGCCAGCGTCTCCTCGAGCGGGGTGACGTCGTCCCACCCGTGCAGCTGCCAGAGGTCGACGTAGTCCAGACCCAGCCGCTCGAGGGAGGCGTCGAGCGCGGCCAGCAGGTGGCCGCGCGAAGCGCCACGTCCCATCGGCCCCGCGGTCGTGCGGCCGACGGCCTTGGTGGCGACCAGCACGTCGGACCGGGGGACGACGTCGGTGAGCAGGTGGCCCAGCGTGCGTTCGCTGTCCCCGTCGCAGTAGACGTCGGCGGTGTCGACCAGCGTGCCGCCGGCGTCGACGAAGGCGGTCAGCTGCATGGCGGCCTCGTCCTCGTCGGTGTCCCGGCCCCACGTCATGGTGCCCAGCGCCAGCCGGGACACGACCAGACCGCTTCGTCCCAGCGCGCGTTGCTCCACGACCGGCCAACCTACCGGCGGACGGCGACGGTCACCGGGCAGCCTGTGAACCGCCGGGCGGTGCGGCGGGTCGCACAGGTTCGACCCTTACCCTGTCGTTCCGTGCCTTCCAGAGCCCTGTACCGCATGACCGCCGCGACCCGATCGACGGGGGGCTGACATGGGTTGGTTGGAAGCCGTCGTCCTCGGTGTCGTGCAGGGGCTGACCGAGTTCCTGCCCATCTCCTCCAGCGCCCACCTGCGCATCGTGGGGGAGGCGTTCGGCTGGGAGGACCCAGGAGCCGCGTTCACCGCGATCACGCAGATCGGCACCGAGGCCGCGGTGCTGATCTACTTCCGGCGCGACATCGCGCGGATCATCGTCGCCTGGCTCGGCTCGCTGGCCGGCCGGCGGAAGAACGACCCCGATGCCCGGACGGGCTGGCTGATCATCGTCGGCAGCATCCCCATCATCCTCCTGGGGCTGCTGTTCAAGGACCACATCGAGACGACGTTGCGGGACCTGCGGATCGTGGCCACCGCACTGATCATCTTCTCCCTGATCCTCTACTGGGCCGACCGCGTCGGCGCGAGGAAGCGTGAGCTGGCCGACCTGACGGTGCCGCACGGGATCACCTTCGGCTTCGCCCAGGCGATGGCGCTCGTCCCCGGGGTGTCGCGATCGGGCGGCACGATCACCGCCGGGCTGTTCCTCGGCTACTCCCGTGAGGCCGCCGCCCGCTACTCGTTCCTGCTGGCCATTCCCGCCGTCCTGGGGTCGGGGTTCTACGAGGCCTACGGAGCGATGAGCGGGGACGTCGCCGGGCGGGGTGTGGCGTGGGGGCCGACGATCCTCGCGACGGTGCTCGCGTTCGGGGTCGGGCTGGTCGTCATCGCCTGGCTGCTGCGCTATCTCGCGCGGGGCAGCTTCACTCCGTTCGTCGTCTACCGGATCGCGCTCGGCGTGCTGGTGCTCGCGCTGGTCCAGACAGGTGTGCTGGCCGCCAAGTGAGCCGTTCGCGCAGCTCCGCCGCGGACCAGGAGGACCCGTGCTCCCGATGTCCGCCGGTTCGGGAGGGGCCCGGCGCCGGGGTCGCCACATAGGCTTCCCCCCGTGACGACGGTCCTCCTCCTGCGGCACGGCCGGACCACGGCGAACACCGGCGGCGTGCTGGCCGGGTGGACGCCGGGAGTGCGGCTCGACGAGACCGGTGAGACGCAGGTGCGGGCGGTGGGGGAGCGGTTGGCCAAGGTGCCCCTGGCCGCCGTCGTCAGCAGCCCGCTGGAACGCTGTCAGCAGACGGCGGCGGCGATCGTCGCCGGGCGTGAGCTGACGGTGGCGACCGACGACCGCCTCGGGGAGGCGCGCTACGGCGACTGGACCGGCCGGTCGATCAAGGAGCTGGCCAAGGAGCCGCTCTGGAAGGTCGTGCAGCAGCACCCCTCGGCCGCGGTCTTCCCCGGAGACGAGGGGGAGGGGCTCGCGCAGACCCAGGCCCGCGCGGTGGCCGCCGTCCGTGCCTGGAACGCGACGCTCGGGCCGAACGCGGTCTGGCTCGCGTGCAGCCACGGTGACGTGATCAAGGCGATCCTGGCCGACGCCCTGGGGCTGCACCTCGACCAGTTCCAGCGCATCGTCGTCGACCCGGCGTCGGTCTCGGTGGTCACCTACACCGACACCCGGCCCTTCGTCGTCCGGGTCAACGACACGGGCGGGGACGTGTCGGGTCTGATTCCGCCCCCGAAGAAGCGCCGGCGCACCAAGGCGTCGTCGGACGCCGTGGTCGGCGGAGGAGCCGGCGCTCCGGTCTGACGGCGCCCTCCGAGGGGAGCGTGACCTCGGTGTCGTCCCGGCGACGCCCGGCGTCGCCCGCGTAACCTGGGCGCGTGCCCCGTCAGGTCCATCTCTTCGAACGTCCGACCCGGTTCGTCGCCGGAACCGTGGGCCAGCCAGGGGACCGCACCTTCTACCTGCAGGCGTCCGACGACACCGGCCGCACGGTCAGCGTCGCCCTGGAGAAGACGCAGGTGCAGGTTCTGGCCGACCGCATGACCGAGCTCCTGGACGAGGTCGCCGGCCGCGCCAACACGGTGATCCCGCCCGAGGCCGACATCGACGACCTGGAGCCGCTCAGCGCACCCGTCGACGAGGAGTTCCGCGTCGCGGCCATGGGCCTGGCCTGGGACGGCTCGGAGGAGGCGGTCGTCGTCGAGGCCGTCGCCGCCACCGACGAGCCGATCGACGAGGAAGCCATCCTCTCCGACAGCGACGAGGGCCCCGACGCGCTCCGGGTCACGATCACACCCATGGCCGCGCGGGCGTTCATCGCCCGTGCCCGGCGCGTCGTCGCCGCCGGCCGACCGGCGTGCCCCCTGTGCTCGCTGCCGCTCGACCCGGTCGGGCACGTGTGCCCCCGGCAGAACGGCTACCGCCGCTGACCGGCGGCTGTTCCGCTCATGACTGAACAGCCGGCCGGGGCCGCCGATCTGCGTGCCCCCCGCGACCATGCGGAGGCGCAGCTCTTGCTGCGGACGGGCGCCATCGACCTCGAGGGCCGGCTCCTCGACGCGTCGAACGTGACCCTCGTCGGGGCCATCCGGACCGACACCATGGCCGCCGAGTGCGTCTACAAGCCGGTCGCCGGTGAGCGGCCGCTGTGGGACTTCCCCGACGGCACGCTCGCCGGCCGGGAGATCTCCGCGTTCCTGGTCTCCGAGGCGACCGGCTGGCGGATCGTGCCGCCCACCGTGCTGCGGGAGGGCCCGTTCGGCCCGGGCATGGTGCAGCTGTGGATGGACGGCGACGAAGGCGTCGACCTACCGGCCTTCGTCCGCAAGGACGATCCCGGGTTGCGGCGCATGGCGGTCTTCGACGCCGTGGTGAACAACGCCGACCGCAAGGGCGGGCACATCATCCCCATGCCCGACGGGCACGTGTACGGCGTCGACCACGGCATCTGCTTCTCGGTCGACCCCAAGCTGCGCACCCTGCTGTGGCGCTGGGCCGGCAAGCCCCTCCCGGACGACGCCGTCGCCATGCTGGAGCGGCTGGCCGACGAGCTGCGCGGCGACCTGGGGGCGCTGCTGCACGAGCACCTGACCCGACGCGAGGTCCGGTGCACCGAGCAGCGGGTGGCCACCCTGCTGCGCACCGGCCGGCATCCCGAGCCCAGCGGCGAGTGGCCGGCGCTGCCCTGGCCGCCCTTCTAGCAGCGTTCACGGCGAGATCGCCGATCTCGCACGGCTTCACCCGGCAAGACGTGCGAGATCGCCGATCTCGCCGCGAGTTCGAGGAGCTCCTATGAGCCATCGC
>JAOPWJ010000091.1 GCA_025965715.1 Blastococcus sp. | reverse complement strand
CGTCCATGCCCGCGGCACGCCGACCCGGGGCGCGGCGCCACGGCCGCCGGCGGGGGAGCGGCGGCCCCCCACGGAGCGGCGAACCGGCGGTCAGCCGCGTGCCGGCTCGCCGGTCGTCCCTCAGGCCGCACCTCGGAGGTCGGCGCCCGAGCAGACACCGCCCCGCCAGGGAACCTCCCGGCAGGCATCGCCACGAGAGACCTCCCCCCGGCAGGCATCGCCACGAGGGACCTCGCCCCGGCAGACACCGCCACGAGAGACCTCCCCCCGGCCGACACCGCCCCGGCAGGCGGCGCCACGGCAGGCGGCGCCCCGGCAGACACCGCCACGGCACGCGGCGCCCCGTCAAGCTGCTGCCCCTCGGCGCGGGGGGCCCCAGTGACTCCGCCGGCCGCACGCACGCTCAGCGTCGTCCTCGCCGGCGGCGGCACGGGCGGCCACATCGAACCGATGCTCGCCCTCGCGGACGCGCTGCGCCGGCGGGCCGATGGCGGCCCCGCGCTGCGGATCACCTGTCTCGGCACCGCACGCGGGATGGAGACGCGGCTGGTGCCGGCGCGCGGGTACGACCTACGCCTGATCCCGCCGGTTCCGCTGCCCCGCAGGCCCACGGTGGATCTGCTCCGCGTGCCGGGCCGCGTGCGCCGCGCCGTCGCCGAGACCAGAGCCCTCCTGGAGGAGCTCGAGGCCGACGTCGTCGTCGGCTTCGGGGGATACGTGGCGCTGCCCGCATACCTGGCCGCGCGGCGGGCCCACGTTCCCGTCGTGGTGCACGAGCAGAACGCGCTACCCGGTCTGGCCAACCGGGTGGGGGCGCGGCTCGCGGCCCGGGTCGCCGTCACCGTTCCCGGCACTCCGCTGCACCGCGGGGAGCATGTCGGGATGCCGCTGCGCACGGCCATCTCCACCCTCGACCGCGCCGGCCGCCGGGCCGGGGCACGCGCCGAGTTCGGCCTGGACGCCGACCGGCCGACGCTCCTGGTGTTCGGTGGCTCGCAGGGCGCCGCGTCGCTCAACCGCGCGCTGGTCGGGGCCGCCGACGCCCTGACCACGGCGGGCATCCAGGTGCTGCATGCCCGCGGGCCGAAGAACACCGGCGTGACCGTGCCCGCTCGGCCCGCCGGCAGCGCCCCCTACGTGGTCGTGGACTATCTGGAGCGGATGGACCTCGCCTACGCCGCCGCCGACCTTGCACTCTGCCGCTCCGGCGCCGTGACCGTCGCCGAGCTGTCCGCCGTCGGGCTGCCCGCCGTCTTCGTGCCCCTGCCCATCGGCAACGGTGAGCAGCGCCGCAACGCGCTGCCGGTCGTCGAGGCCGGCGGCGGCCTGCTGGTCGAGGACGCCGCCCTGACCCCGTCCTGGATCGAATCCTCGGTGGTGCCCCTGCTGATCGACCCGGCCGGACTGGCGGCGCTCGCCGCCCACGCCGCGGCGACCGGGGTCGCCGACGCGGACGAGCGGCTGGCCGACATCGTGCTCGAGGTGGCGGGGCAGTGAGCGCCGACGACGTGGCCGCCTGGTCGGCGCCGGTGCCCCCGGTGGCCGAGTTGGGCGCGGTGCACTTCGTCGGCATCGGCGGTGCCGGGATGAGTGGCATCGCCCGGATCCTGCTCGCCCGCGGCGTCCAGGTCTCGGGCAGCGACCGTCGAGACAGCCCCACGCTGATGGCGCTGCGCGCCCTCGGCGCGCGCGTCTCCGTGGGGCATGACGCCGCGCACGTGGAGGACACCGACACCGTCGTCGTCTCCACGGCGATTCGCGCCGACAATCCCGAACTGCGTGCGGCGCGGGAACGGGGCCTGCGGGTGCTGCCGCGCGCGGTGGCCCTGGCGTCGGTGATGGCCGGACGGCGGAGCGTCGCCGTGGCCGGCACGCACGGGAAGACGTCGACCACGTCGATGCTGACGGTGGCTGTCCAGGCCTGCGGGGTCGACCCGTCCTTCGCCATCGGAGGCGACCTCAACGAGTCGGGCAGCAACGCCCACTCGGGGGAGGGTGACATCTTCGTCGCCGAGGCCGACGAGAGCGACCGCTCCTTCCTGCTGCTCGCGCCCTTCGGGGCCATCGTGACCAACGTCGAGGCCGACCACCTGGACAATTACGGCGACCTCGCGGCGGTCGAGGAGGCCTTCGACCGGTTCTTGACGACCGTGGATCCGGCCGGCTTCGTCGTGGTGTGCGCCGACGACCCGGGAGCCGCTCGGCTGCTCTCGATGCCCACGCCCGCTCGCCTGCGAAGCTACGGCGTGGCCCCGGGTGCCGACCTCGTCCTGAGCGATCTCGAGGTCGGCCCCGAGGGGACCAGCTACCGCGCCGTCGTGGACGGCCGCGACCTGGGCCGGGTGCGGATCCAGCTGCCCGGCGAGCACATGGCGCTCAACAGCGCCGCCGCGCTCCTCGCCGGACTCGAACTTGGCCTGCCCGAGGACGGGCTCATCGACGGGCTGGCCCGCTTCGGGGGGGTGCACCGCCGGTTCGAGCTCAAGGGCGTCGTCGGCGGGGTCCGGGTCTACGACGACTACGCCCACCATCCGACCGAGGTGAGCGCCCAGCTGCGGGCGGCGCGGGCGGTCGTGGGGTCGGGCCGGTTGGTCGTGGCGTTCCAGCCGCACCTCTACAGCCGCACCCGGGAGTTCGCCGCGGGCTTCGGTCAGGCCCTTGGGCTGGCCGACCAGGTCGTGGTGATGGACGTCTACGGCGCCCGGGAGGACCCGGTGCCCGGCGTCACCGGAGCCCTCGTCGCCGACGCCGTCCCACTGCCGCCGGAGCAGGTGTTGTTCGAGCCCTCCTGGTCGGGCGCGGCCCCGGCGCTGGTCGCCCGCGCGCGCCCCGGTGACCTGGTGGTCACCATGGGTGCGGGTGACGTCTCGATGGTCGGGCCGGAGGTGCTCGAGGCCCTCCGCGCCCGGGCGGACGGAACCGACCGCGGTCCGGACCCCGCGGCCGGCACCTCCCGGTGAGCCGCACCGGGTCGACCACCCGGGACCGCGGCTCCCACCGCTCGGCGGCGCGCCGCTCCGGACTCGTGACGCCACTGCCCAACCGTCGCGCGCGGAGGGCGGCCTCGCGCCGCCGGCGCCCGGTTCAGGTCGCGGCCGCGGTCCTGGCCCTCGGACTGCTGGCCTGGGTGCTCTGGGGCAGCCCGCTGTTGGCCGTCCATTCCGTCCGCGTCGACGGGGTGACCACGCTGCCCGCGGCGCAGGTGCGCGAGACCGCCGGGATCGCGGAAGGCACCCCGCTCCTCCGTGTGGACATTCCCGCCGCCCAGCAGCGGGTCGCCCAGCTGCCGCAGGTGAACTCGGTCGAGGTGGCGCGCGGCTGGCCGAACACGGTGGTCATCACGGTCGTGGAGCGCACGCCGGTCGCGGTGGTGGGATCGCGGGGCAACCGCTTCCTCGTCGATGCCTCCGGGGTGTTGTTCGACACGATCACTGGGGACGCGCCGACCGGCGTCATTCCGCTCGACGTGGCCGACCCCGGCCCGGACGACGCCCCGACGATGGCGGCCCTCGGGGCCCTGGTGTCGTTGCCGCCCGACGTCCGCGAGCAGGTCGGCGCGGCGTCGGCCACCAGCGCCGAGGACGTGTCGTTGACCCTCGCCGACGGCACCCTGGTGCGCTGGGGGAGCGCCGAGGACACACCGGCGAAGGCCTCGGCGCTGGCCGGCGTTCTGGCGCAGATCGCGGTGGAGGCCCTCGAGCCCGCCGACACCATCGACGTCAGCTCACCTCACGCCGTGGTGCTCCGCTGAGAGCTGCACCCGGTGCGGATGGCGCACGGACGTCGTGCGGTGGCGCACCGTGCGGTGCTGCCTCCGGAGGGCTTCCAAAAGCCGGCCGCACCGACACGCGCGGAGCCGCGACACGCCCGACCACAGAAACAAATGTCGCGCATGTGATTTCCGGTGCCGCTGGGACTCTCCACCCCGGCATGAGACGTTCCTGTCGCGGGTCGTCACGCCACGTGGTGTCCTTGTGACCAATGGGTTGCCAGTGGTTCGTGCGATCCCCGCCCTCCGACACGCCGACCCGGGGAGGGTGCTTGTAGCGGCCGTCGGGCCGCACCTAACTTCGACCACGTCGACTTGGTTGACATAACTGTAAGGCTGAACTTGAGGATGAGGGTCCAGTTGGGGAGCGCCGCATGACACCTCCGCACAACTATCTAGCGGTCATCAAGGTCGTCGGCATCGGCGGCGGCGGGGTGAACGCGGT
>JAOPWJ010000090.1 GCA_025965715.1 Blastococcus sp. | reverse complement strand
GCGCGGCGTGCGACTGCGGGCACTTCTGTGGCCTGCGTCACTGGTCGCGGGAGCCGGCCCACGGCTGACGGCCTGGGCTGGCGAGCGGCTGGGCCGGCCGGTCCGCCAGCGGCGGTCCCGGCGGGCGGCCCGACCGGCCTGACCGCTCCCCCGCTGCGCTCTCTCCGCCCACAGCCGCTCACGGGGGCGGACAGGCGACAGTCGCTCACGGGAGCGGACAGGCGACAGCCGCCGTCCGGAACGGACGGCGGCTGTCGGAAGCCGGAAGCGGTGCTGCCCCTGACTGGTCGGAGCGCCTACTGGTCGTAACGGCGGCGGAAGCGCTCCTCGAGGCGGCTCTTCAGCGGCTGACGGCCGCCGCGGCCCCCCCGGCCCGTCGGGGCCGGACCCCGCGTGCCGGACGCGCTGCTGGGGGCCTCGACCGCGCCGGTGGCGACCTTGTAGTGCAGGACGCCCAGGACGACGCCGCCGAAAGCGACGAGGAAGCCCAGCGCCCCGATGATGAACGACTGGGCAACGGCGCCAACGACGAGGACAGCCATACCCACGACGACCAGCAGGGCGCCGAGCTGGAGCTTGCGGCGCGCCCTCAGGCGGCGGTCGCCGGTGCGTACGGATGAGGCGAACTTTGGATCGTCATCGACGAGTGCGCGCTCGATCTGCTCCAGCAGACGCTGCTCGTGTTCGGAGAGCGGCACGTCGACCTCCAGGTGGGCGGAGCCTTGGCCGTCGGAGGGCTTCCTCCGCCGGTGTCCACGAGGATACGAGCCCTTTGCAGGCAGCGAAAGGCGACTGCTCCGCGCGCCGCGCCGGATCGGGACTGATCACTCCTCCGGGTGGCGGGATCTGGTTCCTCCGCCGCGACTGGAAGAGGGGCCGGAACGACCGTTCCGGCTGGTCAGCGGCGCTTCCCTGCCGGGGCGGCCGTCCCGGTGCAGGAGCGTCGCCGGCCGGACCGCACCCGCGCCGAAACGGCGGGCCGCTCGGTCGGCGGCCAGCTCGGCGTCACGGCGGCCGTGCTCCCTGGCCCCCAGCTCCAGCTGCTGCGCCGCGGAACCGGCCTCGATCAGCCGTTCGGCCCGCACCCCGACCAGCCGGATTCGCGCCCGGTCGAGCCCCAGCGCGTCGTAGAGGACGCGGGCGGTGTCGTAGAGCTCCTTGCCGACATCCGTGGGCACCTCGAGGGTACGGCTGCGGGTGAGCGTGGCGAAGTCGGCGAAACGGACCTTGATGCTGACGGTGCGGGCCAGCCAGCCGCCCGACCGGAGCCGGGCGGCCGTCCGCTCGGAGAGCAGCAGGAGCTCGCGGTGGATGACCGCCGGATCGTCGACGTCGGTGCCGAAGGTCTCCTCGTGGCCGGTCGACTTCTCCTGCTCGTCGGGAACCACCCGGCGCGGGTCGCGACCCCAGGACAGCTCGTGCAGATGCGTGCCCGCAGCCGGGCCCAGCGCCCGCTGCAGTGTCTTCGCGGGCACGTGCGCCAGTTCGCCGACGGTGCGCAGCCCCAGGCGCAGCAGCTGCTCCTCGGTCTTCGGGCCCACCCCCCACAGTGCACCGACCGGCAGCGGGTGCAGGAAGTCCATGACCTCGGCCGGGCGGACGTTCCGTATCCCGTCGGGCTTGGCCGAGGTGGAGGCGAGCTTGGCGACGAACTTGGTGCCCGCGACGCCGACCGAGCAGGTGATGCCCTGCTCGTCGAAGACTCGGGCACGGAGGTACTCGCCGATCTCGGCCGCGTCGCCCAGTCGGCGGCCGGCGCCGGTGACGTCGAGGAATGCCTCGTCCAGACTCAATGGCTCCACCAGCGGCGTGATCGAGCGGAACAGCGCCATCACCGAGCGAGAGACCTCGGCGTAGAGAGCCATGTCCCCCGGGAGCACCGTCGCCGTCGGGCACAACCGCAACGCGCGGGCGGTCGGCATGGCTGCGTGAACGCCGTAGCGGCGGGCCTCGTAGGTCGCCGAGGTGACCACTCCCCGGTTGCCGGCCCCGCCGACGATCACCGGCGTGCCGGCCAGCTCGGGGTGCCGGCGCACCTCGACACTGGCGAAGAAGGCGTCCATGTCGACGTGCAGGACGGTGCACCCTGCCGAACGCCCGTGCTCCACCACCCCACACCTCCCGTTCACGCGTATCGAACAGCTGTTCGATACGCCGAGACTAACGTCCCGGGGAGCGGACAACGCGCAACGGCTCGACGCGCGCCCGGGGCCCGCCATGGCCATCATCGGCAGCACGCCGGGCCCACCGGCGCAGGACCAGATCGGAGGACCGACATGGCGCTCGACGACGACATGACCACCCCACCCCAGGAGCCGGACTCCGGCACCCCTGCCGACCGCGCCGACCTGGGTGCGGACGGCGGTGCGGACGGCGGCGCGGACGGCGGGGCCGTCGGTGGCGCTGATGGCAGCGCGGACGGCGGCGCCGTCGGCGACGACCCCACGACCGAGGCCGACGACGACCCCCGGTTCTCCTGATTCCGGAGCCCGTCCCGGACGGCACCCGCCCGGCGCGCGCTGGGCCACCGCGGTGGGCATGATCCCTGCTGGTGGGCAGCGCACTCCGGGCCGCAGACAGCGGCCGGCGCAACGACCTGATCGGAGATGACATGGCGTTCGACGACGACATGACCAGCACGGAAGGTGCGGCGGACGGCGGTGCCGATGGCGGCGCGGACAGCGGTGCGAACGGCGGTGCCGGCGACGCCGGGGCGGACGGCGGCGCGGACAGCGGTGCGAACGGCGGTGCCGGCGACGCCGGGGCTG
>JAOPWJ010000043.1 GCA_025965715.1 Blastococcus sp. | reverse complement strand
GGCCGAACTCCCTGCTGATGCCACCGAGGATGCGCAGTGCGTCGCTGGACAGCTGCCCGCTGTCGATGCGCACCCGCATCATGAAGTACGAGTCCTCGAGCTCCTCGGGCTCGAGGACGGCGGTCTTCCCGCCGGGGATGCCCTGCGCCCGCTGCGTGTAGAGGCCCATCCAGCGCATCCGGCCGCGCAGGTCGCCGGGGTCGATGCCGTCGAAGCCGGTCTTCGAGTAGATGTCGAGGATCCGCCGGCGCACCTCGAGGCCGTCGGAGTCCTTCTTCATGCGCTCGTTGGGGTTGAGCGGCTCCCGGTAACCGAGCGCCCACTGACCCTGGCCACGGGTGGGCCGGCTGCTCGTGCGGGGGGAGGTCACGGTCGAACTTCTTCCTGCGCTCTGCGCCCACGCGGCAGCCAGCCGTGCGGGAGAGGCGCTGCCAGATCGGGGGAGCGCAGCGGGCTGCGCGGGGGGATCGGTGTCAGCGCGAAGCGCGACAGACGGCGCTGGAGACGAGCGCCAGGTCGATGTGCAGACGCGCGACGAGGAGCGAGCCGCGATCTGTCATGCCTTGATGGTGCCACACCCGCCCCCGGATCGCGGCGTGGCTCAGCTCACAGGGGCGCTCAGTCCGCGTCCATCGCGGCGCGGATCCGCGCCACCGACTCCTCGAGCGCAACGATCGAGGTGTCGACCACGACCTCGGCGCGGGCCGGTGGCTCGTAGGGGTCGCTGACACCGGTGAACTCGCGGATCTCGCCGGCGCGCGCCTTGGCGTAGAGCCCCTTGACGTCGCGCTGCTCGCAGACCTCGAGCGGCGTGGACAGGTGGACGAGCACGAAACGACCGTGTTCCTCCACCAGTGCGCGGGCCTCCTCGCGGGCCGCCTCGTAGGGGGCGATGGCGGCCACCACGACGGTGCCGCCGTGCTTGACCACCTCGCCGGCTACCCAGCCGATCCGGCGGATGTTGAGGTCACGGTGCTCCCGGCTGAACGACAGCTCGCTGGAGAGGTGGGTGCGGACGACGTCGCCGTCCAGGACGGTGACCGGCCGGCCCTCCGCCGCCAGCTGCGCGATCAGCGCGTCGGCGATCGTGGACTTCCCGGCGCCCGAGTAGCCGGTCAGGAAGACGGTCACGCCGGGGCGTTGCGCTGCTGGCATGGGCCCCAGTCTTCTACAGGAGGCCGTCGCGTCGAGCCCGGGGCGGACCGACGTCACCCGCAGGGAGGGCGGTCAGCGGGTGGCGGTGTCCCCGAAGGACCGCCAGGCGTCCTCGAGCCCGACCAGCTCGGACACGTGCGCCGGCAGCCGGCCGGCGACGACGTCGGCCAGCGTGACCTCCTCGAGCACCCGCCGGTAGGAGGCGCGGGCGGCGACCCACACCGTGGCGAGCGCGGACGCGGGGCCGGGGTAGTTCAGATCCTCCGGACGCTCGCCGTGGACGTCGGCCAGGAAGCCCTGCTCCACCCGCATGACGCGGGCAAGGGAGATCTCCGCCGCGGGCAGGGCCAGGCGATAGCCGCCCTCCCGGCCGCGCTGGCTGCTCACCAACCGGGCGTGCTGCAGGTCACGCAGGATCGCCTGGAGGAACCGGGAAGGAATGCCCTGGGCGGTGGCGATCCGCTCCGAGGTCAGCGCCTCGGGCGCGACCGCGGCCAGCTCGAGTGCGGCTCGGACGGCGTAGTCGACCCGGGCTGTGATGCGCACGGGCCCCATCCTGCCGGGTCTGCCAGGGTTGCACCGTGTTCCGGCTGCGTTTCACCACGTTGGTTGAGGCGCCGCTCACGGTCGCGTTCGACGTGGCCCGCGTCCTCGGCCGCCCGTGGGGGGCCCCGCTGCAGGAGGTCGTGTCGGTGCGGCCGGACCGCGACGTGTACGCCATGGGCTCCGGTCGGGGCCGGCGTTGGCTCACCCATTCACGGCGGTTCTCGGCCACCGGCGCCGGCACCCTGGTCGAGGAGCAGGTCGACTGGGGAACCGGTCTGCCGGGCGTCGTCGGCGGCCTCCTGGGCCAGGCGGTCCTGCGCCGGCGGATCGTCCGGGCGATGCAGGCGCACCTGGACGCCTACGCCGCCGCGGCCGCGCGCCGGGCGCTCGACGTCGTCCAGGTGGTCGGCGCCGCGGTGGTCGACGGGCAGCGGGTCCTGGTCGCGCAGCGGTCGGGCGGCCCCTACGACGGGCTCTGGGAGTTTCCCGGCGGCAAGGTCGAGCGGGGGGAGTCCGACCTCTCGGCGCTGGTCCGCGAGTGCCGGGAGGAGCTCGGGGTCGACGTCCTCCCGCAGGCGTTCCTCGGCGAGGTGCTGCTGGACGGCTCCGTGGCCGGGGGCCCGCCGGCGTCGTCGACCCTGCGGGTGTGGTGGGCCCGGCTCGCCGAGGGCCATCCCGTCGCGCACGAGCACGCTGCACTGCGATGGGTCGGCGTGGACGAGCTCGCCGGCCTCGACTGGATCGCCGCCGACCGGCCCCTGCTGCCCGCCGTCGTCGACCTCCTGCGCCGCTTCTGAGCACGTGGGGAACTCCCGGTGCCAGGAGCCCCGGACGCCGACGGACGCCGTCCCGCGAGGGTCCGGCGTCCGTCGACGTCCCCCTCCCGGGCCGGCCCCCGAGCCGGCGAGGGGAGGAGGGGGTACTCCTACTACTTGAAGACGTCCTTGACCTTCTCGCCGGCCTGCTTCAGGTTGCCCGACGCCTGGTCGGCCTGGCCCTCGGCCTGGAGGTCGCGGTCGTTCGTGGCCTCGCCGAGGGACTCCTTGCCCTTGCCCGAGAGCTCCTCGGCCTTGTTCTTCATCTTGTCGATCCCGCTCATGGGACGCACTTCCTCTCACTGTCCGTGGATAGGGGATCGGTACCCGCACGTCGGGTGCCCACACCCCGCGAGGCCATGACCAGGAAGCACTGCAGACAAGGGGCGGGAGAGCGGGAAGAGATGCTCGCCAGCTGCTCCCGTGGTGTGGAAGTTACGCCTGGCGCCTCGATCGCGACACGAGGTCACAAATGGATGACGTCAGTGGACGCCCCTCCTGGCCCGTGCCTAGGGTCGCCCCGTCGTACCTAGGAGGTTTCCGTCTCCAGGGTGCGCGTGGCTCTGACCAATCAGTCGTCCGACAGCCCTGATCGGGTGCGGTTCGACCTGTCCGTTCCCCCCGCCACAGGCGGGTTGAGGGAGGCATTACACGTGAAGTTGAGCAAGCGCAGCGGCGCTCTCATCGCTGCGGGCGTCGCCGGCACGATGGTGCTGTCCGCCTGTGGTGGCAGCGATGACACGAAGAGTGGTGACACCGCGGCCTCGGCCAGCGGCGGCACCTACAGCATCTACATCGGCGAGCCGGAGAACCCGCTCGTTCCGGGCAACACCTCCGAGTCCGAGGGCGCTCAGGTCATCGAGGCGCTCTGGACCGGTCTCGTCGAGTACGGCGACGACGGTTCGACCGAGTACACCGGCGTGGCGGACTCCATCGAGTCCGACGACAACACCACGTGGACCGTGAAGCTCAAGGACGGCTGGACCTTCCACGACGGCACCCCGGTGACCGCGACCTCGTTCGTGGACGCCTGGAACTACACGGCGCTGAGCACCAACGCGCAGGGTGGCTCCTACTTCTTCGCCAACGTCGAGGGCTACGACCAGCTCCAGGGTGAGGTCGACGACGCCGGCAACGTGACTGCCGAGCCCGCCGCCACGGAGATGTCGGGCCTGAAGGTCGTCGACGACAAGACCTTCACGGTCACCCTCACCGCGCCGTTCGCGCAGTACCCGGTGACGGTCGGCTACAACGCCTTCTACCCGCTGCCCGAGTCCTTCTTCGCGGACCCGGACGCGGCCGGCAAGAAGCCGATCGGCAACGGCCCGTTCCAGGCCAAGGAAGAGTTCGTCCCCGGCCAGGGCTTCACCCTGACCAAGTTCGACGACTACGCCGGTGACAACCCCGCTCAGGCCGACTCGGTCGAGTTCCGCGTCTACACCGACATCAACACGGCCTACACCGACGCTCAGGGCGGCAACCTCGACGTCCTGAACAACATCCCGCCGGACGCCATCGGCACGGCGCAGGACGAGTTCGGTGACCGCTACAGCGAGACCGCCTCGTCGTCGTTCACCTACATGGGCTTCCCGCTCTATGACCCCCGCTACGCCGACAAGCGCGTGCGCCAGGCGTTCTCGATGGCGATCGACCGTAAGGCGATCACCGACGCGATCTTCCAGGGCACCCGCGAGCCGGCCAACTCGGTCATCGCTCCGGTTGTCGAGGGCTCGCGCGACGACGCCTGCCAGTACTGCAAGGTCGATGTCGAGAAGGCCAACCAGCTGCTCGACGAGGCCGGTTTCGACCGCAGCCAGCCGGTCGAGCTGTGGTTCAACGCCGGCGCCGGCCACGACGCCTGGGTCGAGGCCGTGGGCAACCAGCTCCGCGAGAACCTCGGGGTCGACTACACCCTCCAGGGCAACCTGGACTTCGCGGAGTACCTGCCCAAGGGCAAGGAGAAGGGCTACACCGGGCCGTTCCGCCTCGGCTGGTCGATGGACTACCCCAGCCCGCAGAACTACCTCGAGCCGCTCTACTCGACGCAGGCGCAGCCACCGGCGGGTTCGAACTCCGCGTTCTACAGCAGCCCGGAGTTCGACAAGCTGGTCGCGCAGGGTAACCAGGCGTCCTCCAACGACGAGGCGATCGACTTCTACCAGCAGGCCGAGGACGTCCTGCTGGAGGACATGCCCGTCATGCCGATGTTCTTCGGCCTGGAGCAGACCATCTGGTCGCAGAACGTCGACAACATCACCGTCGACATCTTCGGTCGCGTGGACGTCGCCAAGGTGACCGTCAACAGCTGACGGTCGCGCACCACTGCACTACCGGACGCCGGGGCGTACCTGCCGCACCATCGAGCAGGTGCGCCCCGGCGCTCGTCCACCGTCAACCGGCCGCCTCCCGTCACCGCGTTCGCCGGTGGCCCGGGGCCAGCCACGTCGGCGCATGATGTGACCCATCCCGCCGGCGTGAAACCGTTCCGACGAACCGAGGAGGGTCATGGGCCGCTACGTCGCCCGCCGCCTGCTCCTAACCATCCCCGTCCTGATCGGGGCGTCCTTCCTCATCTTCGCGATGGTGTACGCGCTGCCGGGGGATCCGATCCGCGCCCTCGCGGGGGACCGCCCGCTGTCGGCCGCGGTCGAGGCGCAGTTGAAGGCGCAGTTCCACCTCAACGATCCGCTCCTCGTGCAGTACGGCAAGTACGTGGGCAACCTCACGCACCTGGACCTGGGCACCGACTTCCACCAGCGGCCGGTCCTCGAGATCATCACCAACCGACTGCCCGTGACCGCGAAGCTGACCCTGGTGGCCGTCCTCCTCGAGGCCGCCATCGGACTCACGGCAGGCGTCCTCGCGGGTATCCGCCGGAACGGCTACTTCGACAACGTCGTGCTGGTGTCGACGACGCTGATCATCTCGATCCCGATCCTGGTTCTCGCGTTCGTGTCCCAGTACGTGTTCGGTCTGAAGTTCGGGTGGTTCCCGATCGCCGGTATCCAGCAGGGCTGGTACAGCTATCTGCTTCCCGGCCTCGTGCTCGCGTCCGGATCGCTGGCCTACGTCGCCCGGCTGACCCGCACCAGCATCGCGGAGAACATGCGCGCCGACTACGTGCGCACGGCCCGGGCCAAGGGCCTGCCCAACCGCACGGTGATCATCCGGCACACCCTCCGCAACAGCCTCATCCCGGTGATCACCTTCATCGGGGCCGACGTCGGCGCGCTCCTCGGCGGCGCCATCGTCACCGAGGCCGTCTTCAACATTCCCGGCATCGGCCGGGCCGTCTTCGACGCAGTCCGTGGCCAGGAGGGCGCGGTGGTCGTCGGCATCGTCACGCTGATGGTGTTCTTCTTCATCTTCTTCAACCTGGTCGTCGACGTGCTGTACGCCGTCCTCGACCCGAGGATCCGCTATGACTGACCAGCAGCAGGAAGATCTGCGCCACGACCTCGTGGAGGCGGGGACGACGACGGGGCTGGCCGCCCCGTCGGTCGACGTCACCAGCGATCGACAGAACAGTCTGTGGAGCGACGCCTGGGCTCAGCTACGCCGCAATCCGCTGTTCTGGATAGGCGCGTTCCTGGGTGTGTTCTTCCTGGTGATGGCCCTGGCCCCGTCGGTGTTCGCCCGTGGGGCCGACCCCCGGGCGTGCGCCCTGACCAACTCCAAGCTGCCCCCGTCGTCCGCGCACTGGATGGGCTTCGACCAGCAGGGCTGCGACTACCTCGCGAACGTCGTCTACGGGGCCCGCACGTCGCTGACCATCGGTGTCCTGTCGGTCATCGGAGTGCTCGTGCTGGGCGTCATCGTCGGTGCCATCGCCGGCTACTACGGCGGCTTCACCGACAGCCTGCTGGCACGGATCACCGACATCTTCTTCGCGCTGCCGCTGATCCTCGGTGCGCTGATCCTGCTGCGTGTCGGGCCCTCCACCAACATCCCGATCCTGAACACCCGCGGGCCCGGCGCCGTGGCGGTCGCGCTGGCCGCCTTCGGCTGGATGACGGCCATGCGCCTGGTGCGGTCCCAGGTGATCGCGGTCAAGAGCTCGGACTACGTGGCCGCTGCCCGCGCCATGGGGGCCTCGAACCTGCGGATCCTGACCCGGCACATCCTGCCGAACGCGGTGGCGCCGGTGCTGGTGTTCGCCACCATCACCGTCGGCGTCCTGATCGCGGCCGAGGCGACGCTGACCTACCTCGGTGTCGGGCTGCAGCGGCCGGCGATCTCCTGGGGGCTGCAGATCTCCAGCGGGCAGTCCCTGCTCCGCACCGCGCCGCACCTGGTGCTCTTCCCGAGCATCATCCTGTCCCTGACAGTCATGGCCTTCATCATGCTGGGCGACGCACTGCGTGACGCCCTCGATCCCAGGCAGCGTTCATGAGCAGCAGCAGCGGCTACCTCGCCTCGTCCCCGTCGTTGGACCCGTCCCCCACGGCGGGCGCGGTCCTGGAGGTCGACGACCTGCACGTCGAGTTCCGGACCCGCGAGGGCGTGGTCAGCGCCGTCAACGGGATCAGTTACACCGTGGACCAGGGCGAGACCCTGGCCATCCTGGGCGAATCCGGTTCCGGCAAGTCGGTCTCGGCCCAGGCGATCATGGGGATCCTGGACTCTCCGCCCGCGGTCATCACCGGCGGTGGGATCAACTTCCAGGGCCGCGACATCCTCGCGATGACCGAGGAGGAGCAGCGCCAGATCCGCGGCCCGGGGATCGCCATGATCTTCCAGGACGCGCTGTCGGCGCTGAACCCCGTCTACAGCGTGGGGTTCCAGATCGGCGAGATGTTCCGGGCTCACCGGGGCGCCTCCCGCAAGGACGCCAAGAAGCAGGCGATCGAGCTGATGGACCGGGTGCGCATCCCCGCCGCCGCCCGCCGGGTCAACGACTACCCGCACCAGTTCTCCGGGGGGATGCGCCAGCGCGTCATGATCGCCATGGCGCTCGCCCTGGACCCGCGCATCCTGATCGCCGACGAGCCCACCACGGCCCTCGACGTGACCGTGCAGGCCCAGGTCATGGACCTGTTGAAGGACCTGCAGCGGGACACCGGTATGGGTCTCATCCTGATCACCCACGACCTGGGGGTGGTCAACGAGGTCGCCGATCGGGTGGCGGTCATGTACGCCGGCCGGATCGTGGAGACCGGCACGGTGGACGACGTCTTCACCCGGCCCTCGATGCCCTACACCGTGGGTCTCATGAACTCGATTCCGCAGGTTGACGCCAAGGGGGGCCGGCTCAAGCCGATCGTCGGGCAGCCCCCGAACCTGTCCAGGATCCCGAGCGGATGTCCTTTCCACCCGCGGTGCCCTCTGGCGCGCACCGGTCCGGCGGCTCTGCCGGATCGGGACTGCGTCAGCGACCTGCCGCCGCTGCGGGTGGTCACCGTGGGCCGTGAGGCGGCCTGCCACTACGCCGAGGAGGTCCTCGATGCCTGAGGCGCCATTGACGGTCCAGGCCGGCGGCACGACCCGGCCCGGCTGGGAGGCAGGGACGCCGCTGCTGGAGATCGTCGGCCTGCAGAAGCTCTTCCCCCTCACTCGCGGCATCGTCTTCAAGAAGACGGTCGGGCACGTGCGCGCCGTGGACGGCGTCAACCTGACTCTGCGCCGAGGCGAGACCGTGGGCCTGGTCGGAGAGTCCGGCTGCGGCAAGTCGACCGTCGCCAAGCTGCTGGTGGCGCTGGAGAAGCCGACCGGCGGCACGATCCGCTACAAGGGGGAGGACGTCGCCAAGATGGGCGGGCGCGCCCTCAAGCGCTACCGCCGCGAGGTCCAGATCATCTTCCAGGACCCCTACGGCTCGCTGAACCCGCGCATGACCGTCGGCGACATCGTGGCCGAGGGCTGGTCGGTGCACGCCGACGTCGCGCCCCGGAAGGGCCGGCTCAAGCGCACCCAGGAACTGCTGGAACGCGTCGGCCTCAACCCCGACTACGTCAACCGCTACCCGCACCAGTTCTCCGGTGGTCAGCGTCAGCGCATCGGCATCGCCCGGGCGCTGGCGATGCAGCCCGAGGTCATCGTCTGCGACGAGCCGGTCTCGGCCCTCGACGTGTCGGTGCAGGCGCAGGTGGTCAACCTGCTCGAGGACCTGCAGGACGACTTCGGCATGTCCTACCTGTTCATCGCGCACGACCTCTCGGTGGTCCGACACCTGTCCGACCGGATCGCGGTCATGTACCTGGGCAGCGTCGTCGAGGAGGGCACGGAGGCGCAGGTGTACGGCTCGCCGTCGCACCCCTACACCCAGGCCCTCCTGTCGTCCGTGCCGCTGCACGAGCCGGCGCTGCGGGGGCAGAAGGACCGGATCCTGCTCCAGGGCGACGTGCCGAGTCCGGCCGATCCGCCGTCGGGATGCCGGTTCCGCACGCGGTGCTGGAAGGCCCAGGACATCTGCGCCACCGAGGCGCCGGCGCTGGTGGACCGCGGTCAGGGTCACCCGGTGGCCTGCCACTTCGCCGAGGCGCGGGTGGTCGTGCCGACAGAGGCGCGGTGACGGTGCGATCCTCCGGGTCGCACCGCTGTGCCCCCGCGAGCCGTGATCCGCGCTCCTACCGGACCGCACCGCGGCCAGGTGCCGTCCCCGGTCGGAGTTGAGCCCGCGAATCGTCACTGCGCGGGACCCGCCGGGCCCCACCGGGCCGAGCTGGCGGCTTCTGAAAGATTGTGTGCGTGAATCGCAGGCTCCTCCTCGTCCACGCGCATCCCGACGACGAGACGATCAACAACGGGGCGACGATGGCCCGGTACGTCGCCGAAGGCGCATCCGTCACCCTTCTCACCTGCACGCTGGGCGAGGAGGGTGAGGTGCTGGTCCCCGAGCTGGCCCAGCTGGCTGCCGACCAGGCCGACCAGCTCGGCGGGTACCGGATCTGGGAGCTGCGGGGCGCCATGGCCGCCCTCGGGGTCAGCGACGTCCGCTTCCTCGGCGGTGCGGGCCGCTACCGCGACTCGGGGATGATGGGCACGCCGGCCAACGGGAACCCGCGCGCCTTCTGGAACGCGGACCTCGACGAGGCAGTCGCGCACGCGGTTGCCGTCGTCCGGGAGGTCCGTCCCCAGGTGGTGGTCACCTACGACCAGAACGGCGGCTACGGCCACCCGGATCACATCCAGGCCCACCGGGTCGCGACGGGCGCGGTGCAGGCCGCCGCGGATCCGACCTACCGGCCGGAACTCGGACAACCGTGGGACGTCGCGAAGGTCTACTGGTGCTGCGTGCCGACCTCGGTGCTGCAGCGCGGCATCGACGCATTGGCCGCGGCGGGGGAGCAGGCGATGTTCGCGGGCGTCACGGACGCCGCCGACATTCCTTTCGCGGTGCCGGACGACGAGGTCGCCGCAGCGGTCGACGGCAGCGCCTACGCCGACCGCAAGGAGGCCGCGATGCGCGCCCACCCGACCCAGATCACGGTGGACGGCCCGTTCTTCGCCCTGTCCAACAACCTGGGCCAGGAAGTCCTCGCCCGCGAGTACTACCGGCTGGTGCGCGGCACCCGGGGCCCGGCCGGTGCGGGGCCGCAGGGGTGGGAGGACGACCTGTTCGCCGGCCTGGCCGAATGATCCGGGAGTCGGCCGAAGCCCTCCCCGGGGCCGACGGACGGCGCCGGTGGCGGGCGGCGGCGTGGGGTGTGCTCGGCGTCCTGGCCGCGGCGTGGCTGGCGCTGGTGGAGATCTTCTGGCTGCCGCTGCGCGTGGGAGGCGTCCTCCTGCCCGTCTCCGTGCTGGCGGCGGTGGCGGGGAATCTGCTCCTGGTCGGACAGGCGCACCGGCTCTCGGGCTCCCGCGCCGTGGCCGTCCTTCCGGCCGCGACCTGGCTGGTGATCGCGGTCGGCGCCATGGTGCGCCGTCCCGAGGGTGACCTGATCCTGACCGGCGGAGGTGCCACCGGCGTGGTGAACCTGCTCTTCCTCCTCCTCGGCGTGACGGCGGCCGCCGTCGCCGCCGGGCGCGCGCTCGCCGGGCCGCCGCGGGGAGGACGTCGCCGGCTGGTCAGGGCCGAGCCGGCTCCGGGCAGGAGCGGTAGGCGTACCGGTGGTGCTCGGTGAAGCCGAGCCGTTCGTAGAGGGCCAGGGCCGGTGCGTTGTCGCCGGCGACCTGCAGCAGGCTGGAATGTGCGCCCCGCTGCCGGGCCCACGTACCCAGCGCGGCCATCACGCCGGTGGCGAGGCCGCGGCGCCGGTGGCGCTCGTCCACGGTGACGGCGGTGACGCACAACCAGCCGTCCACGACGACGCCCCGCGCCACGGCGGCCAGGGGCGCGGACGGTGCTGCGGAGCGCACCGCGGCGAAGACCGGGTCGTCGGCGTTCACCAGGATGTCGTAGGCCACCGACGGCAGCGGAGTTCCCCGGTAGCGGTAGCCGGCCAGCCACGCGTCATCGGGCAGCGGGAACAGGTCCACCCGCACGTCGGTCTCCGGCCAGCCCGCGAGAGGCGCGGTGAGGACGAGGTTGTCCTCGCCGCGCAGCCAGCCGGCCGCGTCGAGAGCGGCGTCGGCGTCCTCGGCCCCGGGAGCCGGCACCTGAGCCCGGGGCTGCAGACCCCGCGCGGCGTACCAGCGGGCGACCGTTCCGACGGCCGTCGGCAGGTCGTCGGGAGGATCGCCGACGACGAGTACCGAGTTGGCCCGGCCGGTGAATCCGCCCCCGGCGCGGAGCAGCCAGCCGCCGTAGGCGGCCTCCTCCAGCCCGCGCCAGCTGCGCGCCGCCAGGCGTTCCAGCGCGGGGACGCCGATCGGGGGCAGGTCGGGCACGCCGGTCATTCTTCCGTGCCGTCCCGGCACCTGCCGCGGAGCCCTAGTACGCGGGCAGCGGAAGGCCGCCGCGGGGCGTCCAGGCGGGACGGGTGGCCAGCCAGGGGAGGAAACCGTCGACCGGCATGGGCCGGGCGATGTGATAGCCCTGCGCCACCCCGCACCCCCAGGCTCGCAGCGCCGTGAGCGTGGCGGCGTCCTCCACGCCCTCGACGACCATGGCCATGCCGAGGTCGAGGGCCAGCTGCAGGGTGCTCCGGACGATGGCGGCGGCGCGCTCGTCCGACGTCAAGTTGCTCGCGAAGCTGCGATCGAGCTTGAGCTCGTCGACCGGAAGGGCGCGCAGGTAGGACAGCGACGAGTAGCCGGTTCCGTAGTCGTCGACGGACAACCGCACACCGACCCGGCGCAGGGCAGCCATCACCTGCTGGCTGCGCGCGGCGTCGGCCATGAGCACGTCCTCGGTGATCTCCAGGGTAAGGGCCGCGGGGGGCACCGAGAACGCCTCGAGGAGCATCGCCACCTGGTCGGGCAGCGCGACGTCCTGGAGGTTGGACACCGACAGGTTCACCGCGACCGAGAGGTCGTGGCCGGCCGCGCGCCAGCCCTGCAGATCGCGCAGGGACCGCTCGAGCACGTTGAGCGCCAGGCGGCGCATCAGGCCGGCCTGCTCGGCCAGCGGCAGGAACACGTCGGGATAGAGCAGGCCCCGCTCGGGATGGTTCCACCGCACGAGCGCCTCGACACCGATGACCGCACCCGTCCGGAGGTCCAGCTTGGGCTGGTAGTGGTTGACCAGCTGGTCGTCGTCCAGCGCGGTGCGCAGCTGCTCGAGGGTCTCGAGGCGGTCGCGGGACGCGGGCGTGCCGTCGGGGGCCCACACCTCGAAGCCGTGCCGGCCGCGCTTGGCGACGTACATCGCTGTGTCGGCGCGGGCCAACAGCAGCGACCGGTCGCGACCGTGGTCGGGGCACAGTGCGACGCCGATGCTGGCGTCGACGTGCAGCGGCATCCCGTCCAGCACGAAGGCGTCGCGGAGGGCGGCTGCGATTCCGGTCGCGACCTCGCGCGCCCGCGCCTCCCCGGCGTCGGGCAGCAGGACGGCGAACTCGTCGCCGCCCATCCTCGCCAGCAGGTCGCCCGGCCGGAGTACCCGCCGCAGACGGGGGCCGATCAGGCAGAGCAGGTCGTCGCCCACGCTGTGCCCGAAGCTGTCGTTGATCTCCTTGAACCGGTCGAGGTCGAGCATGAGGACGGCGCAGTGGCGCTCGTCCGGCCCGTAGACGGTGCCCTCCAGCTCCTCGATCAGCCGCCGGCGGTTGGCCAGCCCGGTGAGCGGGTCGTGGTGCGCCTCGGTCGCGAGCTGGCGCAGCCGCAGCCGCTCGACCGCCCGCAGGGCGGCGTTCTCGAGGACGAGCGAACCCTCGACAGTCACCTGGCGCACGGCCTGCCGGACCGCCGGGGTCCACGCGCGCGGGCTCGACGAGCCGGTCACCACCAGTCCGGCCAGCCGGTCGCCGACGAGCAACGGCACGCTGATGTAGGACGGGAGTCCGAGCGCCTCGACCAGCCGGCGATCGAGGAGGTCGCTGGACGCGGTGTCCTCCACGAACACGGGCAGCCGCTCCTCGGCCGTCAGCCGCCAGAGTGCGCTGTCAGCCGCGGGGCGACCGACGACCTGCGTCTGGACCACCTTCTTGTGCGCGTCGTCCCAGTCGACGTGCCGGACCTCGGCGATTCGCCCCTCGTCGTCGAGGAGGTACGCGGTGCTGCCGTCGGTGCCGGCCAGCGCCTGGACGGCCCGGGCGAACACCTCTGCCGCCTCGCCGATGCCCGTCGCGCCGGACCCACCGACCAGGAGTTGGCGCACCACGCGAGCAGTGCTGATCGAGGCGGCACGCGCCTCGATGGTGCGGACCTGCTCGATGACCCCGCCGAGGTGCGCCCCGGCCGCCGCGGCGAGCCGGCGCACGTCCTCGGAGAACGGCCGCACATGCGTGCTGTCGAGCGTGAGCACCCCGACCGGATCCGGGCCGCGACCCAGCGGCACGGCCAGCGCGGAGGAAATCGCGAAGGAGTCCATCCACCAGCCTGCGAGCAGCCCGGAGTCGCGGTCCGCGGCCATCGGCTTCCCGGTGGCCAGCACGGTCTCCGCCAGCCGGGGGACCACCGGTGCGGTGCCCAAGTGCTCCCAGGTGGCTCGGTCGCGCCGGCCGTCGGCGTAGCGGGCCATCCGTGGCACGAGCCGCCCGTCCTCGAGCAGGAAGACGCAGGCGCGCTCGACCTCGCCGAGCTCGGCCAGCTGCCCGCAGGCGCCGGCGAGCAGGTGGTCCATGGAGTCGGCGTCGGCCACCGCCTCGATCAGGCCGAGCAGCACCTCGGCGTGGGCCAGCCGCCGCTTCTGCGACTGACGGGTCCAGGCCTCGACCAGGGCGGCGGCGAGCTTCGGTGCCACCTGGCGCAGCAGGTGCGGGGCGGCGGCCGCGGCCGGCTCCACCGTGAGGACGCCGACCACCTCGCCGTCCAGGAGGAGAGGCTCCCCGTGGGCGGAGCGGATGCCCAGTTCGGCGAGCTCCCGGTCGGCCGCCCGGCGCCCGTCGGCCGAGGCGACCACCGGGCGGCGGGTGCGGATGACCGAGGACATGAACGGTGAATCGGACAGGTCCACGGCCGTGTTCAGCCGTGGCTGGCCGGCGGGCCGGTTCCCCGTAGGGCAGGCCGCGGAGCGGTAGGGCACGGCTGTCTCGGTGGTGGCCTCGTGCACCCAGACGGAGACGCGCGTGGCGCCGGAGGATGCGCGCAGGCGATCGAGGAGGTTCTCCAGGGCGGCTTGGGCGTCGTAGGGCGCGGTCGGCGGCGACTGCCGCGGAACTCGCCGCCGCGCGTCCTGCGGCGACCATCCCTCTGACACGTCATCGAGATCGGCTCGCGCCGGACGCGCTTGAGCCGGGCCCAGGCACCCACCCCCTTCGGGGGAGAAGGGCGGTGGTCGGACCGGGCTGGAGACCGGTCGCGCCCGGGCACGGTCGGGGCGGCATACTGGAAGCGCTCGATTCCCGCTGGCCCGGCACCTCATTCGCCAGCGGTTACCGCTCCGCGCGCCCCCCGGGAGGGAACCTCCGTGACCTACGTCATCACTCAGGCCTGCGTCGACGTCCTCGACAAGGCCTGCATCGACGAGTGCCCGGTGGACTGCATCTACGAGGGTGACCGGATGCTCTACATCCACCCCGACGAGTGCGTGGACTGCGGCGCCTGTGAGCCGGTGTGCCCGGTGGAGGCCATCTACTACGAGGACGACGTCCCGGACAAGTGGAAGGACTTCTACAACGCCAACGTGGAGTTCTTCTCCGACCTGGGCAGCCCGGGCGGCGCCGCGAAGACCGGCAAGGTCGGCAAGGACCACCCGCTGGTCGCCGCCCTTCCGCCCCAGGGCGAAGGCCACTGACCGTTCCGGCCCCCGGGGCGCCGGCGCACCAGCTGCCCGACTTCCCGTGGGACTCCCTCGCCGGGGCGCGGGCACGGGCCGCGCAGTATCCCGGCGGGGTGGTCGACCTGTCGATCGGCACGCCGGTCGACGACACACCGACGGTGCTGACCGAGGCCCTGGCCGCTGCCGCCAACGCGCCGGGCTACCCGACGGCTCTGGGCACGGCCGCGCTACGCAGCGCGGCGGCTGCCTGGCTGGACCGCACACTCGGCGTCCGGCTGGCCGATCCGCTGGGCGCCGACCCGTCCGTCATCCCCACAGTCGGCTCCAAGGAGCTCGTCGCCCTGCTGCCGACGCTGCTCGGGCTCCGCGGCGGGGGCACCGTGGTCATCCCCGAGATCGCCTATCCGACCTACGAGGTGGGCGCCGTGCTGGCCGGCCTGGCCGTGCGCCGGTGCGACAGCCCGCCCGAGGACGCCGCCGGTGTGGTGCTGGTGTGGCTGAACTCCCCAGGCAATCCGCACGGTCGCGTGCTGACCGACGACCAGCTCCGCGCCTGGGTCGCGTGGGGGCGGTCCCACGGCATCCCGGTCGTCGCCGACGAGTGCTACGTGACCCTCGGCTGGGATGTCGCCCCGCGGTCGCTGCTGCACCCCGCCGTGGCGGGGGAGGACCACAGCGGTCTGCTCGCCGTCCATTCGCTGTCCAAGCAGTCCACCGCCGCCGGCTACCGGGCCGGGCTGCTCTCCGGTGACCCTGCCCTGGTCCGGCGGGTCTGGGAGGTCCGCCGTCACCTGGGGCTGCTGGTGCCCGCGCCGGTCCAGGCCGCGATGGCCGCGGCCCTGGCCGACGACGCGCACACCGACGCCCAGCGGGCCCGGTATGCCGGCCGCCGCCGCGTGCTGGCCGACGCCGTCCGGACCGCCGGTGCCCGTATCGAGCACTCGCAGGCGGGGCTCTACCTGTGGGTCACCCGCGACGAGGACTGCTGGACGACGATCGACTGGCTGGCCGGGCTCGGCATCGTGGCCGCACCCGGCAGCTTCTACGGCCCCGCGGGTTCGCGGCACGTGCGCTTGGCGCTGACGGCCTCCGACGAGCGGATCGCCGCGGCCGTGGAGCGCCTGGGCCGATGACCGGTGCGGCGGCCCCTGCCGCCGCCGTCCTGCAGGACCGCCCGCTCCGCCCCGGCGGGGCGCGGGCGATCGCGCCGTGGTCCTGGGAAGCACCGTTCCACCTCGACGACCTCCCCGGGGGGCGACGCGGGCGCCCGGCTCCCCGCGCGCGACGCCGGCGGCCATGGCCCCTACCCCGTGCCGGCCGGTCCGGGGTCGCGGGTCTCGCGTCCTCCCCTCCCGAGCGGCGGGTGTCGGGCCGGCTGAGCCCGGAGCGCCCGCCGGCGCGGCTGCCCGACGGAACCGTCTCGTCGGTCGGCAGTATCGGGGTGACACCGGCCATCTCCACCAGATGGTGGAGATGGTCTCCACCATCTGCCCGGGTACAGGGCCCCCGCCGGCGTCGCACAGTGGAGCCGTACAGCCGGCCGCGGATTCCTGACCGCGGCCGTGCCGGCACGGATCGCGGGGGAGTTTCGGTGATGTGGCAGCTGCACGGCGCCTGGGCAGGCCCGGTCGGCCTCGGGCAAGGGAACCGCTCGTGAGGATCGCACTGGTGACCGAGGGGACGTACCCGGTGTACACCGGAGGGGTCAGCACGTGGTGCGACCAGTTGCTCCGAGGACTGCCCGAGCACGAGTGGGTGGTCGTGGCGCTCACGGCCACCGGCACGGAGCAGCCGGTGTGGCCGATCCCGGAGACGGTCGGCCGGCTCGTCATGCACGCGATGTGGGGCCCGCAGCCGGCGCCCGTCCGGTGGCTCCGGCGCGGCACCGAGCTCCGCCGCAACCTGCGGGAGGCGCTGGACCTGCTGTGGGACGCGGCTCTGGCCCCGGACGGCGAGCATGCGGTCGAGCAGGCGACGGTCGCCCTGCGCACGCTGGTCGAGACCTCGACCGACGTCGGGCTGGGTGCGCTCCTGGCCTCGGAGGGCTCCACCGCGGCCCTCCTGGCTGCGTGGCGGCGCCGGTGCCCGGAGCTGGACCCCATCACCGTGGCCGAGGCCGTGACCGCGGCCGGCATGCTCGACCGGACGCTGTCGGTCGTGGACGCCGCGGTCGGTCCGGTCGACGCCGTCCACGCCGCCGGCAACGGGGCGCCCTCGCTGGTCGCCCTTGCCTGCCACTGGCGGCAGGGCGTGCCCATCCTGGTATCCGAGCACGGGGTGTACCTGCGCGAGCGCTACCTCGCCCTGGCCGACGCCGGATACTCGTGGGCCGAGCGGAGGGCGCTGACCGCCGTCACCCGCAGGATCTGCGAGGTCGTCTACCGCACCGCGCGGTTCGTACTGCCGGTCTCGGACTTCAACCGGCGCTGGGTCCTGCGCCTGGGCGCGGAGGACTCACGCGTGGTGACCATCCGCAACGGGGTTCAGCCGGAACGGTACGAGCTGCTGGAGGAGGAGCCCGTCGAGCCCACGCTGAGCTGGGTCGGCCGAATCGATCCGCTCAAGGACCTGCACACGCTGGTCCGCGCCTTCGCCGCGGTGCGCACCGAGATCCCCGCCGCCCGGCTGCGGCTGTTCGGGCCCGTGCCGGAGGGCAACGAGGCCTATCGGGACAGCGTCGTCGCGCTGGTCGAGGAGCTGGATCTCGCCGAGGCCGTCGTCTTCGAGGGCCGTACCGAGAGCAGCCGCCCGGCCTTCGCCGCCGGGTCGGTCGTGGTGCTGTCCAGCATCTCCGAGGGGCTTCCCTTCACCGTGATCGAGGCCATGATGTGCGGCCGGGCCACCGTCAGCACCGACGTCGGCGGCGTCGTCGAGTGCCTCGACGACGACCAGCAGGCCGGCGTGGTCGTGCCGTCGCGGAACCCGGAAGCCTTCGCCCGCGCGTGCATCGACCTGCTGCAGGACTCCGGACGGCGCTCGGCGATGGGCGCCGCGGCTCGCCGGCATGCGCTGTCCATGGCCACCCTCGCCCGCGCTCTCGACGCCTACCGCACCGCCTATCTCGACGCCTGTGCCGGCACCCCCGCGGCGGCGTCCCCACCCGCGCCCCGCGTCCACAACACGGTGCTCGACGTCGGGCCCGTGCGGACCGATGAGCTCGTGGGAGGCCGACGGTGACCGCGGCCGGACCCGCGGCAACCGGGGAGGAGCTCCTGCTCGCCGAGCTGTCGTCCGGTGCGGTCGACATGTTCGACGTCGCCGCACGGCTGGAGGCCTCGGGCGTCAGTGACCGGACGGCCAAGGGGCAGCACGGCCGGCGCGACGTCTTCGCCCTGGCCGCCGACATCCACGGCGGCCGGTCGGCTCACGCCGCGGAGGCTCGTCGCCAGGCCATGCCGTCGGGGCTCGCGGAGGCGTTGCGCCGCGCCGTCCTCCTTCTCGGCGGTGTGCTCCTCGCCGCCGCCCTGCTCGAGCGCATGACCGTCGCCCCGGGGCTCGTGTGGGTGGCCGGGGTGACCGCCTGGGTGGGCGGGCAGGCGGTCGCCGCCATCAGCTGGAACCGGCTCGGCTGGGGCCAGCGGGACCTGGGGTTGCGCCGCGGCGCCGGGGCCGCGCTGCTGGTGCTCGCGATCGCGGTGGCCGTGCCCCTCGTCGTTCCGGGGTTCTCGGGGAACCGGCTGGTCGCGGTGGCGGTCTGCGCAGGGTGGGCGGCCTACGCCGGCGCGGTCTCGCTGCTCGTCTGCAGCGGCCGCACCGGCGCCGCGCTGGTCACCGTCGGCGGCGGCACGCTGGCCGTCGGCACGGCGGAGGCCGCGGGG
>JAOPWJ010000038.1 GCA_025965715.1 Blastococcus sp. | reverse complement strand
CGGAGACCGTCGAAGGCCTGCGGGCTGGTCACCTCGTGCACGAGGTGCAGGTCGATGTAGAGCAGGTCGGGCTCGCCCGCGGTGCGGCGCACCACGTGGGCCTCGTAGACCTTCTCGGCCAGGGTTGTCGGCACGGCTGGGTCCTCTCGCTGACCATCCCGCCGTGTGAGATCTCACTGTGCGGGATGAGAGTATCGCTGTGTGGGACAGCCTAACCCCGTCGGGGTCCTCGACAAAGCAGTGGCCATCCTTCATGCCGTGGCGGAGGAGCCGGCCACGCTCGCGGACCTGGTCGCACGCACCGGCCTGCCGCGCGCGACGGCCCACCGGCTCGCCGTGGCCCTGGAGGGACACCGGCTGGTGCGCCGGACCCCGGCGGGGTGCTGGGTGCCCGGTCCGGCGCTCGCGGAGCTCAATCGGGGCGGCACCGACCTCGGGGAGCTCGCGGAACGCCATCTGGTCGCGTTGCGGGACGCCAGCGGGGAGAGCGCCCAGTTCTACGTCCGCGACGGGGCGCACCGGGTGTGCGTGGCCGCGGCCGAGCGCACCAGCGGCCTGCGCGACACCGTGCCCGTCGGTGCCCGCCTGCCGATGACGGCGGGGTCGGCGGCGCACGCGCTGCTCGCGTTCACCCCGGCCGACGAGGTCACCCGGTTGCTGCCGTCGGCCAGTTTCACCGCCCGGACGCTGCTCGACGTGCGGCGGCGGGGCTGGGCGCACAGCGTGGCCGAGCGCGAGCCGGGCGTGGCCTCGCTGTCGGCCCCGGTGCGGGACGCCTCTGGCGCGGTGCTCGGCGCGGTCTCGATCTCGGGGCCGGTCGAGCGCCTCGGCCGGCGCCCGAGCCGGGAGGTCATCGGCGCCGTCCTCGACGCCGCCGCGGCGATCAGCCGAGCTGCGCGGTAGCCGGCGATTCGTCCGCCGCGGGCTGAAGATCGCGGCGATGCGGGCACCGAGCACCGCGGCGACCCGGACGGCCAGCGGCAGTGGCGGGTCGAACCGACCGCGCTCGATCGAGATCACGGCCTGCCGGGACACTCCCGTCGGTTCGCGAACACCGCCTGGGCCCACCCGAGCGCGGCGCGCGGCTCGGCGGGATGGTCGCGCACGCGAGCTTCCCGACTCCCGGCGACGCCCGGGCGGGGTGTGCGTTCCTTGCCACACCCGCCGCCTCGGCGATCACGACGAGCTGCCCGGCCGCTGAGCGCGTCGGCCCCACCGCGCGTCGACCGGTTCCTCACCTCGCCGCAGCGCGTGGAGGTAGGCACGGTCCGCGGCGAAGCGGGCCGCCAGCTCGCGGCCCTCGGCAACGGCGCCGTGGCCCGGGACCAGCACATCGACGTGCCTGGCGGACTCCTCCAGCTGATCGAGCGCCCGCTCGTAGGCGCCTACCTGGTCCGGCCGGAGAGGGTCGAGCAGCGGGATCAGGACGTCGGAGAGCATGTCGCCGGCGAGCAGGACGCCACGGTCGGCGAGAAGGAGCGCGGCGTGGCCGACGGCGTGCGCCTGATGCTCGACGATCTTCCCCGGCACGCCTGCACCGTCCACGGGCAGCGGGGTGAGCAGCCCCAACAGCTCGAGAGGTATGCCCGACGCGCTCTCCGCCGCCATCTTTCGCCCCCGCTCCCGGGCCTCGCTGGCAGCATGGGCGCCGGCGGAGGTGGCGTAGCGCGGCACGTCACCGAACCGGGGATGCCACAGCAGGTGGTCCCAGTGGGGATGGGTGGAGAACCCGGCGACGACCGGAATGCCGAGCCGGTCCACCATCCGGTCCAGGTCGTCGGCGAGCTGGTTCAGCTCGGCACCGTCGATGCCGGGATCGACCAGGACCAACCCGGCTTCTGCCCGCACCACGATGGAATTGCTCCAGACCCACGCGCTCTGCCGGACCCAGACACCCTCGGCCACCTGGTTCAGCACCGGCTCACACTGTCAGCGCTTCGCGCCCGGCACCATCCCGCTCCCCATCAGAATCAGCCGCTCGAGGCGCGCGTTCGGTCGAACCGGGCGATGTCCGCCGGCGTCCCGACGAGCCCAGTCGGCGGAGCGCCCCGCGGTTTAGTGGCCCGATACCCACCTCGTGCAGATCCTCGGCCGACATGCACCCACGGCCGACCTGGACGTCACCGGACGACGGACCAGCCGGGCGACGGACGTGCCGGGCGACGGACGTGCCGGGCGACGGAGCCCATGTCGCGGGGAACCCGGGCGGTCAGGACATCGGGGGGCTGCCGCGGGCGCCTCGCTCAGGACAGCCGGCGGGCGCCCGCGGAAGGGACGGCCGTGAACGTGCGGGGCGGACCGTGCCCCTCGCGTCCGAAGCGCTCGGTGACCGCGGCCGTGACCGAGTCGAGGGCGTCGGCCTCCACCAGCGCAATGGCGCTCCCGCCGAAGCCGCCGCCGACCATGCGCGCGCCGTACGCGCCCGCCGCGGTGGCGGACTCGACGATCGCGTCGAGCGCCGGGACGGAGATCTCGAAGTCGTCGCGCAGCGACTCGTGCCCGGCCGTCAGGATCGGCCCGATCCTGCGCGGGTCGGCGTCCCCGCGCAGAGCGGCGACCACCTCGAGGACCCGGGCGTTCTCGGTCACGATGTGCCGCGCCCGCCGCAGCAGGACGCCGCCCTCCGGGGTGCCGTCGACGAGGGCGTCCAGCCCGGCGACGTCGTCGATCTCGCGGAGGAAGGCGACGCCGAGCCGCTCGGCCGCCAGTTCGCACTCCCTGCGGCGGTCGCCGTAGCCGCCGCCGGCGTGCTCGTGCGTGACGCCGGAGTCGACGACGAGCACTGCCAGACCGGCGGCAGCCAGATCGAGGGGGACCTGCTCGCTGGTGCGGTCGCGGGTGTCGAGGAACAGGGCGTGGCCCTCGGTGCAGAGCACCGACGCCGACTGGTCGAGGATGCCGGTCGGGGCGCCCACGAAGTCGTTCTCCGCCCGGCGGGCCAGCTCCACGAGATCGGGCCGGTCCAGCTCGGGAGCCACGAGGTCGCGCAGCGCCAGGGCCACCGAACAGGTCAGGGCGGCCGACGACGAGAGCCCGGCTCCGACCGGGACGTCGGTGTCGACGAGCACGCTCACGCCTGCGCCCAGCCGATCGCGCACGCCCCAGACCACTCCGGCCGGATAACCGGCCCAACCCTCGGGTCGACCGGGGGCCAGCTCGGCGAGATCGAGTTCGACGACGGAGCCGTCCCCCTGGCGGGAGGCGAACGCCACCCGGCCGTCGTGGCGCCGGGCCACCGCCGCGCGGGTGGTGTGCGGCAGGGCGACCGGCAGCACGAAACCCGCGTTGTAGTCGGTGTGCTCCCCGATCACGTTGACCCGCCCCGGGGCCGCCCAGACGCCCTCCGGCGGCCCGCCGAAGGTGTCGGCGAAGGCCTGGGATGCCCGGGCGACCGCCTCCTCGTCGCTGGTCACGCGAGGACCACGGCGCGCAGCTGCTCGGCGACGTCCTCCGGGTTCGTGTCGGTGACGAAGGCGCCCATGCCGGACTCGGAGCCGGCGAGGTACTTGAGCTTGCCCGGAGCGCGCCGGAAGGAGAACAGCTGCAGGTGCAGCCACCAGTCGTCGCGGCCAGTGTCGCCGGGGGCCTGGCGCACCGGCGCCTGGTTCCAGGAGGCGATGTAGGGCATCGGGGTGTCCATGCGGCGGGCGAAGCGGCCCAGCACGTCGAGGTAGACGTCGACGAAGGCGTCGCGCTCCTCGTCGGTGAGCGCCGGGATGTCGGGCACCCGTCGGGTCGGGAAGAGCTGCAGCTCGTAGGGCCAGCGGGTCGCGGCCGGGACGAACGCCGTCCAGTGCTCGTTCGCCGTGACCACCCGGGGACCGGACCGCTCGGCGTCGACCAGTTCGGCGAACAGGTCGCCCCCGGTGGCCTCTCGGTGGCGGCGGACCGATGTCTGGATGCGCTCCACCCGCGGCGGCACGAACGGATAGGCGTAGATCTGTCCGTGCGGGTGGGTGAGGGTCACCCCGATCTCCTCGCCGTGGTTCTCGAAGACGAAGACGTGCTCCACACCCTCGATCCGGGACAGTTCTGCCGTCCGGTCGGCCCACGCGTCGACGACGAGCCGGGCGCGGTCCCTGCCCAGCTCGGCGAACACGCGGTCGTGCTCGTCGGTGAAGCAGACGACCTCGCAGCGGCCGAAGCCGGGGCGGAGCTCGGCGAGCGGCGCGCCCGAGGCGAACGGCGGCACGTCCCGGTCGACACCGGTCGACAGCGAGGGGAACCGGTTCTCGAAGACGACCACCTGGTACCGGCTGTCGGGGATCTCGCTGATCCGGCCGTCGCGGGAGGGGCACAGCGGGCACTGGTCGGCCGGCGGCAGGAACGTGCGGGTCTGCCGGTGGGAGGCGATGATCACCCACTCGTCGAGCAGAGCGTCGTAGCGCAGCTGGGAGCGGGTGCCGACTGCCGGGAGGTCGCGGGTGTCGACGGCGTCGCGCGGCACGGCGTCCCGGTCGAAGTAGAGGATCTCCCTGCCGTCGGCCAAGCGACGACTCGTCCGGTTCACGGCCCGACGCTATCGCCAGCGTTGATCATGGGCCACTCGACCCCCCGGGACGACGAGAGCCCCCGACCCGCTGGGCCGGGAGCTCTCGTGCGCACCTGTTGATGCCGTAGCCCCGAAGGGATTCGAACCCTCGCTACCGCCGTGAGAGGGCGGCGTCCTGGGCCGCTAGACGACGGGGCCGGACGCGCACATTCTGCCACGGTGACGGCCGGCGCCTCGGCGGGGGGTCGGCACGCCGAGGGCGAACAGCCCCCGGAATGCGAAGAGCCCCCGACCGGTGAGGCCGGGGGCTCTGGCGCACATCTTTCGATGCCGTAGCCCCGAAGGGATTCGAACCCTCGCTACCGCCGTGAGAGGGCGGCGTCCTGGGCCGCTAGACGACGGGGCCGTGCGGTGGTGCGGAGGATCTGCATCTCCAGGGACCGATGCTTCCTCGCTGGGGTACCAGGACTCGAACCTAGACTAACGGAACCAGAAACCGTCGGGCTGCCAATTACCCCATACCCCATGGGCGGCGCCTCGCGGCGCCGGAAAAGACGATACCCGACGGATCCGGCCCGGGTCGCACCCCCCTGGGAGTCGGCGGGTCACCCCGCCCGAGCCGGCGCCAGCGGCCCCGAGCCGCGCAGGTCGTGGGCCGCCGTGACCAGCTCGGGCCGCAGCCGGCGGCGGGACCGCGCCACCAGGGCGACATAGCTGCCCATCGCCAGGGCGCTGAGCAGAACGAAGAGTTCGCCGCCACCGTGCGGGGCCTCCTCGGTCACCACGCCGTCCCCGAGTGCTCCGGCCAGGACGAACACGAGCACGTTGTTGACCGCGTGCAGCACGATCGCCGCCTCCAGGCCGCCGGTCAGCCCGACGACGGCCGAGGCGGCCAGCCCGAAGAGGAAGCGGTCGAGGAAGGTGAGGAAGTCCGGCGGCGCGTGGGCCGCGGAGAACAGCGCGGCGGTGACGACGGCGGCCACCACCGCCCCGGCGCGGGGCGCCCGCACCCAACCGGCGATCGCCTGGCTGAGGTAGCCGCGGAACAGGTACTCCTCGGCCGCTGACTGCAGGGGCGTGGTGAGGAGCACGACGACCAGGAGCCAGCCGAAGTCCTGGACGGGCCCGGTCACCTCGTCGTCGCCCAGGACGAACCCGAGCACCACCGAGAGGCCGATGCCGGTACCCAGGGTGACCAGCGCGACCACGGCGAACCGCGGCAGGAGGCGCCATCGCAGCCGGGCCAGCACGGAGGAGGACCAGCCCGGACGCATCCCGTGGGCGACGGACCAGGCCAGCCACACCGTGGGGATCGCGACGATGAGGCTCAGGTTGGTCACCAGGAGGACCACCGGGTCCACCAGGTCGAGGAGGGCGAGGTCGGGCCCGATACCGGTCAGGAGCGAGAGCAGCAGCACGACGACGGCGGCGACGACGTAGACGACCGCCAGCAGCACCAGGCCCAGCAGCGGCCGCCACCATGCCCAGTCCCGGGCGCGCATGGCGAGCAGAAAGGGCCGGGGGACGTCGTGCGGCGCAGTGCCCGGCGGCGCTGCCCACCGGACGCCGGCCTGTGGCGGCAGGGCGGCCGGCGGCGGACCCCAGGAACCGGGCCGCCAGGGGGGCGCCTGCGGGGGGGCGATCGGCCACTGAGAGGGCTCGGGACGACGTGTCGGCGGGGGGCCGGCGTAGGGCTCACCGCCCCAGTGGCCCTGCTCACCGCCCCAGTGGCCCTGCTCACCCGCCCGGTGGCCCTGCCCCCCCGGACCGGTCATCCCGCCCGCGGACCTTCGGCAGCCGGCTGCTCCGCCACGGTGCGGGCCGCGGCGAGACGGCGCAGCGTGCGTTCCCGGCCCAGCAGCTCGATGGACTCATAGAGCGGCGGGGATACCGTGCGGCCGCTGACCGCGACGCGCACCGGGCCGAAGGCCTGCCGCGGCTTGCGGCCGAGCCCCTCGACCAGTGCGTCCTTCAGGGCGGTCTCGATGGCCGCCGTCGACCAGTCGGACAGGTCGGACAGCGCCGTGGTGGCCGCGTCGAGGACCTCGAGGGCGTCGGCGCCGTTCAGCTGCTTGGCTGCGGCCGCGGGATCGATCTCGACCTCGTCGACGAAGAGGAACCCGAGCAGGCCCACGGCCTCGGACAGGACGATCATGCGCTCCTGCGCCAGTGGGGCGATCGCCTGCAGCACCCCGTCGTCCTCGGCGGAGGGCGGATCAGCGACCAGCCCGGCGGACGTCAGGAAGGGCACCACCCGGGCGACGAACTGCTCGACGGGCAGGGCCCGCAGGTGCGCGGCGTTGATCGCCTCGGCCTTCTTCAGGTCGAAGCGCGCCGGGTTGGCACTCACCCGGTCGACATCGAAGGCCGCGACCATCTCCTCGACCGAGAAGACATCGCGGTCCTCGGCGATCGACCAGCCCAGCAGGGCGAGATAGTTCACCAGCCCCTCGGGCAGGAACCCGCGCTCCCGGTAGACGTCGAAGTTCGACTGCGGGTCGCGCTTGGACAGCTTCTTGTTGCCCTCGCCGTTCACCAGGGGCAGGTGCCCGAACCGCGGGGGGCCGGAGGCCACGCCGATGTCGGTGAGCGCCGCATACAGAGCGAGCTGGCGTGGGGTGGAGGACAGCAGGTCCTCGCCGCGCAGCACGTCGGTGACGCCCATCAGTGCGTCGTCCACGGGGTTCACGAACGGGTACAGCGGCGCGCCGTTGCCGCGCACGAGGACGAAGTCGGGCACCGCGCCGGCGGCGAAGCGCACCTCGCCGCGCACCAGGTCGGTCCAGGCCAGGTCCTCATCGGGCATCCTCAGGCGCAGCACCGGCTGCCGTCCCTCGTCGCGGAAGGCCGCCTTCTGCGCGTCGGTGAGGTACCGGTCGTGGTTGTCGTAACCCAGCTTCACGTCCTGACCGGCGGCGAGCCGCCGGGCGTCGACCTCGTCGTTGGTGGAGAACGACTCGTAGGCGTGGCCGGACGCGAGCAACGTGGCGGCGACCTCGCGGTAGATCTCGTGCCGCTCCGACTGCCGGTACGGGCCGTTCGGGCCACCCACCTCCGGGCCCTCGTCCCAGTCCAGGCCGAGCCAGCGCAGGCAGTCGAGCAGGTGCCGGTAGGACTCCTCGGAGTCCCGCGCGGCGTCGGTGTCCTCGATGCGGAAGAGGAACGTGCCGCCGGTGTGCCGAGCGTGCGCCCAGTTGAACAGGGCCGCGCGCATCACGCCGACGTGCACGAGCCCCGTCGGGGAGGGGCAGAAGCGGGTCTTCACCGTCATCGCGCACCGCCGGCGGTCGAGACGGCGTCCGCGGCCGCGACGCTGTTGGCCAGCGTGCCCAGGCCCTCGACGGTGCACTCCACGCGCTGTCCCGGGCGGATGGGTCCCACCCCTGAGGGAGTGCCGGTCAGCACGACGTCGCCGGGCAGCAGCGTCATGACCCGAGAGATGTAGGAGATCAGAGTCGGGACGTCGAAGATCAGCTGGCTGGTCCTCCCCTGCTGGCGCGGTTCGCCGTCGACGGTGCAGCTCACCGCGAGATCGGCCGGGTCCAGCCCGACGCCACCCAGGTCGGTCTCGATCCACGGCCCGATCGGGCAGAAGGAGTCGAAGCCCTTGGCGCGGGTCCACTGCCCGTCGCCCTTCTGCATGTCCCGCTCGGTCACGTCGTTGCCGATCGTGTAGCCGAAGATGCTGGCCGGCACCTGCTCGGGCGTCACGTTGCGCGCGCCGCGGGCGCCGATGACGACGGCCAGCTCCACCTCGTGGTGCACGTTCGTGCTGCCCGGCGGGATGCGGATCGCGTCGCCCGGGCCGATCACCGAGGTCGAGGGCTTGAGGAACAGCAGCGGCTCCGGGGGAGCGTCGCCGGTGTTCATCTCGGCGATGTGCGCGGCGTAGTTCTTGCCGACGCAGACCACCTTGCTCGGCAGGATCGGCGACAGCAGCCGGACGTCGGCCTGCGCGTACCGCGCGCCGGTGAAGGAGATCTGGCCGAAGGGGTGGCCCTCGATCTGGGCGACCTGGCCGTCCCCGTCGAGAACGCCGAAGGACATGCCCTGAGGTGAGGCGAAACGAACGATGCGCACGGCCGGAAGGTTAGTCGCGCAGGCACTGCGTCCTAGCGTGCGCCCATGGCCTGCCGATTCAGCGAACTCGTCGTCGACTGCCGCGACCCCGAAGCGCTCGCCGCCTTCTGGGCCGCCGTCCTCGATTACCGGGTGCTTTCCCGGGAGGACGGCGCGGTCGAGATCGGCCCCGAGGCCGGTTTCGGCGGAGCCGCCCCCACCCTGGTGTTCGGCCCGGTGCCCGATCCCACGCCCGGGAAGCTCCGGTGGCACATCGACGTCAACGCCACCGACCGGGACCAGGACGCCGAGCTGGAGCGGCTGCTCTCCCTCGGGGCCACCCCGGCCGACGTCGGTCAGACCGGAGAGCAAGGCTGGCACGTGCTGGCCGACCCGGAGGGCAACGTGTTCTGCCTGTTGCGGCGACGCCTCGACCCGCTGTAATACCCGGGTGATCCTCATCGTCGTCAAGTTCCCCGTCCGGCCCGAACGTGCCGAGGAGTGGTCGGCACTGTCCGCCGACTACGCCCGTGCGGTCAATGCCGAGGACGGCAGTCTGTTCTTCGAGTGGTCGCGCAGCGTCGACGATCCGGACACCTACGTCTGCGTCGAGGGCTTCCGCGATGCCGACGCCGGTGCGGCGCACGTGGGGACGCAGGCCTTCAAGGACTTCGTCGAGCGGGCACCGGACATCGTCGCCGCGCAGCCGCAGATCATCTACGTGGACGCACCGGACGTGAGCGGCTGGGGGCCGATGGGCGAGATCCAGCCGCGCTGACTCCGGGCCGGCCGGACGCGCCACCTAGCATTCCGCCGGTGAAGCCCTTCCTGCTGCTGTCCTCGCGCGCCGAGGACCTCGCCGCGGACGAGGAGTACGGCTCGTTCCTGCGGTGCGCGGGCCTGGCGCCCGAGCAGCTCCGGCGCTTCCGTCTGGAGGCCGCACCCCTGCCTCGACTGGACCTCGACGACTGGTCCGGCATCCTCCTCGGCGGCGGGCCGTTCAACTCCAGCGATCCGGAGGAGCTGAAGCCGGCGGTCCAGCGTCGCGTCGAGGCCGACCTGAGCTCGCTCCTCGACGAGGTCGTCGCGCGGGACTTCCCGTTCTTCGGCGCCTGCTACGGCATCGGGACCCTCGGGGTGCACCAGGGCGGGATCGTCGACCGCACCCATGCCGAGCCGATCTCCGCCGTGCCGGTCACCCTCACCGATGCAGGGCTGGCGGACCCGGTGCTCGCGGGGATGCCCCGGGTCTTCGACGCGTTCGTCGGCCACAAGGAGGCGTGCCGCGTCCTGCCGCCGTCCGCGACGCTGCTGGGCGGCTCCCCCGCCTGCCCCGTGCAGATGTTCCGGGTGCGGTCGAACGTCTACGCGACCCAGTTCCACCCCGAGCTGGACGTGCCGGGCATCGTGACCCGGGTCCGCGTCTACCAGAACGCCGGGTACTTCCCGCCCGCGGAGATGAACGCGCTGATCGACACCCTCATCCCCGCGGTCGTGACCGAGCCGGGTCGAATGCTCGCGAACTTCGCCCGGATCTACCGGTAGCAGCTGATGCCGCGTCCGGCGATCTTCGCCCTGAA
>JAOPWJ010000024.1 GCA_025965715.1 Blastococcus sp. | reverse complement strand
GGCGCCGCGAGACGCTGGCCCGCACCCGGCTGAGAAGCTTCATGCTGACCGAGGACATCGACTCCTCACTGCGTTTGCTGCGCGCTGGTGGCCGGATCGTCTCCGACCCGGGCCTGGTGTCGACGGAGCTGGCACCCAACCGTGTCGGTGCGCTGTGGAGGCAGCGGCTGCGCTGGGCCCAGGGCTGGTCGCAGGTCTCACTGAGACATCTTCCGGCCGTGCTGCGGACGTCGGAGCTCTCGGCCCGCCAGCGGCTGGGTGCGCTGCATCTGCTGGGTTGGCGGGAGGTCGTCCCCTGGATCTGCATGCAGGTCGGCCCGCTGCTGGTGTACTGGGTGCTGCGGGGTGAACCCCTCGTGTCGTGGCTGGGTCCTGTGTTCGCGGCGACCACGATGTTCGCCATGGGCGCCGGTGCGCTCCAGACCTGGACGGCCTGGCACCTGGCGCATCCCTCCGTGCGGCGGTGGCAGTGGTTCCTCGGCCTCGGGCTCTTCTCCCAGTTCGCGTTCACGAGGTTGAAGAACGTCGCCGCGCGTACGGCTCACATCAAGCAGGCGATGCGGGAGGACACCTGGACGGTGACGCCGCGGTCAACCCCCGCACCGCATCCCCAGCCGGTACCGCGTCAGGAACCCGACCCGGTGCAGCCCGAGGACGCTGGGCATCGCCACCGTCACGAGCGTGTGGCCGTGCGGAGTGATCTGGCGCGGGGTCATGGCCGGCGTGGGCACCGCGAGTCCGTCATCGTGAGAGGGCGTCGGCGCCGACCCGCTCACCGGCCCGCCGGGCGTCGTTCCGGCGGCGTCGCACGGGATTGACCCACCGATCCTCGGTCGGATGGTGCCCCTGATCGGGATCGATCAGGGGCACATGACGGCGTCGGCAAGACCCGACGAACGGTCACTCGGTCAGGGGAGCGGAGCCGTGAGCCCGACTCCGACGACCGCTGCGGTGCTGGCGGGCGGCTACCGCCGCACCGATTCGGCTGCGCATCGCGCGGGCGCCCGGCGGTCAAGGCCCTCGCGGCGGTACGCGACTCGCCGTCCGAGGCGGGAACCGTCGGGCCCGATGCCCAGGTGCCGTCAACGGCACAAGTGCTGGCCAGGCACCCACGCCGTTGGTGGGCAACGGCGTCCGAAGACCGGCGCGAGCGTTCCCCGTCGACGTCTGACTCACGGCGCCGGCTCGCACGGTGCACGTCCCGCGCGGGAACCTGTCGAGAGGTCTTCAGCAGACCGGGGACGGGGAAGGAGTCATCCATGGTTGACGATGCGGCGCAGCAGCGGGCACAACGAGCCGAACGTGCCGCGGACCTCGTCGGATTACAGCGGCGTCGCGGCCGACAGGAGTCGGCCAAGGCCCGAGTGCTCATCGACCGGTTCGTCGACCGGGCGAAGCGGACCGGACTGCCGACCGAGGAGCTGACGGCTCGCCCCTGGTCCGGAGGGGGCCGCTACCGAACCGGTGTCGTCGGTTGGTACCTGCGCGAGAACCGCTCCGTCGGCGTCGGTCTGGACGGCAGCTTCTACGTGCTCGTCGTGCCGCCGGTGCGGTTCGGCAGGTGGCGCACCGTCCGGATCTATCCGACGCCTCCGCCCCTCGTGGTCGGAAAGGGTGCCGGGGACGGCGAGGTCTTCGACCTGGACGTGCTGCTGGAGAAGCGGCTGCGGTGGTCGGCAGCCGAAGAGGGCTGATGGCAGCGCGCTCAGGTCTCCTGACGATGACGACGTGATACGGACCGGGCCGACCGACGACGGCGTACCGGTGGAAGGCCGAGACGGAAGCCGGTCATCGGCGAGGCCACGACGCTGGCCCGGGAACTGCACGTACCGCTGGTGTCCGACCAGCGGCGGTACTCCGCCATCTACCGGGTGATCGAGGCAGGCGTCCGCCCCACGTGCCGGGAACCGGGGGTTCGACTCGACCCCGCGCTCAGGCAGCGCATGGACGGGATCTTCGCCCCGGTCAGCGAGACCGCCCCAACCCTCCCGCAGGGCCCCGGCCCTCCCGCCGGGCCCCGGCCCTCCCGCAGAGCCACGACCCGCGCGGGGGGCGGTCCCCGCGCGGGGGACCACCCTGGAGAGGGTGCGTAGGAATGCGTTCCGGCAATGACGGGTATCCCTCGTCAGCCTGCGCACGATTGCTCGAGACGAGTGGTGGTCGGAATCGCGTAGTGCGCTCCGATGACACAGGAGTAGCGCGTGTTGAGTTCTCGCAGCGGCGACGGCGGTAGCAGGAACGACGGAGGCGCGGTCGCGGCTGCGATCACCGCGTGACGGCGCTGGTCCACGCCGAAGAGCCGCGACGCCTGGATCCGGCGGCGTGGACGCGCGCGGCGCGTGCCGCGCTGTGGCCGGTGGCCGTCGGTTCGCTGCTGCACCTGGCGGTGCGCTCGGCCACGGGAACAGCCTCCGACCTGGCGATCCTGTGGCGCAGTGGCGCGAGCCTGGTGCACGGCGGGCCGCTCTACGACCCGGGCCTGAAGTTCATCTATCCGCCGCTGGCCGGCTGGCTCTTCGCGCCCCTCGGTCTGTTGCCCTTCAGGGACGCGGTCGACGTCGTCGTGGTCCTCGGCCTGGCCTCCGTCATCGCCTCGACCGTCCTGCTGCTGCGCCTGGTGGGGGTCGGGCCGATGTCGCCGGTCCTGCCGGGGGTTCTCCTGATCCTGGCCCACAGTCGGCCACTGGTGGGGCTGCTGGATCAGGGGAACATCGACACCGTTCTGCTCCTCGCCGAGTGCGGGGTCATCGCGCTGCTCCTCGCGCGGCGAGATCTCGCGGCCGGCGCCCTGCTGGGGGCTGTCTGCGCCGTCAAGCCCACCCTGGCTCCGGTGGTCGTGGCACTCGTCGTCCTCGGGCGGGGGAGGGCCCTGCTCTCGGCCGGCGTCACCGGAGTGGTGCTCACCGGCCTGGGGCTGCTGACCGTGCCCGACCGCGGCACCTTCTTCAGCGGGGTCCTGCCGCTGCTGGCCGGGGGCAACCGGAACGAGCTCGCGCCGTTCAACCGGTCCATCCACGGGGCCGCCTTGGAACTCGGGCTCCCCCCGGCGCTGGACGTGGCGCTGCGGGTGGGCGCGTTCGGCCTGGCGTGCTGGGTGGCGGTGCGCCGGAGGTCCGGACCGGTGGCCCCGCTGGAGGTGGTTCCGCTGCTGATGCTGGGCACGCTGCTGGCATCGTCCTTCGCCTGGGCCAACTACGGCATCTACCTGCTGCCCCTCCTGGTGACCGTGGCGCGGCGCGACAGCCTGCTCCGGAGCTGGCCGGCGTGGGCGGGGGTGTACCTGTTCGCCACCAACGACGCCTGGCACGTGCCGGACCTGACGGGTCTACCCAATCTGCTCTTGCGGCTGCTTCCGCTGGAGGGGTGGCTGCTGCTGCTCGGCGCCTGCGCCGTAGCCGCACTGCGGTCCCGCCCGCTACGCCTCGTGCGGGGCCTGGATCGGCTCACCGGGTTGACGGGGCTTGCCGGGCTGGCGGCCCGCACTCCCGGCGCCCGCTCGGCCGGCATGGCCTCTTCTGCGGACGCCACTCCCGGCCGACGGGACGGCTCGGCCGCCGGCGGATCTCAGGCCGACCCGTCCTGGAAGACGGCGATGGTGCCCGAGTAGCAGGCCACCCACAGCTGTCGCGTGTCGTCGTCCCAGGTGATGCCGATGGGGTGGTGACCGACGCCGACGGTCTGCAGGAGGCTCATGTCGGCCGTGGCCACCTTGGCCACGGTGTCCGACTCGTAGTTGACGACGTAGAGCGCGGTTCCGTCCGTGGACAGGACGGCGCTGCGCGGCGCCTGCCCCGTCCTGGCGACGGCGACGGTCTCCCCGGTGGCCGTGTCGACCTTCGCCACGACGCCGTCCCGGTTGAGCGTGACGTAGAGGAAGGCGCCGTCCGGGCTGATCTGCAGGTGCCGCGGTCCGCCGCCGACCCCCTCGAGGTCCTTCGTCCCGTAGCTGCGCAGGTCCAGCTGCACCAGCCGGGTGTCGCCCATGACGGCGATCCACGCGGTGCCGGAGTCCGGGTGGATGGCGATGCCGCGGGGATAGCGGCCGATCGGGATGCGTCGCACCTCGGCGGCGGTCGTGACGTCCACGACGCTGAGGTCGAAGGAGCACCAGTTGGTGACCAGCAGTGTCGCGCCGTCAGGGGTGACGGCGAGGTACTTGGGAACGGCGCCCACCTCGATGACCTGGTCGATCTCGAGCGATGTCGTGTCGATCCGGTAGACGAAGCTGTCGGGGTAGTCGTCCCGCGGCGTGCAGATGTCGGTGCCTTCCCGGAAGCCCGGGCCGTACATCGAGTAGTTGGAGACGTAGACGTACCGCCCGTCCGGGGTGGCGGCCGCCTCCACCGGAGCGCCGCCGTAGCTGCCGTCGAGTTCGACGCCGAACTGCGAGGGCGTCACCTCGTCGGAGATCGTCGCGACGAGGTCGAAGTCGCGGTCGTACACCGTCACGGTGTGCCGGTACATCATGTTCTGCGCGAAGACCAGACCGGTGCCGGTGGCGGTCACGGACTTGGGTGAGATCTCCCCGCCGATCGTCCGCAGATCGACCAGGCGCCCGGCCGAGGCCGGTGGCCGGGTGTCCGGCGCCGCCGACGGTGTGGCGGGAGAGGTCGGCGTCGGAGTGAGTGCCTGCGTCGTCGTGGCCGCCAGCTGGGCCGGCGGGGAATCGGGTTCGGCCGGTGTGGAGCAGCCGGCGATGAACGCGGTCGCGCAGAGGGCCGCGACGACGAGTCGGGGGCGAGGACGCATGACAGCTCCAGATCGGCCGGAGAGGGCCGAGGCTAGAACCGTTCCGCTACCGAGCGGATCCTTTTCCCCGCGGCCGCGATGCTCCGTCCTGCGGCTCGGCGCCGGGCTCGACCGGGGTGATCGCCGGAGCGGCCGGCGAGTCTGGACGCAGAGTCATAGCAAAACCGCGCAGGGCCAACGAAGAACACTTGTGTAGTTTTTCTCCGTGACCCTTCCGTTACCAAAAGTTGCGGGTTACGTTCTCTCCGGTTCGAGCGAGGCGTCGCCCCGACAGATCGGGAACTCGCCGGACCGCCGCTCAATCCGTCGCCGCACCGGCTGGTGCGCGCGGAGCCGGGGACCCACAGATCCCTGGGGTGAATCGGCCACGTGCCGTAGGGCCGCCTTCCCGCCCGAACCCGTCAGCTAACCCGGTCAGCGGTTCTCAGGAAGAAGGAGTTGTCCCGCCATGCGCTCGTCCTCACGAGTGTCCCGCGCCGTCTGGAACGGCCTCATGCTGACCGCCACGGGAACGGCTGCGGTCGCCCTCGCGCTCGCGGTTGCCCCGTCGGTGGCCACTCAGCCCGCCGCTTCCTCCGTCACCCGTCAGGTGACGGCCACCGAGGGCGGTTCGATCGCCTCCGTGGCCGGCCCCGGCGCCGGGGCTGCCGCCGCCGGCACCCCTGCTGGCTCCGCTCAAGCCCCCGCCGGCCCGGGATCGGTCGCTCCCGGCAGGTCCAAGGCCACACCAGGCCCTGCCACTGCGCCTGCTGCCGCCCCGGCTGTGGCCCCGGCCGGCAGCACCACGGGGGGGCGCATGTACATCGGCTCGGTCGCCGGCGGCTACCAGCAGGCGCTGGCCGGAACGGGCGTTCCGCTGGCCAACCACGCCTACGCCAAGTTCGCGGGTGGCGTCCCGAAGGCGGCCATGATCACGGTCAGCGCCGGTGGCACCACGTGGCGCGACGTCGCCGCCGCCGGGCCGGGCTCGTCGCTCTACAACCAGATCGTCACCTGGGCGCAGACGATCAAGGCCCGGGGCGGCAACCCGATGGTCGCCTACAACCACGAGCCGGAAGCGCACGACCGCCTGACTCTGGGCAGCGCCGCCGACTTCATCGCGGCCTATCGGCACGTCGAGACGATCTTCGACCAGCAGGGCGCCACGAACGTCATCTGGACGTGGCAGATGACCGCCTACTCGTTCCGCGTCAATCCCGCCAGCGAGCAGGCCGCAGCCAAGTGGTACCCCGGTGACGAGTGGGTCGACAACGTCGGAGCCGACGCCTACAACTGGATCAGCTGCGGCGCGACGGGCACCGGTAAGTACAACGAGCTGCAGTACCTGGGTGACCCGGTCGCCGCCTTCGCCCGTGCACACGGCAAGAAGGCCTCGTTCCCCGAGTTCGCCAGCCACTCCAACGCCAGTCGCACGCAGTGGCTCAACAACGCGCAGCGCTACCTGGTCGCCAACCGGGACGTCTTCACAGCGGCGTTCTACTTCAACCGCCCGCCGACGATCGCGTCCAACGCCGACTGCCGGTGGGGCCTGACGGCGTCGTCGGAGTTCGGTGCGCTGCGGCAGATGGCCCAGGACACCGCGAACTTCACCGTCTGATCCGGCGGGCATCGGCAGCGCAGGATCCGTTGCCGATGCCCGCCGGTGGGTAGGACGCCGGAATGGGAGACGACGACCGCACCACGCTGGAGGTGCGCCAGCCGGGGTTCGAGGGGCAGCTGACGATCGGCGGTCCCGGGGGTGCCCGGACGGTGGGGGTCACGGGGACCCGGCCCCAGGACGGCGCGGCGGTGGTGAAGGACGTGCCTGCGGACCGCGACCCCGAGCTGTCGGAGCTCGTGCGGCGGGTCCTGTCCGGAGAGGACGGTGCCGCGGCCCGGCTCCTCGCTCACATCGGAGTGCTGGACCCGACCTGACCGGCACCCTGCCCTGAGAAGGCCGGTCGCTGAATCAGGGACGGATCCGGGGGTTCCCTGATGGTCGGCAGCCGTCGTGGTCGACAGGCTGCTACCCATGACGAACGTCCCGCCCGCCACCCCGCCCCCTGACCAGCCCACCGGCGGCCAGCCCGCCGGCCGCCAGCAGCCCACCTCGACCCCCTCCGCCCGACCTCCGCTGCGCCGCAGTGACACCGACCGGCTGGCCGGCGGGGTCTGCGGCGGCCTGGCCGAGTACAGCGGGATCGACTCCCTGCTCTGGCGGGTCGGCTTCGTCGGCCTCACCCTCGCCGGCGGTGCCGGCGTCGTGGTCTACCTGCTGCTCTGGGTGCTGATGCCGCCGGCTCCGGGTCGCCCGGACGTGCCGACCAGCGCGCTCGAACAGCTGGTGCGCCGCATGCACGTCGCCGTCTCCGGCGGCCTCCGGACGACGACCCCGCACCCCTGATCGAGCCGGCGGCCGGCCGGGAATAGGGCTTCACTCCGGCCCGCGGATCGGCAAGACTCCCGGGCAGGCGCGAACGGTGGCGCACCGGCACAGGGAGACGCGCATGACCGACAGCAACTACATCGCCGAGCTGCAGTTCGGTGCTCCGAAGATCGATGACGAGGCCTTCGTCGCACCGACTGCGGTGGTGGTCGGCGCCGTCACCCTCGAAGCGCACGCGAGCATCTGGTACGGCGCCATCGCCCGCGCCGACGAGGAGGTCATCGTCATCGGGCCGGGAAGCAACGTCCAGGACGGCTGCACGCTGCACTCCGACCCCGGCTTTCCGCTGCTCATCGGCCGCGGGGTGACCATCGGCCACCGGGTGGTCCTCCACGGGGCGCGGGTCGACGACGACGTCCTGCTCGGCATGGGCTGCATCGTGATGAACGGCGCTCGCATCGGCACCGGGTCGATCGTGGCGGCCGGGGCGGTGGTGCCTCCGGGTATGACCGTGCCGCCGAGGTCGGTCGTGGCCGGCGTCCCCGCCAAGGTGACGCGGGAATCGACCGACGACGACCTCGCCCACATCCGCCGCAACGCGGAGAGCTACACCACTCGGCTGCCGAAGGCCCGCAAGGTGCGCCCCGTGGTCCGCCGTCCCCTTCCTGCCGCGGGGCATGTCTTCGGCGACGGCATGCCGTGACCACCGACCCGCGGCCGGGCGAGGAGGACGTCGACCCCGACGACGCCCAGGCGCTGTCCCGGGCGACCGGCGGGGGCGAGAGCGACGCCCCCGATGCGCAGAGCACGACGGGCACCGGCGAGTCCGCGGAGTTCGTCGGCCGGGTCGCCGGGCAGGACGTCGGCTATGCGGGGGAGACCGGGGCGGAGCGGCGGGCAGCCGCGCAGCAGCAGGAGGAGTGAGGAGGCTCTTCAGCCCGCCCCCTGCGACGACGACGACGAAGGACGACGTCGGTAGATGGTCGAGGAGGCCCTCGAGGAGGCCCTCGCCTGCTCATCGGAGGAGCCGACGACGGGGCGCCGTCCTCCAGCCGGGTCATGTCACGCCGCCCGCATCCGCCCGCGCACGATCTCCTCGGACCTCGTCCCCAGGGCCGGCCACCGGGACGACGTTCCGCGGCGCGACCTGCCGGTTGCGGCTCGACCAGTGCGTCCCGGGTGCGCTGGGATCCGCGGTCGTCTCCACGTCGAACGGCAGGCGGTTCGACGGCTCCCCGAGGAAGACACCGGGGGAAGCGGCCGCAGCTGGACCCCGGAGTCGCAGAGCAGGCGCCAGGTGTTCCCAGGGCGGCGGGATCACGCGCGTCGTCGTGACCTTCACCGGGTCCTCGTTCAGTCGCTCCGGCGCCGGCCGATCTTCGAGCCGAGCCAGGTCAGCGGGTCGTACTTGCGGTCCACCACCCGCTCCTTGAGCGGGATGATGCCGTTGTCGGTGAGATGGATGCCCTCGGGGCAGACCTCGCTGCAGCACTTGGTGATGTTGCAGTAGCCCAGGCCGAACTCCTCCTGCGCGGCGTTCCGGCGGTCGACGACGTCGAGCGGGTGCATGTCGAGCTCGGCCAGGCGGATCAGGAACCGGGGCCCGGCGAATGCCGCCTTGTTCTCCTCGTGATCACGGATGACGTGGCAGGTGTCCTGGCAGAGGAAGCACTCGATGCACTTGCGGAACTCCTGCGGGCGCTCGACGTCCACCTGTTGCATGCGGTGGCTGCCGTCCTTCTCGCGGGGCCGCGGCGTGAACGCCGGGATCTGCGCCGCCTTCTCGTAGTTGTAGGAGACGTCGGTGACCAGGTCGCGGATGACGGGGAACGTGCGCAACGGGGTGACCGTCACCGTCTCGCCCTCGCCGAACGTGCTCATCCGGGTCAGGCACATCAGCCGCGGGCGCCCGTTGATCTCGGCGCTGCACGATCCGCACTTGCCGGCCTTGCAGTTCCAACGCACGGCGAGGTCCCCGGCCTGGGTGGCCTGCAGGCGGTGGATGACGTCGAGCACCACCTCGCCCTCGTTCACGGCCACGGTGAACGGCTGCAGCTCGCCGCCCGATGCGTCGCCGCGCCACACCCGGAACGTCGCGTCGTAGGTCATGCCGTCTCCTCGAAGATCTCCGCGAGCTCCGGCGGCATCTGGGGCAGCGGCTGGTGGCGCACCGCCACTCCGCCGTCCCCGGTGGGGGTGCAGATCAGGTTGGTCTTCGCCCACTCCGCGTCCGAGGCAGGGAAGTCGTCGCGGGTGTGGCCTCCGCGGCTCTCCTGTCGTTCGAGCGCCGCGCGGGCGATGCACTCGCTGACGATCAGCATGTGCGGCAGGTCGAGGGCCAGGTGCCAGCCCGGGTTGTACTGCCGGTGCCCCTCCACCGAGAGGTTCGCGACCCGCTCCTTCAGGGCGGCGATCCGCGCCAGCGCCTGCTCCATCTCCGGCGCGGTCCGGATGATGCCGACCAGATCGTGCATCGTCTGCTGCAGGTCGTGCTGCACCGTGTACGGGTTCTCGCCGCCCTCGCGTTCGAACGGGGCGAGCGCCGCCCGCCCGGCGTCGGCCAGGGCGTCGTCGGCCAGTTCCACCCGGCCCATCCGCTTGAGCGCGTGCTCGGCGGCGGCGAGGCCGGCCCGCCGGCCGAAGACGAGCAGGTCGGACAGCGAGTTCCCGCCGAGCCGGTTGGAGCCGTGCATCCCGCCGGCCACCTCCCCCGCGGCGAACAGCCCCGGCACCCGCGCAGCGGCGTTGTCCGGATCGACCTCGACGCCGCCCATCACGTAGTGACAGGTGGGCCCGACCTCCATCGGCTCGCTGGTGATGTCCACCTCGGCCAGCTCCTTGAACTGGTGGTACATCGACGGCAGCCGCTTGCGGATGTACTCGGGCGAGCGGCGCGAGGCGATGTCGAGGAAGACGCCGCCGTGCGGGGTGCCGCGGCCGGCCTTCACCTCGCTGTTGATCGCGCGGGCGACCTCGTCGCGGGGGAGCAGCTCGGGCGGACGCCGGTTGTTCTTCTTGTCGTCGTACCAGCGGTCGGCCTCGGCCTCGCTCTCCGCCGTCTCCTTGCGGAAGAAGTCGGGGATGTAGTCGAACATGAAGCGGTTGCCGGCCGAGTTCTTCAGGATGCCGCCGTCGCCGCGCACGCTCTCGGTGACGAGGATGCCGCGCACCGACGGAGGCCAGACCATCCCGGTCGGGTGGAACTGGACGAACTCCATGTTGACCAGCGTGGCGCCGGCCTGGAGGGCGAGGGAGTGGCCGTCGCCGGTGTACTCCCAGGAGTTCGAGGTGACCTTGTAGGACTTGCCGATCCCGCCGGTGGCCAGCACGACGGAGGGGGCCTCCCAGGCGATGAAGCGCCCGGACTCCCGCCAGTAGCCGAAGGCCCCCGTGATGCCCGCGTCATCGGTGAGGAGCCGGGTGACCGTGCACTCCATGTACACGTCGATACCGAGGGCGACCGTGCGCTGCTGCAGGGTGCGGATCAGCTCCAGGCCGGTCCGGTCGCCGACGTGGGCCAGGCGGGCGAACCGGTGACCGCCGAAGTCGCGCTGGCTGATCAAGCCGTCCGCCGTCCGGTCGAACAGCGCGCCCCAGTCCTCCAGCTCGCGCACCCGGTCCGGCGCCTCCTGCGCGTGCAGCTGAGCCATGCGCCAGGGGTTGAGCATCGTGCCGCCGCGCATGGTGTCGCGGAAGTGCACCCGCCAGTTGTCCTCGGGGTAGAGGTTGGCCATCGCCGCGGCGATGCCGCCCTCCGCCATGACGGTGTGCGCCTTGCCGAGGAGCGACTTGCACACCACCGCAACGCGCGCGCCGCTCTCGTGGGCTTCGATCGCGGCCCGGAGGCCCGCACCTCCCGCCCCGACCACGACGACGTCGTACTCGTGCCTCTCGAGCTCCATCAGGAGGGCCCCATCATCAGAAGAAGCGAAGATCGTTGATCGTGCCGGTGGCCAGCAGCAGGACGTAGAAGTCGGCGAACGCGACGCCGAACAGGGAGATCCACGCGAACTTCATGTGGTTGGCGTTCAGCCGCGACACGACCATCCAGAACTTGTAGCGCAGCGGATGCCGGGAGAAGGAGTTGAGCCGGCCGCCGACGATGTGCCGGCAGGAGTGGCACGACAGCGAGTACAGCCAGAGCAGGGCGGCGTTCGCGAGCAGCACCAGCGTGCCCAGGCCCATGTGCCCCCACGCGCCCGTCTCGTCCCGGAAGGAGAGGACGGCGTCGTAGCTGAGGATCACGTTGAAGACCAGCCCGGCGTAGAACGCGTACCGGTGCACGTTCTGCCCGAGCAGGGGAAGACGGGTCTCGCCGGTGTAGCGCCGGTGCGGCTCACCCACGGCGCACGCCGGCGGCGAGAGCCAGAACGACCGGTAGTAGGCCTTCCGGTAGTAGTAGCAGGTCAGCCGGAAGCCCAGCGGCACCACGAGGATGTAGATCGCCGGCGAGATCCAGGAGGGTCCGGTGAACAGCTCCGGAAAGGTGTCGCCCTCGCACGCGGTGGTGAGGCACGGAGAGTAGAACGGCGAGATGTAGGGCTCGGCGAAGTAGTGCGCGTTCTGGAATGCCCGGAACGTCGAGTAGGCGATGAACAGCACCAGCACCACGACCGTCACCAGCGGCTGGAGCCACCAGCGGTCCGTGCGCAGCGTCCGCTCGGCGATCGTCGCCCGCCGCGGCGCGGGCATGCCGTTGCCGTGTCCGGGGCTGACCGCCCCGGTGCCCCGAGGAGCGGTGGCGGTCACCGCGCCGCCCGATCCGACGTCTGGTCCGGCCCCGACGACATCTCAGCCTCCAGCTCGCTCCGACGCCGCGGTGCGGCGGAGGAGCGCAGTGGATCACGGAGGTCGGGCGCAGGGAAAGAGCCTGGACGGCGTTTCTGTGCCGACCCTGACCCCCGCGGCCGGAGTCGATGAGCTCCTCGGGCGGGCCCCGTGCTGGTCGAGCGGCCGGCGCCGCGGTTCCGGTCACGGATCAGCGCGCGGGCCCGGCGACCTCAGGAGACCCGGGGACGACGCAGGGGAACAAGAAGTGGCGCGCGGGAACGCCGGGAGCGGCCGCGGCTCGCCCGGTGGTGCCTCCGGTACGCCACGATGGGCGCCTGCACCTGCCATCGACGACCGGAGTGACGCCGTGACCCAATCCTTCGGATCCCAGCCCCCGGCCGCGATGATCGTGCCCGCCTTCTTCGTGAAGCAGCGGATCACCGTGATGGTCAACCGCTACGAGGTCCTCGCCGCCAATCCCGACGGCACCGAGGGTCACCTGCTGGCGCTGGCCGAGCAGAAGCGGATGAAGCTCAAGGAGGAGGTGGTGTTCTTCGCCGACGAGTCCAAGAGCCGCCGGGTGTTCTCCTTCAAGGCCCGCCAGCGCCTCGACGTCCATGCCGACCACGACGTGTTCGACGAGTACGGCACGGCGATCGGCTCGTTCAGCAAGCAGTTCGGAGCCAGCCTGCTGCGCTCCACCTGGAACCTGTCGGCTCCAGGGCTGACCGCCGTCGGCCGGGAGCGGCGACCGGTCATCGCCGTCCTCCGCCGGGTCTGGGACTTCCTCCCCGTCGTCGGAGACATCTGGGTGCCCTTCATCTTCCATTTCGACTTCGTCGATCCGAACACGGGCGCCACCGTGCTGGTCAGCGAGCGGCAGAAAGCCATCCGGGACCGGTACAGCGTCACCGTGCCCGACCCGCGCCTGGACTTCCGCGTCGCGGCGTCCATGGCCGTGGCCCTCGACGCCCTGCAGAGCCGCTGACCCGCACCCGCCTACCCCCGGGCCGGGCGGGGTAGGGGGCCCTGCGTGGCCCTTCCCCGCATCCTCGTCCTCGTCCTCGCCGGTGGAGCGGGAGGCCGCCTGGAGCTGCTGACCGAGCAGCGCGCCAAGCCCGCCGTCCCCTTCGCCGGTGTCTACCGGCTGATCGACTTCCCGCTGAGCAACTGCCAGCACTCGGAGATCGCCGACGTGTGGGTCTCGGTGCAGTTCCACCCGACGTCGCTCTCCGACCACCTGGCCAACGGCCGTCCGTGGGACCTGGACCGCACGACCGGTGGGCTGATGATGCTGCCGCCGTTCCAGGGCACCGACCGGGGCGGTTGGAACACCGGCACGGCGGACTCGCTGTGGCGCCAGGCCGACCTGATCCGTGAGTTCGGAGCCGACGCCCTGGTCGTGGTCAGCTCCGACGCCGTCTACAAGCTCGACTACCGCGAGGTCGCAGAGGCGCATCTCGGTTCGGGTGCGGAGGTGACGATGGTGACCACCGAGGTGGCTGCCGACGATGCGGCGCGCTACGGCATCGTGCAGGTCGACGGCGAGAAGGTCACCGACTACGCCTACAAGCCCGACCAGCCCGCGACGACCACGGCCACCAACGAGGTCTTCGTCTTCAGCCCCGGCGCCACGCTGGACCGGCTCGAGGCGCTGGCCGACGAGGTGGGCGAGGAGGGGCTGGAGGACCTCGGCAGCCACCTGCTGCCGGCGCAGACCCGCGACGGGCTGGCCCGCGCGTACCCGCTCTCCGGCTACTGGCGCGACGTCGGCACCGTTCCGGCGTACTGGGAGGCGCACCGCGACTTCCTCTCCGAGGAGCCGCCCATCGACCTCGACGACCCGGCGTGGCCGCTGCACACCCGCGGCGGCCGGCACAGCGCCGCCCGCCTGCTCCGGTCGGCCGTCGTCGAGGACAGCCTGATCTCCGGTGGCACCCGCGTCGGCGGGGACGTGCGTGGCTCGGTGCTCTCCCCGGGTGTGGTCGTCGAGGAGGGGGCGACCGTCGTGGACTCCGTGCTGCTTCCCGGCGTACGGGTCCGCTCCGGGGCCACCGTCACCCGCGCCGTCCTCGACGATCTTGTGCAGGTCGGCAAGGGCGCTGTCGTCGGTGGGGACGGCGACATCACCCTGGTGGGACGGCGCGCTGCCGTGGAGGACGGCGCGGAGGTCGCCGCAGGGGCGCGATTGCCTGATCCCGACCAGGACGACTGAGCCCGTCCAGCCGACGCTCTCCGCCCGGTGGCCCGTGCCGGTGCCTGGTGCCGCTGCGCTGAGCCGGTCGGGGCACGTCGCCGTTGACCTCACGAACGGCGGCACAGGACAGTGGGTGCCGTGACCCGCGCCCTCGTCCTGCTGACGTGCGGCGCGTTCGTCACCCTGCTGGTCGAGAGCACCGGCCTCGCGGACCCGATGACGGCCGTCGTCCTGGGTTCGATCTTGAGCCTGGTGGCGGTTGTCGCCTATCCGTGGATCGACCGGCAGGAGCCGATTCTTCGGCGCCGGGTGGCGGCGGTGGCGTACCTGGCGGTGCAACTTCCCCTGGCCTACGTCGTCTTCGGTGCTTCGGGACTCGGCATCGGCGGCACCCTGCTGCTCATGGTGCTGGTGAGCCAGAGCGTGCTGCTCCTGCCGTTGCCCGCCGCCGCCGTGATCACGGCGGCCGTACCACTGGTGCACGTCGGCATGGCGTGGGGCGACGGGCTGCGCAGCGGACTCGGCATCCTGGCCGCGGCGGCGTTCACCGCGGTGGTGACCGAGCTGCTCCGCCGCGAGCAGGCGGCGCGCGCGGAGCTCGCGGAGGCCAACGTCCACTTGCGGGCGTTCGCCGCGCAGGCCGAGGAGCTCGCCACCACGCAGGAACGCAACCGGCTCGCCCGCGACATCCACGACGGGCTGGGCCACCACCTCACCGTCGTCCAGATGCAGGTCCAGGCAGCGCGGGCCGTGCTGCGCAGCGATCCCGCGAGGGCCGACGCCGTCCTGGCCAAGGCCCAGCAGCAGTCCACCGACGCCCTGGCAGAGGTCCGGCGGTCGGTTTCCGCGTTCCGCGAGGCCCGGGTCACGCCACCGCTGGACGACGCGATGAAGCAGCTCGCCGAGGAGACCTCCGCCGCCGGCGTGCCCACCGACCTGGAGGTCACCGGCATCGTCCGCGCCCTGAGCGCAGCCGCTGAGGAGGCGCTGTTCCGGAGCGCCCAGGAAGGCCTGACCAACGTCCGCAAGCACGCGGCGGCCGCGCGCGCTCGGCTGGTGCTCCACTACCGTGACGACGGCTCGGTGTCGCTCGAGGTCTGCGACGACGGCGGGGGCGCGGGGCTCCCCGGTGCGGGAGCCACCGGTGTGGGCTTCGGCCTGCTCGGCCTGGGGGAGCGTGCCGAGCGGCTCGGTGGCAGCCTCACGGTCGCCTCGGCGCCCGGCTCCGGGACGACCCTGCGGGTGGTGGTGCCCGGATGAGCGGCAGTGGAACGCCGGTGCGGGTGCTGCTGGTCGATGACCAGGCGCTGTTCCGGGAGGCGCTGGCGACGCTGCTCGAGGTGCGCGCCGAGATCGAGGTGGTCGGTGAGGCCGGCGATGGCGCGGCCGCGCTGGAGCGGACGGCGGTGCTGCGCCCCGACGTCGTCCTCATGGACCTGCACATGCCCGTGCTCGACGGGATCGCCGCCACCAAGCGGTTGCGCGTCGAGCACCCTGCCGTCCGGGTGCTGGCGCTCACCACCTTCGACGACGACGAGGACGTGTTCGCGGCGCTGCGGGCCGGCGCCGTCGGCTACCTGCTCAAGGACGTCCCGTCCGACCGGCTCGTCGAGGCACTGCTCGCTGCCGCCAGAGGGGAGTCGGTGCTGCAGCCGTCGGTCGCCGCCAAGGTGATCGCGCGCTTCGCCGCGCTGCCCGACGACGCCCCGAGGCGTGCCCAGCCGCTGGTGGTGCCGCTGTCCGACCGTGAGCTCGACATCCTGCGCCGGCTCGCCGAGGGCGAGAGCAACCGCGAGATCGCCGGGGCGCTGTTCCTGGCGGAGGGCACGGTGAAGAACCACGTGACCAACGTGCTGGCGAAGCTGGGCGCCCGTGACCGCACTCAGGCGGCGCTCCGGGGGCGAGCACTGGGCCTGGTCTGACGCGGGAGGTCACGGCTGACCCGTGACCTCCGGACATGACGTCCGGCACCTGGCCACCGGGTCGCGGCGGCCGACGATCTGCGCCATGACCACTGAGATCCTCCCCGCCGCCGATCAGAACTCCGCCGCCCGCCGGCGCCAGCAGGTAGGGCGCGCCGTGGCTCACTACGTCGAGATGGTGGTGGCGATGTTCGTCGGAATGTTCGCGCTGGGTCCCCTGGAGCACCTGATGTGGCCGGCCCTGACCGCCCGGCCCGAGGTCGGGGCCCTCGTGATGGCGACCAACATGGCGGTCGGCATGGGCGCATGGATGACGTTCCGTGGCCGTTCATGGCGCGGCATCGCTGAGATGTCCGCGGCGATGTACCTACCGTTCGCGGTGTTCATCCTGCTGTTCTGGGCCGGTGCGGTCGGAGCGGACGCGCTGATGACCTGGGGTCACATCCTGATGTTCCCGGCGATGGCGGCGGTGATGCTGCTGCGGCCCGCCGACGCCCACTGACCGGGGGCGTCGGCGAGCCGCACCGGCTCAGAGCTCCTCTTCCGCGCTGAGCTGGGGCTCGCGTCCGGTGGCCAGCAGGACCGCGAGCGCCACCACGCCGACGCCCAGCCAGACAAGGCCCACGGCCTGCGCGGCCAGCTTCGCGTTGATCAGGACGTAGAGCAGGATCGCGAAGCCGATCACCGGCACGGCGAGGTGCCGCCAGTAGTCCCTGCTCTTCCGCCGGCCCACGTAGTGCACGACCACGGACACGTGCAGCAGCAGGAACGCCGTCAGCGCGCCGAAGTTGACCAGCGTCGACAGCGTTCCGATCCCGTAGTCGTCGCGGGTGGTCATGTAGAGGCCGAGCGCCAGGGACACCACCGCGACGAGCAGGGTGGCGTTCACCGGAACGCGCCGGGTGGGGTGCACGTGGGCGAGGAAGCGGGGCAGCTGGCGGTCCCGCGCCATCGCGTACAGCAAGCGCGAGGTAGCGGCCTGGGCCACGAGCGAGTTGGCGAAGCCCCACGCGATCGCCGTCGCCACGGCGGTCAGCACTGACAGCCAGTGCCCGCCGGCCACCTCGGCGGCGTCGTAGAAGGCGGTCCCCGCCGCGTCGCCATCGGCGATCAGGCTCTCCGGATCGGCCACCAGCAGGGCGGCGACCCAGGTCTGCACGATGAACAGGACGCCGGCGAGCGCGAGCGCGGCGATCATCGACTTCCCGATGGACCGGGCCGACTCGCGGTTCTCCTCCGCCAGGGTCGAGATGCCGTCGAAGCCCAGAAAACTGAGCACCGCGATGGAGACCGCCCCGAAGACGAGTTTCAGGGAGAACGTGTCGCTGTTGTAGACGGGGGAGAAATCGAAGCCGCGCCCCTCGCCGCCGGCCAGCGCCACCACGCCGATGACCAGGAAGATCGCCAGCACGATCAACTCGGCGACCAGCATGATCCGGTTGACCCGGGCGGTGAACTCGATGCCGAAGTAGTTGACGACGGTGTTGAGGACGACGAACGCGACGAGCCACACCCACACCGGGACCGACGGGACGGTCGAGTTCATCGCGATCGAGGCGATGAGGTACAGCAGCCCGGGGATCAGGACGTAGTCCAGTAGGATCATCCACCCGGCGAGGAAGCCGACCGGCTGGGCGATGCCGCGGCCGGCGTAGGTGTAGACCGACCCGGCCATCGGGAAGGCGCGGGACATCTGGGAGTACGACGCCGCGGTGAAGGCCATGGCCAGCCCGCCGACGGCGTAGACCAGGGCGACCATGCCGCCCGAGGCCTGGAAGACACTGCCGAAGATTCCGAACGGTGCGATGGGCACCATGAAGATCAGGCCGTAGACCAGGAGGTCGGTGAAGCTGAGCGAGCGCTTCAACTCCTGTCGGTAGCCGAAGGCTTCGACGCCTCGGTCTCCGGTGGCCGGAATCGGTCCGCGGGCGACGCCCGGCACGTGTTCGGTGGGATCGCTGCTGGTACGGGGCTCGCTCATGGCTACTCCTGATCTCTGCCGCCGGCGCAGGCCGGGCCGGGAGGAGAGTAGAGCGAACTTCCTGCAGGGCACACTTCCTGCCAGGCCGCCGCACATCGGCTGCGCGGACATCGGCTGCGCGCGCAGTGTCCTGCGTCGCACCATGGCGTTCGTCATAGCGCACCGTCACCCGATCAGGGAACGATGTGACCATGCGTAGTGCTCACATGGTCGGCGCCAAGCGCGTGGTGGCGATCGGGGCCTCCTCCTCCGTCGGTGTCCGGACCGACGACCGGCCCGCCGGGGTGGCGCACGCCGTCGCGCGCCTTCTCCGCACCGGGGGAGACGTGTCCGTGTGCGGCACGCCGGTTCGGCCCTTGCCGAACCGGGACTGGGCCGAGCCGGTCATCGGCGTGCAGCGCTGCCCGAAGTGCGAGGAACTGACCGCCTGAAGGTCGGCCGACGATCGCCTCAGTTCGCGGCCCAGATGCCGGTGACGGGAGAGGCATTGGCTGCCTTCCCGAGCGGCGGCAGGCCGTACATGTCCTCGATGGTGCGCAACAGGTCGTAGTGGTCGATGCGCCGGCCCACGTGGGTGGCCCGTACGCCGGCGCCGGCCACGATCGTCGCGATGTGGTTGTCGCGGCTGCCGCCGTCCTCGTCGAAGGTCACGATCAGCACGCTGTCGTGCTCGACCGCCCAGTCGACGTAAGGGGCGAGATGCTCGCGCGCCCAGGCGTCGCCGGCGGCGACACCGCAGTCGTGCATGTCGTTGCAGAGGTCGGGCACGACGAACGACACCGTCGGCAGGTCGGCATAGTCGGCCGGCAGCGCACTGAACGGCTGGTTCACCGACGGCGGCAGGTCGGCGAAGTTCACCCACGGGTTGTGCTTGCGCGCGTAACGCCCGCTGCTGCACCCGGCATAGCCCGCCTCGGGCAGTCCCTCCGAGTACCCGGTGAACGTCTCGCCGGCCGCGAGCAGCTGCGCGGCGAGGTTGTCGCCGGTCAGGTCGACCGGGCACCGGTCGTCGGTCACTCCCTGAGTGGATCCCGAGAAGAGCGCCAGGTAGTTCGGCTGGCTGGGATGGGTCTCGCCGTGCGCGTCGTCGAAGCTGGCGGCCGACGCTGCCAGTTCGGTCAGGTACGGGGCCTCGGCGGAACCCAGGACGTCCGCGGCGTCCTCGTTCTCGAAGATCGCGACCATCACGTGCGCCGGTCTCGGCAGCGCGCCCGCCCCGGTCGTGGTTGCCGTCGTCGGCGCCGTGGCAGAAGGTCCGGTACCGGAGGCGGCCACCGGTGTGCTGTTCTCCGAGGTGCACGACGTCACGAGGACCAGTGCGATCCCGGCGAGACACAGCGGACGGGCGCGGCGCATGGTCACCACTGTCCTCGGCCAGGGCCACGGGTGCCGGATGTGCCGGCCGGCGCGTTGCTGGACATTTCGAGCACTCCCCAGATGCGGCCGGACATCCCGGCACCTCCCATCGTCGCCGGGTCGTGGTCGAGCGGCACATCGATGCCTGGAGCGGCATCCGACGGCGGGCGGGAAAAGGAGCCGGACGGTCCCCGGGACCACCCTTCGGACCGGCTGGACGAGCCGGAGGACGCCCGGGCCGAGGGTCACCCTCGCTGCGCTGGACGTGGGACCGGCTGCCCGAGTTCGAGCTCCGGGGGCGCCCCCGCTGCGCCACCCTCAGCGAGGGGGCCGGACGGCGGCCGGCAGATCGTCGAGGGCCAGGGCCCGGTCGAGCACGCGGAAACGGTAGGCCACGGTCAGCACGACGAACCAGATGCCCAGGGCGGGCAGGACCGTGTCGAACACCGGCGCCGCGGCGTGGGTGAGCCCGAAGTAGCCCGACAGCACCGGCACGAAGAGCACCACCGCCAGCAGGAGGATGAGCGCTGCGGTGAGAACGGCGGGACGCTTGTCCGTGGTCGGCCGGGTGTAGGAGGCGAAGAACCGGGTCGGCGGCCGGAGGAAGAGGATGAGGATGAAGGAGGCGAGGGACACGAACGTGGACAGCCCCGTCTGCGCCCCGATCGTTGCCGCCGCCTCGGCGAAGCCGCTGTCCCCGTAGGCGACCCCGGTGTAGGACTCGAACTCCTCGATGACGCCCGGCGGGGGCGTCATGTCGCCGGAGAAGCCCTCCAGGACGGCCGAGTAGAGCCAGGCGTACACGCCGACCCCGGCGGCGGCCGTGACCACCGCCGCCGGTATGACGAACCGGGCCAGGGAGCCGAGCAGCGCGGGGTCCGGTGTGGTCGGGCGGGCCCAGGCCGTGAGGAACAGCGTCGGCACCCCGACGGTGAACAGGGTCAACCCCACCTGGGACGGCGAGTACGGAAAGCCCAGCCCGAGCATGGTGACGGCGAGGATGACCAGCCCCTGGGTGGCGACCCGCGCGAGGAACAACTGCATCGACGTCGCGATGCCGTTGATGATCCGGCGGCCCTCCTGCCGGGCGGGCAGCAGCGCGGCCAGTGAGTCGTCGGTCAGGACGATGTCGGCGACGTCGCGGGTGACCGCGCTGCCGCTGCGCATGGCCACCCCGACCTGGGCCTGCTTGAGCGCCCGCGCGTCGTTGACCCCGTCGCCCACCATGGCCACGTAGCGGCCCTGCCGACGCAGCGACGCGACGATGCGCTCCTTCTGCTCGGGTGCGATCCGTCCGAACACCGTGCTGTCGGCCACGACGTGGTCCAGTTCGGGGTCGCTGAGCTGGTCGAGCGTGGCGCCGTTCACCGGCGGGGTCGGAAAGAGCCCGGCCTGGATGGCGAGGGCGGCCACGGTTCCCGGGTCGTCCCCGGAGATCACCTTGACGGCGACTCGCTGGGCCGCGAACTCCGCGAGCGTGTCGGTCACGCCGGGGCGCAGTTCGTCGGCGAGGACGACGAGGGCGACGGGTTCGAGTTCGGGCAGGACCGGGCGGGAGTTCGTGTCCCGGAGGGGCGCGGCCGGACCCACGGCGCGGGCGTGCACGAGCACCCGGAGCCCCTCGGCGGTCAGCCCCCGAATGTCGTCGGCCAGCGACGGGCCGCGGAGGCGCTCGGCCAGGGCCTGCGGAGCGCCCAGCACCCACACCGCGTCGTCGGTGCGCACGGCGCTCCACCGCAGCGACGAGGAGAACGGGATCTCCTCGCACAGGGTCCACGCCTCGCCGGGCAGGGCGGCGGCCAGGGCGGTCGTGGTCAGGTTGGGCGCCGCGGCGCTTCGGGCCATCGAGCCGAGCAGACGCTCGACGTCCGCGGCGTCGTGCCGGCCGATGGGGCGGATCTCCACCACCGACAGCCGGCCGGTGGTCAGCGTGCCGGTCTTGTCGACGCAGACGGTGTCGACGTTGCTGACCGACTCCACGGCGTTCACCCGCTGCACCAACGCCCCCCGGCCCGAGCTCTTCGCCGCGCCGACGGTGTAGGCGAGCGCCACGAGGAAGAACAGCCCGTAGGGCACCAGACCCGACAGCACCGCGGTGGTCTGCACGATCCGCACCAGCGCGAATCCCTCCAGCGCCGCCTGGAGCAGGATCGTCGCGCTCATCAGGGCGACGAGCGTCATGACCAGGCGGACGACGAACTCGATGCGGCGCTGCAGCGGAGTGACGTCGCTGGAGTCCCGGCGGGCCTCCGCCGTGAGCCGGTTGGCGTAGCTGGCCCCACCGACCCCGCGGGCCAGCTGGTGGCCCTCCCCGCCGACGCAGAAGCTGCCGGAGAGCAGATCGTCGCCGGGCTGCTTCAGGAGAGCCTGGGACTCGCCGGTCAGCAGCGACTCGTCGACCTCCACCCGCCCGTCGATCAGCGGGCCGTCGACGACCACCTGGTCGCCCGGTCGCAGGTGCAGGACGTCGTCCCGGACGACCCCTTCGGGTACGACGGGCATGACGTGCCCGTCCCGCACGACGTGGACGACGGCCTGGTTGAGCAGCTGCAACTGGTCGAGCTTGCGCTTGGCGCGGATCTCCTGGACGGCGCTGAGCGCGGCGTTCACCAGGCCCAGGCCGACGCTGACGAACGCGTCGTTGTACCGGCCGAGCGCCAGCAGCGCGGCGCCGATGACGAAGAGGATCGTGTTGTAGAAGTTGAAGACGTTGGTCCGCAGGATCCGCGCGTAGGTCCGCGTCCCTTCGGCCACCACGGCGTTGCCCTCACCACGACGGCGCCGCTCCTCGACCTCCGCCGACGACAGGCCGGCCGGGCTCCGTACCGGAACGCCCTCCATCGATCCGGTCGCGGTCGAGTCCATGCAGATCGCCTTCCAGGCCGGTCCCGCACAGCCGGCGGCGGGCAGTCGCGAGCACGGCGGCCGGCCCTCCCGGTCGGCCGCCCCCACGCCGCAGTGTTCCGCGCCTGGTGCAGGCCCGCTCGGCGGGCTCTTCCGAGTGACGCCGTCCCCACGGGCATGCCCAGCCGAGGTCGGCGGTCGACCTCGCCGCACTGGTCCCGGACGTCGTCAGCCGGGTACGACCGCGGTCAGCCGGTTACGCGCGGAGGGCGGGGCGGCAGTGGTCGAGGTCCTGGGAGAGGTCCTGGACCTGAGCGACCGGGCGGGACCGACGGCGGTGTCCCCGCCGTGGTGCAGCGCTGATCAGCAACGTAGGTCGCGCGCCGTCATCCGGCGTCGTGGGCGTCCAACAGATCGGCGAAGACGACGATGTTGTCGCGGTAGCTGTGCGCCGCGGCGTCGAATCCTCCACCGCAGGTGATCAGCCGGAGACCTGCGTGGTCGATGTCGGCGTAGACGGCGTCCGTGGGAAACGCATCCTTCTGGAACTGCTGGACCGACTGCACCCGGAACACGGCGGCGCTGCCGTCCTGTCGCTCGACGGTGACGTCGGCACCGGGCTCCAGCTTCCGGAGGGCGGAGAAGACCCCGGGTCGCCCGTTCCAGTCGACGTGGCCGGCGATGATCGCCGGTCCCAGTTCCCCAGGCGTCGGCGCACCGGTGTACCAGCCGGCCGGGAAGCCTTCGGGCGGCACTTCGAGTGACCCGTCGTCCAACAGACCGAGGGCCATCAGGTCGGAGTCCACCCCGATCGACGGGATGCGGAGCCGGACCGGGGCAGATGCGGCCATGACACCGCGCGCCGCAGCGGGTTCCGCGGACGGTGGCGGGGTGTCGCTCTGCACGGAGGCGGGAGCGGACGCGGTCGGCCCGACCCGCGCCTCACCCGAGCAGCCACCTGTCGCGACGGTGACCACCAAGGCCAGTGCGACCAGGACCACCGACCGCCGGCGACCCGGAGACAGGAGTGGCCGGTTCCGTTCCGGGGCGGTCGGGCGGTCGCGCGACGTTCCGTCGGCGGTCAGAACGCCGAGGACCACAGCCGACCTACGGCGGCCGATCCGCCACCGCCGGCGGCGACGGCACCGACCGGAACCCGTCCGACCTGCGCGCCGGCGCCTCCCGTGGCACCGCCTGCACCGCCGCGACCCGTTCCTCCGGGCGTGACAGGGGGCGTGACCGGGGGCGTCGACCCCGAGTTGGTGATCGTGGAGGTTCCCCCGATCGGCACCGAGGCGCACTGTGGCCGCTCGATCGTGTTGGAATCCATCGTGAACGCGCCGTCGAGGGACAGTGCCGACCCCTCGAGCCTCGCGCGCGTGTTCATCGTGGTGCTCACCTGGGTGAGGATGTTTCCGCGGAAGACGGAGTCCACCCCCAGCGTGGTGGAGCTCGCGACCTGCCAGAACACGTTGCACGCCGATGCGCCGTCGACCAGGTCGACCTGCGTGTTCGGCTGGGTGACCAGGGTGGAGCCGGACTGGAACAGGAAGATGGCGTTCTGGTCGCCGTTGGCGTCCAGGGTCAGGTGGGCCGTGCCGCTGATGGCCAGCCCCGTCGCCGACGTGTAGACCCCAGGGGTGAGCGTCTGTCCGGCCAGGTCGGCGCTGATGGTGCCGCCGGGGTCGGTGACCTGAGCCGCGGCGGCGTCGTAGGCGGTTCGCAGGTCCGTCTTCGCGATCTTCGTCACGTTGTCGCCCCGGTGGTTCGTGCCGGTCAGCACGATCGAGCCGGTCACCGTCAGCGCCGGGTTCGGCCACGACCCGATGTCCCCGCCGATGGTGGTCGCACCGGTGTTGGTGATACCGGCGCCGCTCAGGACGGCGAAGGGTTCCGCGGTGCCCAGGTCCACGGGCGTCGCAGCAGCAGAGGCCGGTCCGGCCGAGGCCAGTACCGTGACCGACAGGGCGACCACGGCCGCCGCAGATGCAGCACCGTAGCGCGCCAGCCCGCTCGGCCGAACGCCTGCGGTGGGGGATGGATCGATGCAGCGGGACGACGTCATGTCGGCGCTCCCGTCCCCGGCGCGGAATGGCCGGACGTGGTCGTGGGCTGGAGGGACACAGCGAACCCTATAGCGGTGAGTAGCCATAGCTTGACAAAGCGTGCAAGACGCGCGTCGCCAGCACGAATTGCCGGCGGCCGCATCGCGGAGGCGTGCCGGCGACCCGGGATGTGCGCCGGACCCGGGAAGGGCACCGGAGGTCCCCGCGTTGCAGCGGGCAACCGATCCGAAGGGCTTTCTCCATGCGCATCCCGTTGTCCATCCTCGATCTGGCGCCGATCGCCCGCGGCGAGACCGCGAGCAGCAGCATCGCGGCCAGCGTCGCCCTCGCCCAGCGAGCGGAGGAGCACGGCTACGAGCGGGTCTGGTACGCCGAGCACCACAACATGCCCTCGATCGCCTCGTCGGCGACCAGCGTCCTGATCGCGCACGTCGGGGCGCGGACGAACACCATCCGACTCGGCGCCGGTGGCGTCATGCTGCCCAACCACTCGCCACTGACCATCGCCGAGCAGTTCGGCACCCTCGACGCCATGTACCCCGGCCGCATAGACCTGGGGCTCGGCCGGGCGCCGGGATCGGACCAGAACACGATGTACGCGCTGCGCCGCGACCCGACCTCGGCGGAGTCGTTTCCGCAGGACGTACTCGAACTCCAGGCATACCTCGCCGGACGCACACGGGTGCCGGGCGTCGACGCCATCCCCGGCAAGGGGTCGCGCGTACCCCTCTACATCCTCGGCTCGTCGATGTTCGGTGCGTCGCTGGCGGCGGCTCTCGGACTGCCCTACGCCTTCGCCTCCCACTTCGCCCCCGCCATGCTCGAGTCGGCCGTCGCCGCCTACCGCCGCGACTTCAAGCCTTCCGACCAGCTGGACGTGCCCCACGTCATAGCCGGGGTCAACGTCCTCGCCGCCGACACCACGGCGGAGGCGCAGGCGCAGTTGGCGACGTCGCGCCGGGTCCGCGCCGCCGCCCTCTTCGGCCGGGGGCAGGCGCTCACCGACGAGCAGGCCGACCAGCTGCTGGCCGAGGGCGCCGCCCACCACGTCGACCAGATGCTCACCTACGCCGCCGTGGGCACGCCGCCCGAGGTGCGCCACTACGTGGAGAACTTCGCGAAGCTGGCAGACGCCGACGAGCTGATCGTCGCCCACCAGGCGCCCACCACCGAGGGCCGTCTCCGGTCGGTCACGCTGCTTGCCGAGGCGATGGAGCAGATCGGCGGCTGAGTGGTGGACCGTCCCTCGGGGCACTCCCGCCGCATGAGCAACCGACGGTACGAGGCGTCGACGTCCTTCCTGGCCGGGAGGTTTCGTCCCATCACCCGGCCCGGCCTGGCCCTGACGGTGCTCGTGGGCGTGCTCGTGCTGCTGCTGTCCACCTTCAGCGTCGTCACCGAGGACGTCGTGGCCGGGGACGAGCTCGTGCAGGCCGACGGCCCGATCGAGAGGTTCCTCATCGACCGCCGCACCGCGGCGCTGACGCTGGCGATGCGCGCGTTCACCACCCTCGGCAGCGTGTTCGTGGTCGTTCCGCTGCTCCTCGTGGTCGGGCTGCTGGCCCGCCGTGCGCGCGGTTCGTGGCGGCCCCTGGTGTTCCTCACGGTCATCGCGGCCGGAGCCACGGCGACCAGCACCGTCATCAAGGTGGTGGTGGCCCGGCCCCGACCGGAGACGGGGGCGCTGGTGCATGCCCTCGGCTACGCGTTCCCGTCCGGGCACAGCACCTCGGGCGCGGCGGCCTGGCTCTCGTCGGCCGTCGTCCTCGGCTCGTTGACGCGGAGCATGGTGCGCCGCGTGGTCATCGGTGTGGTGGCGTCCGTCGTCGTAGTGCTGATCGGCGTCTCGCGGGTCTACCTCGGTGTGCATGCGCCGACCGACGTCCTGGCGGGGTGGGCGTTGGGCGGGCTGTGGCTCGCGGCCACGGTCCTCGCGGGCCGGCTGCTGGTCCGCCGCCACCCCGCCGCCACCGGAGCTCCCGGTCGCCGGCCATCCTGACCGGGCCCCGGCCCCGGCACCCCTCTGCGGTGGGCACCCGCGTAGCGCCCGCGGCCCATGGGACGAGGCCAGGAACCTCGGTGCCGCGGCAGACCGCGCGGCGGCGATCGGGCGCGGCCGCGTGTGGGCTCCCGGGGATGCCCGGGTAGGCCTCCCGCCGTGACCTACTCGATCGTCGCCCGAGACGCCGAAACCGGGGAGATGGGCGTCGCCACCCAGTCCCAGGCGTTCGCCGTCGGCAACAGCGTGCCCTTCGCGCTCCCCGGCCACGGGGTCATCGCCACCCAGTCGATGGCCGAGCCCATGTACGGCTCCGTCGGCCTGGACCTGCTGCAGGGCGGGTTCACCGCTCAGGAGGTGCTGACGGCACTGAGCAGCGTGGATCCCCAACCCGAGCGCCGGCAGGTCGCCGTCCTCGGGGTGAGCGGTGGCCCCGCCGCCTACACCGGTGAGCAGTGCGTGGAGGCCGCCGGGCACCTGATCGGTGACTCCTGCGTGGCGCTGGCCAACATGGCGGCCTCGGCAGCTGTCTGGGTCACCATGGTCGAGCGCTTCGAGAACTCCTCCGGCCCACTCGCGCAACGGCTGCTCAACGCGCTGCAGGCTGCCGAGGACGCCGGGGGCGACTTCCGGGGCCGGCGATCCGCGGCCATCATGGTGATCCGCCCTTCGACGACCGGCCGTCCCTGGCACGACATGGCGGTCGACCTCCGGGTCGACGACTCGCCTGACCCGGTTGCCGCGCTGACCGAGCTGCTGGTCACGCGCGCCCGCTACCAGGACGTCGTCCGCGCCTTCCAGCAGGCGATCGACGGCGACCCGGTCACCGCCGACCGCGAGCTCGAACTGCTCCGGCCGATGGATCCGCACACCGAGCCCGACCAGCTGATGTGGCGGGCCGTGGTCGCCGCCCTGGCCGGCCGGGAGGACGCGGCCAGGGCGATGCTGGCCGACCTGGCCACCTGTGCGCCGCAGTTCATCGAGGCTGCTCGGCGCTTCGGCAAGGCCGGGCTCATGCCCCGTGACGTGGTGGAACGGATCGTGCCTGCGCACTGAGGGCCGTCCGGGCGAGTCCCGGAAACGCATTACGGTCCATAATCGGACACTCAAGGGGACTTTCGTCCCGGATTATGGGTGTATCCAGAGGATCGCGGACATATAACGGCAACATTTTTCGCCGGATGGTGCACGAGGGGTCTTGCGGCGGTTCAACGTCCGGTCCAGACTTCCGCGGCATCCGACAGGTGAGCCAATCTGCGGGGTCCGCACCAGGAGAACGCTGCAATCCCGTGGCGATGGCGCTGGCCCTCGACCAGGGGCCGCGGTGGCCCTCGTGCGCTGTCCTGTGAAGAGAAGCGCTGCCCGGGGAAAGGGTGAGTGTCGTTGTCCGATCCGCAGGCCGACCTCGTCACCCGAGTCGACATCCCCGGCAAGAATGCGTTCCCAAGGGATTCCAACGGTTGGATGCGGGGATTTCACGGCGCGATCGTGGACTTCTCCGTCGAACGCTCGGTGCCGCTCAGTCAACTGGCGATGTCCCGGCGCTCGGTAGGCCTGGGCCGGATTCGGACGCTCATCGAGCTGCCCGACGCACCCGGTGAGCGGGTGCCGCCCCAGGCGTCGGTCGGCGCCCGGCACGTCACCCGGAGTGGTGCCGCGTCCGCCGTCGACGGGTACGGGGCGGTATCGCCGATGTCGGCCAGGGGCGGGACCCCGTCCGCCGCCGTGGGGGTCATCCCGGCTCAGCGCCGGGGGTCGGCGGATGACGGGGTCGCCGGGGTCGGCGTCCGTCCGGGCGGCGGGGAGGCCGAGCCCCTGCCGGCGTTCCTGGACCGGCAACTGGCCGACGCTCGTTACGTGCTGTTGCCGAATCGATCCCGTGCGTACGCCGCGACCAAGCGCATTCTCGACTTCGTCGTCGCGTCGGTACTGCTGGTGATCTTCGCCCCGGTCATGCTGGCCCTGGCCGTCCTCATTCGTCTGGACTCACCCGGGCCGGCCATCTTCCGTCAGGAGCGGGTGACCCGAGGGGGTCGCCTCTTCCGTTTCTACAAGTTCCGCACAATGTATGTCGACGCGCGCGAGCGGTATCCCGAACTGTACGACTACCGGCTCGACCGAAACGAATTCGAGTCGGCCTACTACAAATTGAGCGACGACCCTCGCAATACGCGCGTCGGCCGCTGGTTGCGTCGTACGACATTGGACGAGCTGCCCAATTTGTTCAATGTGATCAGAGGGGATCTCTCCCTCGTCGGCCCGCGACCGGACCTGCCCGAATTCGTGCGCCTCTACCGTCCGGAAGAATTGTGCTGCCTGTTCACGAAGGCCGGGCTCACCGGGGTGGCGCAGGTTGCCGGCCGGAGCCTTCTCACCGTTCGTGAGCGCCTCACGCTGGACATGCGCTACGTGGCCCATCAGACCGTTCTGCTGGACCTGCGGATCCTCTGGCGGACCGTCGTGGTCGTGCTCTCCGGCCGGGGGGCGTTCTGATGGCGGCAGGAACGGCGCCGGCGGTCGAGCAGGAGCGAGTCGACCGTCCTTCCGTTCCGGACGTCGATGTCGTCATCGTCAGCTACCGCTGCCGGGAGTCGGCGCTGCGCGCCCTCGAGTCGCTGGAGTGGGCCGGCCGGGGTCTGCGGATCTCGACCGTGCTGGTGGACAACGACTCGCGCGACGGCACCGCCCAGGCCGTCCGCCGGCGCTTCCCCCGGGTCGACGTCGTGGCGAACGGGTGGAACAGCGGCTTCTCCTTCGCCTGCAACATGGGCATGGCCCGGGGACGCGGGCGGTACGTGCTGCTGTTGAACCCCGACACGATCGCCGCCGAGGACGCACTGTGCCGGATGGTCGCCTTCGCCGACGCGCAGCCCCGCGCCGGCGTGGTAGCGCCGCGGCTGCTGAACGCGGACGGGACCGACCAGCAGACGGCGCGGTCCTTCCCCACTCCGGCCAGCGCCGTCCTCGGCCGGCGGTCACCCCTGACCCGCATCTGGCCGGGCAACCGCTGGTCCAGGGCCTACCTCACGGCCGGCCGGCGCACGACGTCGACGCCCTTCCAGGTCGACTGGGTGTCGGGCGCGGCGATGCTCGTACGGCGACAGGTCGTCGCCGAGGTCGGCGGGCTCGACGAGGGCTTCTTCCTCTTCTGGGAGGACGCCGACTGGTGCCGCAGGATCACCGCCGCCGGACACGAGGTCTGGTGCGTGCCCGCCGCCGAGGTGATCCACGACGAGGGCGGCTCCCGGGCCCACGGGTGGTCGCCCCGCACCATCCGCTGGTTCCACCAGGGCGCCTACCGCTACTGGAGAAAGCACCACGCGCCTTCGCCGTGGAATCCGCTGCGTTGGGCTGCCGCCGCGCTGCTGACCGTGCGCGCTGTCGTTCTCACCGTCCACCACGGCCTCCCGACCGGCACGACGGTCCGGCCGCTCCAGAGCCGGAGGACCGTATGACCGCCTCACAGACCGCGAACCGCTACTGGCGGGTCCTGGTCGTGGCCGCCGTGGGCGGAGTGCTGGCCTTCAGCAGTTCCTTCCTCGTCACGCCGACCTATGAGAGCTCGACCCGGCTGATCATCCACGGCCGGGACGTGGGCTTCATGTCGAGTTCCGGCCAGACGCAGACCGACCAGCCCAACATCACCGACTCGTCGCTGGCCAAGGCGCTGGCCGACACCTACGGCAGCGTGGCGACCAGCCGCAGCCTCGCGACGGCGGTCGTCGACGACCTCGACCTGGACGCGCCGGCAGAGGGCTCCGGCCTGTTCCACACGCTCAGCTCCGGCGCGGCCTGGCTCTACCGGTGCAGCCGCGCGTTCATCGCGGCGGGCTTCTGTGCCGACCTCGATCCGCGCGAGACGGCCATCGCGTCGGTGCAGGAGGGCACGACCGCGCTGCAGCTGGGCACGACCGCGGGCGCGACGGCTGGTCAGCCCGGGTCCTACGTCCTGGAGATCACCTCCTCGGGGGAGTCGGGCGAGCAGGCACGGGCCATCACGAACGCCGTCGCCGACGAGCTGGTCGAGAGCAGCGCCGCCCTTCTGCAGCGCAGTATCGAGGCCTACATCGTGCGACTGGAGGCGCAGCTCGGCACCGCGCGCGACGACGTGGAGACCAGGGCCGCCGCCGTCACCGCGTTCGAGACCCAGCACAACGTCTCCGCGGCCGACCAGCAGATGGTCGTCACCGCCACGTCCTACGACGACCTGCGCGCCGACCTGAACACCGCTCGCGCCGATCTGGCCGACGCCGACGCGCAGCTGCAGTCCACCACCGCCTCGCTGGAACGCACGTCGGCCACGGTCAACTCCGATCAGCAGATCGACACCGGGCGCTCGGGTACCTCGATCACGATCAACGAGGCCAACCCCGTCTACAGCGACCTGCTGACCCAGCGGAGCGAGACGCTCGCCCGGATCACCGGCCTCGAGGCGCGGATCAGCGTCCTCGAGGGTCAGGTGGCTGCGGGCTCCCCGGTCGCACTGAGCGGCGTCCTCGCGGACCTCGCGAACCTGCAGGCCGATCTCGGTGCCGTGGAGGATCAGCGCGACGAGCTGACCGCGAGCCTGGCCGACGCGCAGACGCAGGCCGCCACGGCCGCGCCTGACCTGACCCGTATCGACGAGGCCGGGCGGCCGGCCTATCCCGTCGCGCCCAAGCGCTACCTGTACCTGCTGATGGGCCTCCTGCTCGGCGGTCTCGCCGGCGGCGGGCTGACCTGGCTGGCCGAGCGGCGCCTCGCGCCGGCCGGGGGAGCGGGCACCGGCGAGGGACCCGACGACGAGGGGCCCGAGGACGATGGACCCGACGACGAGGACCAGCCCAACCGCGTCAGCGATCTGGGGACGCTCGGGTTCGACGAGGACGCACGCAGCGTGCCGGCGGACGTGGGCTCGCCCGGTCAGGAGCGGGAGCTACCGCCGGTGCCGGCGCCCAGAGGGGTTCCGGTTCCGCAGGCACCGGCACCGTGAACGACGACCGGGTCGCCGTCCTTCCCGGGACGGGGCCCGCGCCTCCGGTGCCGACCGCACCGGGTCCGTCCGTCGCCCGCGGGGTCGCGGTCAGTGCGGCATCGCAACTGGGTGCCAAGGCGCTGCATCTGGTCCTGAACGTGGTCTCGACCCTGGCCATCGTGCGGTACCTCGCGCCGGGCGAGTACGGCGTCTACGCCGTCGTCCTCACGGTGACGACGCTCGTCGCGCTCGGCGCCGATTTCGGGCTGCCGAAGCTCGCGGTCCGGGAGATCGGCCGCGCCCCCGACGACGGGGACACCGTCGAGGCGCAGGTACTGGGAACGATCGTCGCGCTGCGGGTCGTGCTGGCGATCGTCGGCATCGCCGTGGCCCAACTGGTCCTGCTCGGCCTCCAGATGCCCGCGCACGCGTATCCCGCTGCCGTCGTCGCCTCGCTGACCGGTGTCGGGGAAGCAGTGCTCGGGGCGGTGGTGGTGGTCTTCCAGGTCCGCCTCGCCCAGCAGTACGAGGCCTGGGTGCGCACGGGAACGGAGTTGCTGGAAACCGCGGCGATCCTGCTGCTCGTGGCCGTCCAGGCGCCGTTGCTCTGGCTGTTCGTGCCTCCGGCGGCGGGCACGGCGCTGGGCGCCGCGGTCGTCGTCGCACTGGCCCGGTACCGGTTCGACCGGCGGCTGCACTTCGACGGCCGCAGGGCGCGGCTGCTCCTCGCCGCCGCGCTGCCGATCGCCCCGACACTGGTGATCGGCGTCCTCTACCGCAAGCTCGACAGCCTGTCGCTGGCCGCGCAGCGCCCGGCCGAGGACGTCGGCATCTACGGCTCGGCCATGCAACCGGTCGACTACGCCTTCCTCAGTACCGCCCTGCTGATGAACGTGGCCTTCCCATTGCTGTCGGCGGCGCACGGGCGAGGGGATCTCGACCGGTTCGTCCGGGTCTACCAGCGCGGAACGGAGGCGCTGATCCTGATCACCCTCGCCCTGCCGGTGATCCTGCTGTTCGTCGCACGTCCGCTGGTGGTGCAGGTGTTCGGGCCGGCGTACGCATCGGCGGACCTGCCGCTGGTGCTGCTGTCGACCGCCATGGTGCCGCTGGTCGTCACCGTGTGGCAGTCGCTGGTCCTGCTGCTCGGTGGACACCAGAGGGTGACGCTCTGGTACAGCCTGGCCGCCCTCGCCGTCTCCGCAGGGTTGAGCGTCCCGCTGGTGGCCGTCTTCGGAATGGTCGGTGCCGGGACGGCGGCCATCGGGACCGCGCTGTTCGTCATGGCCGGCTCCACGGTCGCGCTGCGCAGGCTGATGGACGTCCGGCTCGAGGCGGCTCCGCTGGTGCGGATCGCGGGGGTGGCTGCCCTCACCGCCGGCGTGCTGGCGGCGCTGTCCTTCGCCGGGATGGCCTGGCCCCTCCTGGCCGCCGCCGGAGTGCTGACCTACGGAGCGGCGGCCCGCGTCACGGGAGCCCACCGATCGGTGCTGGGGGTGGTGGCGTGAGGCTGCCGGACGCGCCCTCGGTGACGCTGATCCTGCCGACGTACAACCGGCGAGGCGTCGTCGAGACGACGCTGCGCTCCTACCTGCGCCTGGACTACCCGCCGGAGTTGCTCGAGGTCGTGGTCGCCGACAACTCGACCGACGGAACCCCGGACATGGTCCGCGCGGTCGCTGCAGGGTCGCCGTTCCCGATGTGGTGCCTGGCCGGCGAGGAGCGGCTGCCGGCGGTCAAGCGGAACGCGGCGCTGCGTGCCGCCCGGGGGGACCTGGTGCTCTTCCTCAACGACGACGTCTGGGTGCGGCCGGACTGCGTTCGCCGCCACGTGGAGGCGCATGCCCGGCACGCGCAGCCGGTCGCGGTGCTGGGCCATGTGGAGCAGTCGGACAAGATGCCGTGGACGCCGTTCGGCGCCTGGTACCGCCCGTTCGCCTACGGCGAGATCGCGGGGCGGACCGGCGAGGACGTCGGCTACCGCTACTCGTGGTCGATGAACCTGAGCCTGCCCCGTCAGGTCATGCTCGACCGGAACCTGGTGTTCCACGAGGACTGGGCCACCATCGGCCACGAGGACATCGAGCTCGGCTACCGCTGGACGCGCGCCGGGTACGCCGTCGTCTACGAGCCTCTCGCCTGGGGCGAGCACTTCCACCCGCACTCGCTCGACAGCGCCTGCCGGCTGCAGGAGAGCATCGGCCGGGGGCTGCGCGACCTCGAGAAGCTCATCCCCGAGCCGGACCTGCTGGAGCGCTACGGGGTCCGTTCGCGGCACGCGTCCCTGCGGGGCCGCACTCGGACGGCCGTCCGCAACGCGCTGTTCAACCGGGTCACCGTGCCGCCCCTGCAGCGGCGGCTGGGCCGGCTGCGGCAGCGCAACCGGCTGGCCGAGTGGTCCTACTGGAAGGTCCTGCTCCACCACACCGAGCAGGGGTATCGGAATGCGCCGCCGCGCGACCCGCGGCCGACGCCGGTGCTGCCCGACCGGATGTCGACGTGACCGCAGCACCGGGAACGAATGCGCGCGGCGGGTGGGCGCCGGGGCGGGAGGCCGCCCTGGTGACCGTCGCCGCGCTGCTCGCCGCCGTGTTGGCCCTCGTTCTCACCCCGCTGGGCAGCGCGGTGTTCTACGGCCTGGGCGGCGTCGCTGCGGCCGGACTGTTCCTTCGGGGGGTCCGCGCCGAGGTGCTACCGCCGCTGCGCGCGGCCGTCGACCGGATCCGCCCGCGCGCGGTTCCCGGGTCGCGGCGGTCCTCCCGCGGGGCCTCGATCGCCGTCGCCCTCGCCGCCGCGGGAAGCGCCGCCGCCGTGACTCTCGTCCTCGGCGACCGTGCGCCCATGGCGCTGGGTGGGCTCGCGGGGCTCCTGCTCGTGGCCGTCGCCGGCTGGCTGTGTTGGCCGTTGATCCATGACCTCCTCACCCGTCCGCCGGAGGACCTGCCCGCCCGGCCGGGCCGCGCGACCCCGACGGCGCAGCCGGCCCCGGGACGCCGGGCCCTGGGACGCCGGGCCCAGGTCGCCGGCACCGTGGGCGTGGGCGTCGCCATCGGCCCGGTCGCGCTGGTCCTCGCCTCGTCAGGGGTCAAGATCCTCGTCGCGGGCGCGGCCGCCGCCGTCGTCGTCGTCCTGATCTGCGTCGTGCGGGACCGGTCGGTGGCGTTCACGTTCCTGGCGGCCGCCTCGCTGGCCTTCATGCTGCACAAGTCGATCGGTCCGCAGGATCTGGAGCTCTCCAGCGGCGCCATCTCGGTCTACGTGACCAGCTTCGACGCGATGCTCGTGCTGCTCTACGCCTTCTGGATCGGCGAGGGGACGTTCGCGGCCGACGTCCGTGCCGGCTTCCGGCGGCCGATCCTCCGGCTCCCCCTCGTGGGGGCGTTCCTCCTGCTGCCCAGCCTGCTCGTAGCGACGCAACCCTGGCTCGGCGCCGGGGAGCTGGTCCGGATGGGGTGGATGTACCTGCTCTTCTTCTACGCCGCCGTCCGTATCCGCACCAGGCGCCACGTCTGGGCCGTCCTCGGTGGTCTCGCGGTCTTCGCCTCCTTCGAGCTGATCGTCGTCCTGGGGCAGGCGCTGACCGGGGGGACCCTCGGGCTCGCCTTCCTCGGCGTGCCGACCGAGCTGACCCAGCGGGTCGCCGGCGCGGAGTCACTGGGCCGCCCGTTCGGCACGATCATCCATCCGGTGTTCATGGGCGCCGTCCTGGGTTCCCTGTGCCTGGTGGCGCTCAGCCTCGCCGTCCATCTCCAGCGGTCGCTGGCCAAGATCGCCGCCGGTCTCATGGTCGTCGTCTGCGCGGCTCCCCTGTACCTGTCACACGCCCGGGCGTCGGTCCTGGCCGTGGCCGTGGCGGCGGTCTACGTCGTTGCCACCGGACTGGCGCGCGGCCGGCTGCGGTGGTCGACGCTGGGCCGGGTCGCCCTGCTGGGGGTGGCCGTCGGGGCAGCGTTCCTGCCACAGCTGGCGGCGAAGTTCTCGGAGAACTTCTTCACCGCTCACTTCTGGGAGGAGATCGACTCCCGGCTGCAGCTGAACACGATCGCTCTCGACATGTGGGACGACCACCTGCTGCTGGGCGTCGGGCTGAACAACTTCGAGGTGGTGCTGCCGCGGTACGAGGAGCACTTCGTCATCTTCTTCGGCAACCCGGTGCACAACCTCTACCTGCTCAACCTGTCGGAGACCGGCGTTCTCGGGCTGCTGGGTCTCCTCCTGGTGGGTGGGGCGATGTTCTGGGCGGCGGTGCGTGGCGCGCGGTCGGCGGACCGGCTGCTCGGCGGCACCTCGATCGGCATCGTCGCCGTGATGGTGTTCCTCGCGCTCGAGGAGCTGCTCGGTTTCTCCCTCCGCCAGGACGTGCCGCTGGCGGTGTACTGGCTGCTGGCCGGGCTCGCCGTCGCCTGCGCCCGGCTGAGCGACGCCGCCGCGCCGGGAACCGATGCGGTCGGCCCCCGCCGCACCCGCC
>JAOPWJ010000013.1 GCA_025965715.1 Blastococcus sp. | reverse complement strand
ACCCGCGGCCCGATGGCGTCCCTGGCGCTGGACAACGCCGGGGCCGCGACCGCGACCGCGGCGGCGACCTTGGGGGCGACGGCCCGCTGGGTCGCCCCCACCGCCGCCTCCAGGGCGGGACCCGCGGCCTTCTGGGCGGCCTCCACCCGTGGCGCCAGCTGTTCGGCCGCCAGACGGCCCGCCTCGCTCACCGCCGTTCCGATGTGGGTGAAGCCCTCCTGGAGCTCGGCACCGATGACCTGACCGCGCGTCTGCTTGCGGAACACGAGCTGCACCTCCGAGTTGATCGCGTCGGCGGCCCATCCTGCCCGGTCCCGGCGGCGAGCACACCCCGAGCGTGCGCCCGGGGAGCGGACACGCCGACGGCTGGCTAACGTCGGGGGGTGAACCTGCGGATCTTCACCGAGCCCCAGATGGGTGCCACCTACGACGACCTGCTGGCAGTGGCGCGGCGGACGGAGGAGACCGGGTTCGACGCGTTCTTCCGGTCCGACCACTATCTGACGATGGGCGGGGAGGGCCTTCCCGGGCCGACCGACGCGTGGCTCACCCTCGCCGGCCTGGCGCGGGAGACCGAGCGGATCCGGCTCGGCACGCTGGTGACCGCGGCCACCTTCCGGCTGCCCGGACCGCTGGCGATCTCAGTGGCGCAGGTGGACCAGATGAGCGGCGGGCGGGTGGAGCTCGGCATCGGGTCCGGCTGGTTCGAGGCCGAGCACACCGCGTACGGCATTCCGTTCCCCGAGCTGGGGGAGCGGTTCGACCGCTTCGAGGAGCAGCTGGCCGTCATCACCGGTCTGTGGAGCACCCCTGCCGGCCAGACCTTCGACTTCGAGGGCGCCCACTACCGGCTCGCGGGGTCGCCGGCGTTGCCCAAGCCGGTCCAGGACGGCGGTGTCCCGGTCCTCATCGGCGGTTCGGGAAAGAAGCGCACCCCGGCTCTGGCCGCGCGCTACGCCACCGAGTTCAACGTGCCCTTCGCCTCGGCCGACGACAACGCCCGGCTGTTCGCCGGTGTGCGGCTGGCGTGCGAGGAGGCCGGGCGGGACCCGGGATCGATGATCTACAGCTCGGCGCTGGTGGTCTGCGTCGGCCGGGACGAGGCCGAGTTCGCGCGTCGCGCGGAGGCCATCGGCCGCGAGCCCGACGAGCTGCGCAGCAACGGCGTGGCCGGCACACCGGCCGAGGCCGTGGAGACCCTCGGCCGGTACGCCGAGGCAGGGGCGCAGCGGGTGTACCTGCAGGTCCTCGACCTTGCCGACCTCGACCACCTCGACCTCGTCGCGGCCGAGGTCGCGCCCCAGCTGGACTGAGCCGCGACCCGACCGCGGCGCCCGACGGCTGGTCACGGGGCGAGAGGCTGGGTCGCGGCGGGGTGCCGAGAAGGCTGACGGTCGAGTGGAGGTCGAGGTGGCGGGCCCGTCGGGAGGCATGCTGGTCGGCCGACTGCCCGGGGTCGGCGACCGGTGGGTGCTCGTCGGGTCCTCCCGAGCTTTTCCGGCACCCGGCGGCGCCGGCCGGTGAGCCCGGATGGTTCTACCGGGAACCGGACGCGGAAGCGGGTGGGTCAGGCGTGGGTGGGGTCCAGCAGCCAGGGCCGCGGCGTGGCGAGCCACGTGAGGAACTCCGCGACCGGCATCGGCCGGGCGATCGCGTAGCCCTGGGCCACGTCGCAGCCCAGGTCGGCCAGGACGGCGGCGGTCGCGGCGTCCTCCACGCCCTCGGCCACGAGGCTCAGGCCGAGTTCGTGAGCCAGCGCGACCGTGTGCTTCACGATGGCCGCGGCCCGCGGGTCGGCGTCCACGTCGGCGGTGAGGCTGCGGTCGAGCTTGAGTTCGTCGGCCGGGAGGTGGCGCAGGTAGGCCAGCGAGCTGTACCCGGTGCCGTAGTCGTCGATCGACGTGCGGATGCCCAGCCTCCGGAGCTCGCCCAGCACCGTCCGGCCTCGCTCGGGGTCGGCCATGAGGGTGTCCTCGACGAGCTCGAGGGTCAGCGCCCGGGCGGGCAGCCCGTGCCGGGCGAGCGCGAGGGCGACCTTGCCGGGCAGGTCGAGGTCGGTGACGTTGGCCGCGGACAGGTTGACCGACACGGGCACGGTCCGCCTCGGCCACCACTGCGCGGCGGCGGTCAGGGCCAGCTCGAGCACCTGGTCGGTGAGGGGGCGCAGGAGCCCGGCCTGTTCGGCGGCGGGCAGCAGCTCGGCGGGGGAGAGCAGACCACGCCGCGGATGACGCCAGCGGACCAGTGCCTCGGCGCCGACCAGCTGTCCGTCGGCGAGGTCGACCTGCGGCTGCAGATGCACCTCGAGCTCGTCGTTCTCCAGCGCCGTCCGGAGCTCCTCCATCGTGCGCAGGCGGTCGCCCGTGCCGCCGTGCGGGTCGGGCACGTAGACGTGCACGCCCTCCCGGCCGGACTTGGCGGCGTACATGGCGACGTCGGCACAGCGGAGCAGCTCCTGAACCGTGGCTGCCGGGACGGGCGCGGTCGAGACGCCGATGCTCACCCCGACGTGCAGCCGGATGCCCTCGACCATGAACGGTTCCAGCAGGAGTTCGCGCAGGTGCTGGGCCAGCGCCTCGGCCTCGTCGAGGCCGCAGTTCTCGAGGAGGACGGCGAACTCGTCCCCACCCAGTCGGGCGAGGACGTCGCCGGGGGGCAGCGCTGGCCGCAGCCGCGGGCCGATCTCGCGCAGCAGCTGGTCACCGGCGTGGTGCCCGAGGCTGTCGTTGACCTCCTTGAAGCCGTCGAGGTCCAGTAGCAGGAGCGCGGCCGGGGTGCGGGCGGTGGCCGCCGCGACCACCCGCTCGGCGTCCTGCAGCAGGGCACGCCGGTTGGCCAGGCCGGTCAGCTCGTCGGTTCGGGCCTGGTGCTTGACCTCGTTGAAGGCCCGCACCTCCCGGAACGTCACGCCGACCCGGGCGAGAGCTGCCAGGACACATCCGACGGCGCACCAGCCGGCCAGCGGCGACACGGCGTCGCCCCAGCCGATGGCGAGGACCAGGAGGCTGGCGAGGTTGCACACGAACGGGATCGCCAGGACGCGCCAGCCCACCCGTGTGCTCGAGCGCCGTGCCGGCGCCCGGCCGGGCCGGCTGGAGTGCGCGGCCAGCGCCATGGCCGCGACGCCGACCAGCCACGTGAGGTCGAGCGGACCGCCCTCGACGTAGATGCCCTCGGTGGCCAGCTGGAGGAAGACGATGTCCCCCACGAGATTGGCGATGATGGCCCCGGCGAGGAGCAGGAGCGCCCGGTCGCGGCGCACACCCAGGATCGCGGTCACGCCCACCAGCAGGGCCAGCAGCACGACGTCGGCGAGCGGATAGGCCAGGCTGGTCACGACGGCGGACGGCGTCCCCTCGGTGAGCTCCAGCGCGGGCCCCAGGAGGACGGCGGCGGCCACGGCAGCGGAGCCGAGTCCGCCGATGAGGCCGTCGAGCCACATGCTGGCCTGGAAGCGGGCGACCCGGGCGCGGATGAGGCCGATCAGTCCGACGTAGAGCGCCGGGTAATAACCGAGGTAGAACGCGTCGGCGACCGAGGGGAAAGGCTCGTCCGGCAACTGGGCGATGACGAGGGTGTAGATGAGATTGCCGGCGAGGCCGAGGAAGAGGGCGACGGCGAGCCCGAGCCACGCGGTGCGTTCGGCCGGCACCCGCCGGGCGGCGCTCAGGCAGACCAGGGCGCCGGCGACGTAGACGACGTTGTAGAGCACGAGGTCGTAGGCGAGAGCCCAGGCCTGGCCGTCGGGCCGCGGGCCCATTCCGGTGGCGAAGAGAGCCACCGAGACGAGAGTGACCGCGAGGAACAGTCGCGACAGCCGTGCGGTGTCGCTGCCCGGCCGATGCTCCAGTTGCACGCCATGGTCTTCGGCCGGGACCCGGCTCCACTCCACCTCGAACCGGCGCCGACCACCTCGTTCGGGTGAGGGTGCCCGGCGCGGCCGCCCGTGACAGGCGGGCGACCGCGGAAGGGGTCGCGGTAGGCTCGCGCCGTGACCGGTCGGCTCCTGCTTCGCCGGCCGTGCTGATCTGAGCAGTTCGGAACAGCACGGCGACCCCTCCATGCGTGAGGGGTTTTTTTCTGCCCGCCGCCGGTGCCAGCGCCCCGAGGACCCAGGAGCACCAACGATGAGCCAGACGGCCAGCCAGCCGAACGTCGAGCCCGCCGGTGACGGGGTCCCGCCGCACCGGTACACCCCGGCGCTGGCGCAGCAGATCGAGCTCTCCTGGCAGGACCGGTGGGAGGCCGACGGCACCTTCCACACGCCCAACCCCACCGGGCCGCTGAGCAGCGGCTTCGAGAAGGTCGCGGACCGTCCGAAAGCGTTCGTGATGGACATGTTCCCCTACCCCTCGGGCGCCGGCCTCCACGTCGGCCATCCGCTGGGCTACCTGGGCACCGACGTGACCAGCCGGTTCCTGCGCATGGACGGCCATAACGTGCTCCACCCGATGGGCTATGACGCCTTCGGCCTGCCCGCCGAGCAGTTCGCCGTCCAGACCGGGCAGCACCCGCGCATCACCACCGAGGCCAACATCGCCGCGATCCGTGCGCAGCTGCGCCGACTGGGCGTCGACCACGACGACCGCCGCAGCTTCGCGACGATCGACCCCGGCTACTACAGGTGGACCCAGTGGATCTTCCTGCAGATCTTCGGGTCCTGGTTCGATCCGGACGCCGGCAAGGCTCGGCCGATCGAGGACCTGATCGCTGGACTGGACGCCGGCACGCGCGCGCCCGCCGCGGGGACGAACCCGTCGGGCCGGCCGTGGGCCGAGCTGGACGAGGTGGAGCGGCGCAAGGTCGTCGACGCCCACCGGCTGGCCTATCTCCACCAGGCGCCGGTCAACTGGTGCCCGGGTCTGGGCACGGTGCTGTCGAACGAGGAGGTGACGCCGGACGGGCGCTCCGAGCGGGGCAACTTCCCCGTGTTCCGCCGGCCGCTGACCCAGTGGATGATGCGGATCACCGCCTACGCCGACCGCCTGCTGGACGACCTGGACCGGCTGGACTGGTCGGACTCCCTGAAGCTGATGCAGCGCAACTGGATCGGCCGCTCGACCGGGGCCCGGATCGGGTTCTCGTGCGGCGAGCGGACGATCGAGGTCTTCACCACCCGCCCCGACACCTTGTTCGGCGCCACCTACATGGTGCTGGCCCCCGAGCACCCACTGGTTTCGTCGCTGGCCGCCGCCGCGTGGCCCGACGGCACCGACCCCCGGTGGACCGGGGGAGCGGCCACGCCCGCCGAGGCGGTCGAGGCCTACCAGAGGCAGGCTTCCCGCCGCTCCGAGCTCGACCGGCAGGACGCGGGCCGGGAGAAGACCGGCGTCTGGCTGGGCGTCACCGCCGTCAACCCGGTGAACGGCCGCGAGCTGCCGGTGTTCATCGCCGACTACGTGCTGACCGGTTACGGCACGGGCGCGATCATGGCCGTACCGGGGGAGGACACGCGCGACTACGAGTTCGCCGAGGTATTCGGCCTGCCCGTGGTGCGCACCGTGCAGCCGCCGGTCGGCTTCGACGGTGGTGCGTACACCGGCGCCGGCCCGATGATCAACTCGGCGAACGAGGAGATCTCGCTGGACGGCCTGGACAAGGTCACGGCGATCGCCACCATCACCGACTGGCTGGTCGAGCACGGCCACGGCGAGGCGACCACCACCTACAAGCTGCGCGACTGGCTGTTCAGCCGGCAGCGCTACTGGGGCGAGCCGTTCCCGATCCTGTACGACGAGAACGACCTGCCGGTCGCCGTTCCCGCGTCGATGCTTCCGGTGCTCCTGCCCGAGGTCGACGACTACTCCCCGAAGACGTTTGCCGACGACGACGCGACGTCCGCTCCGGAGCCGCCGTTGTCGCGGGCCACCGAGTGGACGACGGTCGAGCTGGACCTGGGCGACGGGCCACGGACATACCGGCGCGAGACGAACACGATGCCCAACTGGGCGGGATCGTGCTGGTACTACCTGCGCTACCTGGACCCCTCCGACGACGAGCGGCTGGTCGACCCGGAGCTGGAGCGCTACTGGCTGGGTCCGCAGTCCCCTGGCGATGTCGGTGGGGTCGACCTCTACGTCGGCGGGGTCGAGCACGCCGTGCTGCACCTGCTGTACGCGCGCTTCTGGCACAAGGTCCTGTTCGACCTGGGCCACGTGTCCAGCGAGGAGCCGTTCCGCAGGCTGGTCAACCAGGGCTACATCTCGGCCTTCGCCTACACCGATGAGCGCGGCTTCTACGTGCCCGCGGCCGAGGTGGTGGAGAACAGCGGGCAGTTCTTCCACGAGGGCAAGCCGGTCAGCCGCGAATACGGGAAGATCGGCAAGAGCCTCAAGAACATGGTCACGCCCGATGACATGATCGGTGCGTACGGGGCCGACACGTTCCGGGTCTACGAGATGTCGACGGGGCCGCTGGACCAGTCCCGCCCCTGGGAGACCAAGGCAGTGGTCGGCTCGCAGCGGCTGCTGGCGCGGATCTGGCGGGTGGTCGTCGACGAGCAGACCGGCGTCGTCCGAGCCGCTGACGGCGAGCCCGACGAGGAGACCCTGCGGGTGCTGCACCGCACGATTGCCGGGGTCCGCGACGGGTTCGCCACCCTACGGTTCAACATCGCCATCGCGCGGATCACCGAGCTGACCAACCACCTGACCGCGGCCTACGGTGCGAAGGCGCCCGTTCCGCGCACGGTCGCCGAGCCCCTGGTGCTGCTGGTCGCGCCGCTGGCACCCCACATCGGTGAGGAACTGTGGTCGCGGCTCGGCCACGACTCGTCACTGGCCTGGCACGCGTTCCCGGTGGCCGACGAGCGCTGGCTGGTCGAGGACACCGTGCAGGTCGCCGTCCAGGTCAACGGCAAGGTGCGGGCGCAGGTGACCGTGCCGGCGGATGCGGACGCCGCGGCGCTCGAGGCGGCAGCGCGGGCCGACGAGAAGATCGCCGGACACCTGGACGGCGCCACCGTTCGCCGCGTCGTCGCCGTCCCCGGCCGGCTGGTCAACTTCGTCCTCGGCTGAGCTTGTGGAGTGGTTTCGTGCAGGTCACGCGCACGAAACCACTCCGCTCAGGGCGTGAGGACGGCGCGCATCGCCTTCTCGACCGGCTCGATCGCTTCGTCGACCGTCACGTCGCGGCCCAGCTCTGCTGACAGCGAGGTGACGCCGGCGTCGGGGATGCCACACGGGATCATGTTGGCGAAGGCCGACATGTCGGGATCGCAGTTCAGCGCGAATCCGTGCATGGTCACGCCCCGGGCCACGCGCACGCCGATCGCGGCGACCTTGCGCTCCGGCCGGAAGCCGGTGCCCGGCTCGTCGGCAGCAACCCAGACGCCGCTGCGGCCCTCGATCCGGCCGGTGGGCAGCCCGAAGCCCGCGCACACCTCGATCAGTGCGTCCTCGAGCCGGCGGACGTGGGCGACGACGTCGATCGGGTCGGGCAGCGCGACGATGGGGTAGCCGACCAGCTGCCCGGGCCCGTGCCAGGTGATCTTCCCGCCACGGTCGACGTCGATGACGGGGGTGCCGTCGAAGGGGCGTTCGTGCGGTTCGGTCCGCCGTCCCGCCGTGTAGACCGAGGGGTGTTCCAGTAGCAGCAGCGTGTCGGGGCCGCCGCCGGCCACCCGGCGCGCGTGCACCTCCCGCTGCCGGGCCCACGCCTCCTCGTAAGGGACGAGCCCTGCCCGCACGATTTCCAGGTCCGTCACGGTACCCAGCCTATGCGGGGCTCAGCTCAGGCGGCGAGGCTCGATGCGGGCCTCCACCGCGTCGCCGTCCGGACCGCGTTCCACCCGGTACGCGGCCGTGTCCGGCCGGTCGGCGACGGCCTCGACGAGTTCGGTACCGCGGTAGACGAGGCCGACGCCGTCGTCCGTCGCGTGGCCACCAGGGAGCGTTCCGTCGGCGACGAGGCGTTGGTACATCGGACGGCGTTGTTCCTCGGAGTCGTAGTGGACGCCGTTGGACGTCGGGATCAGCGCGAGGCCGTTCGTCACCGGGCGCAGGCCGGGCCCGAACGAGTCCGTCGTGCCACCGACGTGCCAGCACAGTGATCCCGCCGAGACGCCCGCGAGCACCACCCCCGCCTCCCACACCTCCCGGAAGATCTCGTCCAGGCCGTGGACCCGCCAGACGGCCAGAAGGTTGGCCACGCTGCCCCCGCCGACCCAGACGACGTCCTGGGCGAGGAGGTGGGCGCGGATGTCCGGCACCGTCGGCATGGGGAACAAGCTGAGGTGGCTGACCTCGACGGAGCTGCCGGCGAATGCGCCGTAGACACCCGCCACGCGCACGGGGTCGTCGCCCGTGGCCGTGCCCAGATAGCACAGCCGCGGCCGGTCGCGATCGCCGGCGAGCTGGAAAGCCAGGTCGAAGACCGGTCCGGGGCGCCAGTCGTACGGGCCCCGGCCGCGACCGGCGAAGCCCATGCTGGTCGCCAGAATGGTGGGTGCGGACGCCGGCATGGTGTCGAACCTAGGTGGCGTACCTCGGCGTCTGCCGAGGGGCCCGACGGCCGGCGTCAGCGCGGGATGTCGGTGGCGACGTCGGAGACGATGGCCCGGAACGTCGTGGTGTCGACCTCGTCGTCGACGGTGACTCGAACGATGTCGGCGATCTGCTGGGGGACGCTCCCGGCCAGCCGCGGCGACACCCGCAGGCCGGCTGCCCCGCCGGTCACGTTGGATGCGCCGGTCACGCCGGCACGCGTGGTCTCGTGGTCGCTGATCCAGCGGTGCTCGCACTGGGGCGACGTCGGCGGCGCGCTTTCTCCCACGCCGACGACGAAGTGGTGCATGTCGCCGCCACGCCCGGAGATCGGCGTGCTGATCAAGCACAGTCGTCACGATGACGTCGTCCGGGTCGGGCTCAGCCGGAAGGAGACCTCCTACCGGGCGCTGGAGCACCGCGACGTGGCGCCGGTCCGTGTCACGGGGGGTCGCCGCCCGGCAGAGCCGGTTGCGGTGGGTCGGGTACCGCCGAACCGGGCCTGTGGACAACGAGAGCGGGCTTGGGCGCGATGCCCTTACCGTCGCCGTCATGCCTGATGCGGTCTCGCCCGAGGGCGCCGAGAAGCCGGCGATCCCGGTCGTCCCCGGTTACACGCTGGAGGCGCTGATCGGCCGAGGCGGGTCCGGCGAGGTATGGCGGGCGGTGCCCCGGCGCGGCGGTCCACCGGTGGCGGTGAAGGTGCTCGTCGCCGGCGACCCGGCGCGTCAGGCCCGTGAGGCCGCACTCCTCGGTGGACTCGACCATCCGCATCTCGTCCGGCTCCTGGAGGTCGTGCACCAGCCGCGACGCGGTGGGGCTGTCCGGGTCGCGCTCGTCCTGGAGCTCCTGGCCGGGGGCAGCCTGGCTGCGCTGCTCGCCCGCCGCGGCCGGTTGCGACCGGGCGAGGTGGTCACCGCCATCGCGCCGGTGGCCGCGGCGCTCGCGCACGCCCACACGCACGGCGTCGTCCACGGTGACCTGTCACCGGGCAACATCGTGTTCAGCGCCGAGGGACGGCCGGTGCTCACCGACCTGGGGGTGGCTCGCGTCCTCGGCGAGGCCGCCGCTGGTGAGGTGACACCGCCCTACGTCGACCCGACCGTTGCGCGCGGCGGTGCGCCGGGGCCCGCCTCCGATGTCTTCGGTGTCGCGGCCGCCGCCTTCCACGCCCTGACCGGGATCCCGCCGTGGAACGCCGCGACCCCGTCCGACACCCTGTCGGTCGCCGCCGACGGCTACCTTCCCGACCTTGCCGAACTGGCCCCCGATGCACCGCCCGAGCTGGTCGCGGTCGTCTCCCGAGGCCTGGCCGCCGACCCGCACGACCGGGGAACGGCGGCGGCCTTCGCGCTCGACCTCCGGCACGCCTGCCGGCCGGAGGCGGTACGGATGCCGGTGGCCGGCGTGCCCGACCATGCCGCCCTGCCCGAGACCGGCCGTCGTCCCCGCACCGAGCTCACCCACCAGGTGCCCGGACGCCGTCCCCGTCCGGCTCCGGTGGTGGTCGAACCGATCGGCCGCCGCGCAGCCTGGCGGGATGCCGCGGAGCGGTCGATCCACGCGCTCCGGGCACCGGCGGGACGGCGGGCCGTCATGGGCCTGCTCGCCGCTGCGGCGCTCGTTCTCGCCGGATGGTCGGGCGTGCGGGCGCTCGGGCCGGAGCCCGCCGAGGCAGGGGAGCGGCCCGTTCTCGCCGGCCCCCCGGCGATGCCGGAGACGACGATCGACGAGGCGGCCGACGTGCCGTCGCCGGCCGACGCGGCGAAGGTGCCGGCAGGTACGGCCGAGTGGCAAGCGGTCGTCACCGATCTGTACGGACGCCGAGCAGCCGGGTTCGCCGAACCGGATGAGGCGGACTGGGCCACGGTCTACGCGCCCACGAGCCGGCTACGGGCCGTGGACGAGCAGTACGCGCGTGCGCTGGCAGCGGCGGAGGAGGTGCTGCGAGGCTTCACCCCGGAAGTGGTCGAAGTCAGAGGTTCCAGCGTGTCCGGGAACCGGGCTGAGCTGGACCTCGTCGATCGGTGGAAGGACTATGAGGTCGTGGGTGCGAACCGGCCGGACGGTCGCATCGTCGCGGGACGGAATGATGCCCCCGTCCGGCTGGTCCTGGTCCGAAGCGCCGCGGGCTGGCGGATCGAGAGCGCCCAGCGGACCGGCTGACACCGGAGCGCGTCCGCGCACCCACCGTTATCGGTGTCGACGAATCATGGAGTGGTCAGGGCCGCGCGGAGCGCCGATTCCAGGTCGGGGTGGGTGTAGCGGAATCCAGAACCACTGAGCTTGGTCGGAAGCGCTCGCTGCCCGCCCAGCACGCTCGACCGGCCGAACTCTCCGAGGGCCAGCGACAACGCGAACCGCGGCACGGCCAACACCGCGGGGCGCCGCAGAATGCGGCCCAGGGTCTTCGTGAACTCGGTGTTGGTCACCGGCGCGGGCCCGGTGAGGTTGACCGGCCCGACCACATCGGCGTGCAGCAGGTGCACGATGGCGGCGATCTCGTCGGTCAGGCTGATCCAGGGCCAGAACTGGCGGCCCGAACCGAGCCGGCCGCCCAGGCCGGCCCGGAAGACCAGCCTCAGGACCTGCATCAGCAGTACGCCGCGGCCGAGAACGAGTCCGGTTCTGAGTAAGACCACCCGCACGCCCGCCTCCGCGGCCGCGGCGGTGGAGGCCTCCCACTGGACGCAGATCTGAGCCAGGAAGTCCTCGCCCGGCGGCGAATCCTCGGTGATCGTGCGGTCGCCGGTGTTGCCGTAGTAGCCGACGGCCGAGCCGGACAGCAGCAGTCGGGGACGCGTGGGATCGGCCATGGCGGCAGCGGCGAAAGCTTCGCTGACGGTCGTCGTGCTGTCGATGCGGCTGGCGAGGAGGCGCTGCTTGTACGCCCGCGTCCACGGCCGGGGGCGGATGGGCTCTCCCGCCAGGTTGATGACGACGTCGACATCGGTGAGCAGTGCCGGGTCGATGCGGCGGTGCTGGGGGTCCCACCGGTGCTCGTCGGCGGTGCGAGGCGTCCGGCGGACCAGCCGGAGGATCTCGTGCCCGTCCGCGCGCAGGGCGGGCACCAACGCACCGCCGATGGGGCCCGAGGCCCCGGTCACGGCAATCTTCATGCGGGTGCTCCTTGTCCGAGCTGCGATCCCCCCGGAACGGGAACGGGGCCCCGGCGATCGCCGGGGCCCCGTTCAGCCGCGTCTAGGCCAGACCGAGCTCTCCGTGGAACTGACCTGCTTCCAGGCGGTCCTTCACGGTGGCGAGGAACCGTGCGGCGTCGGCGCCGTCGACGATGCGGTGGTCGTAGGTGATGGCCAGGTACACCATCGACCGCACCGCGATGACCTCGCCCAGTTCGGCGTCCTGGACGACCACCGGGCGCTTCACCACGGCTCCGGTGCCCAGGATGGCGACCTGTGGCTGGTTGATGATCGGGGTGTCGAACAGCGCGCCACGGCTGCCCGTGTTGGTCAGCGTGAAGGTGCCGCCGCCCAGCTCGTCGGGCGTCACCTTGTTGGTGCGCGTGCGCTCGGCCAGGTCCGCGATCTTGCGGGCGATCCCGCCCAAGCTGAGGTCGCCGGCGTCGTGAATGACCGGCACCAGCAGCCCCCGCTCGGTGTCCACCGCGATACCGAGGTTCTCGGTGTCGTGGTAGGTGACCGTGCCGGCTTCCTGGTCGATGGAGGAGTTCACCGACGGGTGCGCTTTGAGCGCTTCGACCGCCGCCTTCGCGAAGAAAGGCAGGAAGGACAGCTTCACGCCCTCGCGGGCCTGGAACTCCGCCTTCGCCTTCTGGCGTAGCTGCGCGATGCGCGTGACGTCGACCTCCACCACGGTGGTCAGCTGGGCGCTCACCTGCAGGGACTCGACCATCCGCCGGGCAATGACGGCCCGGAGCCGGGACAGCTTCTCCGTGCGACCGCGCACCGAGGTGTCGGGCATCGCGGCGGGGGAGGGGGCGCGCGTCGCCGGGCCGGCCGGGGCCGGAGCCGCCGCCTTCTCCGCTGCCGCCAGCACGTCCTGCTTGCGGATCCGGCCGCCCACGCCGCTGCCAGCGACGCTGGACAGGTCGACTCCGCGATCGGCGGCGAGACGGCGGACCAGCGGGGTGACGTACGCGCCGCTGCCGTCGCCGCTGCCGTCGCCGCTGCCGTCGCCGCTCGGTGCGGACGGCGTCTGCGGCCCGACAGCAGCTGCGGGCGACGGAGCCGAGGTCGGCGACTTGGCGGGGAGGGCACCGCTTGCGCCGTAGTCACCGCCCGGTTGCGCGGATTGAGGCTGAGCGGGCTTCGGCGCGGGCTGCTCCTGCTTCGGCGCGGGCTGCTCCTGCTTCGGGGCCTCCTGCTTCGGCGCGGGGTGCTCCTGCTTCGGGGCCTCCTGCTTCGGGGCCTCCTGCGCGGGGGCCGGTGCGGCACCGCCACCAGCCGAACCGGTGCCGATCACGGCCAACACGGCGCCGACGTCGACGGTCTCGTCCTCGTTGACCGAGATGGACAGCAGGGTGCCGCTCACCGGCGCCGGGATCTCGGTGTCCACCTTGTCGGTGGAGACCTCGAGCAGCGGCTCGTCGGCCGTCACTTCGTCGCCGACCGCCTTCAGCCAGCGGGTGACCGTGCCCTCGGTGACGCTCTCGCCGAGCGCCGGCATCGTGACCGACGTGCCTTCGCCGCCGCCTGAGGTACCGCCATCGGACGCCGGCGCGGGGGGGGCCGGCTGCTCGGCTGGCGCGTCGTCGGACGGTTCGGGAGCGGCGTCCTCGACCTGCTGGGCGGGCGTCTGCGGAGTGGTGTCGGCGTCCTCGGCGGAAGCCGCGTCACCACCTCCGTCGTCAGCACCGGCACCGTCGTCCCCGCCGATGACGGCGAGTTCCGCGCCGACCTCCACGGTCTCGTCCTCGGCCACCAGGATCTTGCTCAGGACTCCCGCCGCCGGCGACGGGATCTCGGTGTCGACCTTGTCGGTCGAGACCTCCAGGAGGGGCTCGTCGACCTCGACCTGCTCACCCTCCTGCTTGAGCCAGCGGGTGACCGTGCCCTCGGTGACGCTCTCGCCCAGGGCGGGCATGGTGACGGACGTCGGCATCGAAGCAGGGCTCCTTCTGGTGCTGGGCTTGGGGGGTGTGGTGCGGGGTCGGACGGTCAGCCGTGCACGTGCAGCGGCTTGCCGGCGAGGGCCATGTGAGCCTCACCGAGCGCCTCGCTCTGCGTCGGGTGCGGGTGGATCAGGCTCGCGACGTCGTCGGCCTCGGCCTCCCAGTTGTAGATCAGCTGCGCCTCGGCGATGAGCTCGCCGACGCGGCTGCCCACCATGTGGATGCCGACGATGGGACCGTCCACGGCCTGCACGAGCTTGACCGCGCCGGTGGTCTTCAGGATCTGGCTGCGGCCGTTGCCCGCGAGGTCGTAGGTGAGGGTCTTCACCTCACCGAACTTCTCCTTCGCCTGCGCCTCGGTGAAGCCGACGGAGGCCACCTCGGGATCGGAGTAGGTGATCCGCGGAACGCCGGCGTAATCGATGGGCGCGGGGTTGAGCCCGGCGACGCGCTCGGCGACGAGGATGCCTTCGCCGAACCCGACGTGCGCCAGCTGCAGCGTGGGGATGAGGTCGCCCACGGCGGAGACGGTCGGCACGTTGGTCTGGCAGTACTCGTCGACGAGGACGTAACCGCGCTCCATGGCGACGCCGGCCTCTTCGTAGCCGAGGCCCTGGCTCACCGGCCCGCGGCCGACGGCGACGAGGACCAGTTCGGCCTCGAAGTTCTTACCGTTCTCGAGGTCGACCCGGACGCCGTTGTCGCTGGTCTGCACGCCGGACACCCGGCTGCCCAGCTCGAAGCCGATCTTGCGACGGCGAAAGGCCCGCTCGAGCAGCTTCGAGGAGGACTCGTCCTCCAGCGGCACCAGGTGCGGCAGGGCCTCGACGATGGTGACGTCCACGCCGAAGGACTTCCACGCGCTGGCGAACTCGCAGCCGATGACTCCGCCGCCGAGGACGATCGCCGACGCCGGTACGCGGTCGAGGTTGAGCGCGTGATCGCTGGTGATGATCTTGGTGCCGTCGATCTCGATGCCGGGAAGCGTGCGGGCGTAGGAGCCGGTGGCCAGCAGGATGTGCTTGCCCTCGTAGCTGTGCCCGTCGACCTCGACCGTGGTGGGGGAGGTGAGCCGGCCCTCGCCCTCGACGTAGGTGATCTTCCGCGCCTTCACCAGGCCCTGCAGGCCCTTGTAGAGCTTGGAGATGACGCCGTCCTTGTAGGAGTTGACGCCGTCCATGTCGATGCCGGCCAATGACGTCTTCACGCCGAACTGCTCGCCCTCGCGGGCGAGGTCCGCGACCTCGCCCGCGTGCAGGAGCGCCTTGGTCGGGATGCATCCCCGGTGCAGGCAGGTGCCGCCGACCTTGTCCTTCTCGATCAGGACGACGTTGAGGCCCAGCTCGCTGGCGCGGAACGCCGCCGCGTAGCCACCGGAGCCACCACCGAGGATGACCAGGTCGGCGGGAGAGGTCGGTGCGCTCACGGATGCTCCTCGATGCAGTCGTCGGCGTCCCGCTCCATCGGGCGGGGCCTTGCGCTCATCCTGCCACTCCGGGAACGGTGCGGCGGGAAGCACCGTTGGTTCACCGAGGGTGGGGAAGATCACGCCGTCGGCGCACGAGCTGCAGAGGACGACGGGAGAGAAACCATGGGGCTGTTCGACCGGTTGCGCGGCCGCGCCCCGAGTGGCGCGAGCGGCCGGCGCGGAACGCTCGACCGTGGCTCGCACAAGGGCGACCTGAGCCATCTCGAGCAGTTCGTGGCCTCCCGCTACGGGGTCGAGGGATATGTCGAGCCGCGCACCACGGTGACCGAGACGACGATCGTGCTGGTCGCCGCCGACGGGGAGTGGACCCGCCGGCGGATCGACGGCCCCGAGGTCGCCCGCCGGCTGTCCCGGGAGCTTGCGATCCCGGTCTACGACGCCCAGGTCACCGGCTATCCCCAGCGGATGCGCGACTGGAGCGCCCGCCAGAAGAACAACCGCCTCGCCTGAACCGGTGGCCCAGGTCCGTCCTGGCTCAGCGCATGGGGTCTTGGCTCACCATCGACGGTGAGCCAGGACCCCTGATGATCAGGTGACCTGATCATCAGGGGGCGCGTCAGTCGGCGATGAGGGTCTCGATGGTGGCCAGGAGCGTGCGGATCGGCACGCCGGTGCCGCCCTTGGGGGTGTAGCCCCAGGGGGAACCGGTGTTGAAGCTCGGTCCCGCGATGTCGATGTGCGCCCACGGCAGGCCCTCGGGCACGAACTCGGCGAGGAAGTGCCCGCCGACCAGCATGCCGCCGAAGCGGTCGGCCGCGGCGTTGACGAAGTCGGCGATCGGCGAGTCCAGGCCGCGGCGCAGCTCCGCCGGCAGCGGCATGGGCCACATCGGCTCACCGCTGCGCTTGCTGGCGGCGACCACGGCATCGCGGAGCTCGTCCTGGCCCATGACGCCGGCGGTGCGGCTGCCGAGCGCTACCAGCTGGGCGCCGGTGAGGGTCGAGGTCTCCAGCAGGATGTCCGGACGGTCCTCCGCGGCACGGGTGATGGCGTCGGCGAGGATGACCCTCCCCTCGGCGTCGGTGTTGGTGATCTCCGCCTTCTTGCCGTTCCGGAAGGTCACCACGTCAGCCGGCCGGTAGGCGCTGCCACTGGGCAGGTTCTCGGCGATGGGCACGGTGGCGATGACCTCGACGGGCAGCCCCAGTTGCGCGACGAGGCAGACGGTCGCGATCACGGCCGCGGCCCCGGCCATGTCGCTCTTCATGGCCTCCATGTTGGCGGCGGGCTTGATCGAGATGCCGCCGCTGTCGAAGGTGATGCCCTTGCCGACCAGGGCGACCTTCTTGCGCGCGCCCGGACCGCTGTAGGTCAGCCGGAGCAGTCGCGGCTTGCGCGTCGACCCGCCGCCGACGGCGAGGATGCCGCCGTAGCCGCCCGCCGCCAGCGCCTGCTCGTCCAGGATCTCCGCCGTCAGTCCCGCCTTCTCGGCCGCCGCGGCGCCCCGCGCGGCCAGTTCGGCGGGGTAGAGGTCGTTGGGCGGGGTGTTCACCAGATCACGGGCGAGGGTGACGGCATCGGCGACGGCGCGGACCCGACGCAGGGCCGTCTCGGCCGCGGCCGCACCCGGCACGACGACCGTGAACTCGGCCGGCGGGGCCAATCGGTTCGCCGGCAGGTCGGACTTGTATGCGGTGAACTCGTAGGCGCCCAGGAGCGAGCCCTCGCCGACCGCGTGCAGCCGGGCCGCGTCCGGCGCGCCGCCCACGGCCGCGAGCAGGGTGACCACCGAGCGTCGCCCGACCAGGGCACGGCTCGCGGCACCGGAGGCCCGGCGCAGCGATTCGTTGCTGTACGCCCCGGCGGCGTCGGGAGCGCCGAGGCCGGCGACCGCCACCACCGCGAACGGGCCGTTGCCGAACGAGGGGAGTCGGGTGACCTCGTCCTCGGTGCCGCGGGCCCCGAGGTCGGCCAGGGCCGGCAGCAGCCGCCCACCGAGCAGTCGGTCCACCGCCTCGGCTCCGGGGGTGGGCAGGACCCCGTCGGGCCCCTTGCCGACGGCGACGACGATGGCGTCGGCAGCCAGATTCTCCAGCGGGCGGTCGGTGGCGGTGATCGTCGGCGGCACCGCTCGATCCTAATCAGAGGAACCCGCTGCCCCTCGCGACTCGCAGGCCCGCCGCGGGACCCCGCAGTGGGCCGTAGCGTGCTCATCGTGAGCCCGTTGACCTCCCCCCTCCACGACCGGCATGTCGAGGCCGGCGCCAAGCTCGCCGACTTCAGCGGTTGGTCGATGCCCATCGAGTACGCCGGCGGCGGCGTACTCGCTGAGCACGCCGCCGTGCGTACCGGCGTGGGCTTGTTCGACGTCTCGCACCTGGGCACCGGCACCGTGCGAGGACCGGGCGCCGCAGCCTTCGTCAACGAGTGCCTGACCAATGACCTCGATCGGATCGGCCCCGGTCAGGCGCAGTACACGATGTGCTGCCAGGACGACGGTGGGGTGGTCGACGACCTGATCGTCTATCTGCGCGGGCGGGACGACGTCCTGCTGGTGCCCAACGCGGCCAACGCGGCCGACGTGCTGAGCCGGCTGGCCGATGCGGCGCCGGCCGGCATCACCGTGACCGACCGGCACGCGGAGGTGTCCGTCCTCGCCGTGCAAGGGCCCCGCTCCCTGCAGGTGCTGGAGCTGCTCGGCGTCCCCGGTGAGCTGCCGTACATGTCGTTCGTGACCGGAACCGGCGCGCACGGCGCTGCCGAGGTGACCGTCTGCCGCACCGGATACACCGGCGAGCACGGCTATGAACTGCTGGTCGACGCCGATCGGGCCACGGAGCTGTGGGACGCCGTTCTCGAGGCGGGTCAGGACCTCGGTATCCGGCCGTGCGGGCTCGGTGCCCGGGACACGCTGCGCACCGAGATGGGCTATCCGCTGCACGGCCACGAGCTGTCGCGGGAGATCACGCCGGTCCAGGCGCGCGCCGGCTGGGCGGTGGGCTGGACGAAGCCCGCCTTCTGGGGGCGTGAGGCGCTGGTCGCGGAGAAGGCGGCCGGCCCGTCGCGGCTGCTCTGGGGGCTACGGGCGTCCGGGCGCGGGATCCCCCGGCCCGGCATGGCGGTGATCGGCGCGGACGGCACGCGGGTCGGAGAGGTCACCAGTGGCACCTTCTCGCCGACGCTGCGCACCGGCATCGGGCTCGCCCTGCTCGACGCCTCGGCCGGCGTCGCCGAGGGGAGGGAGCTCGCCGTCGACGTCCGTGGTCGGCCGCAGGCGGTCGAGGTCGTGAAGCCCCCGTTCGTGCCTGCCCACGTGCGGTAGCGCAGTGCCCCGAGCGCAGGTGTCCTGCGCTCCACTCCACTCAGGCGTTCTGGCGGGTCGGGTCGCTGTCGCCCTTCTTCGGCTCGGGGTGCTCGGGCAGCGTGTCGGCCATCGTTGCGTTGCGATCGCCCATCGGCGCGGGGTCGCCCGTGGTGGTGTCGTGGGCGGTCTGGTGCTCGGCCTCCGAGTTGATCTCCGCGCCGAGCAGCACGAGGTAACAGGTCAGGTAGAGCCAGAGCATCAGCACGATGACGCCGGCGATCGCGCCATAGGTCTTGTCGTAGGAGCCGAACTTGTTCACGTAGAGCGCGAAGGCGACGCTGACCAGCGCCCAGACCACCGTGACGATGACCGAGCCGAGGCTGACCCACCGCAGCTGCGGCGCGTCCCGGTCGGGAGCGACCCGGTAGAGGACGGCCAGCGAGCCGGCGAAGACGGCCAGCAGTAGGGCCCACCGGGCGACCTCGGCCAGGACGGTGCCGACGACGCCCAGGGGCAACGCCGCGATGACCGCCGGGACGACGGCGACGAGACCGAAGGCGACCAGGACGAAGGCGATCGCGCCCAGCGTGAGTGCGAGCGAGATGAGCTTGAGCTTGACGAAGCCGCGCGCCTCCACCTCGTCGTAGGCGATGTTGACCGCCGTGATCAGGTTGCCGATGCCCCCGGAGGCGGTCCAGAGCGCACCGAGGATCGAGACGACCAGCCCGAACGTGAGCGCCCCGCCGTCGTTGGTGACGATGTCGTTGAGCTGGGTCTCGATGAGGTTCGCGGCGCTCTCGGGGAGCTGCGCGGAGAGCTCCTCGACCTGCCGGGCGACCGTCTCCGGCGTAGCCACGAGCCCGTAGAGCGAGATCAGCGCGATCAGCGCCGGGAAGATCGAGAGGAACCCGAAGAAGGCCACGCCGCCGGCGATGATGGGCATGTTGTCGGCGCTGTTCTCCGCCCACGACCGCTTGATGATCTGCTTCCATCCGCGCCACGGGATGTCCGTCGGCTTCTCCGCATGGATCCCGGGCAGCTCCTGCGGGCTGGGCGCGCCCGCCGGGGGGCGGTGCGGATCCGGTGCCGGCCCGCTGGTCGGCACGTTCGCCGCCTTGGCCGCCTCCGCGGCGGCCGCCCGGCGGACGGCCTTCTCCTCGACCCGCTCGCGGATGCGGTCGACGGCACTCTCGCGCTGTCCGGTGCCGGCCACGTCAATGCTCCTTGGTGTGCGGGGGGACGGCGTTCGGCCCTCCTGCAGGGGCCGGCCGCCAGATCGCGTGCGGTGGAGGAAAGGACGGTCCTTCTTCAGTCGCCGGGCCAGCTGCCGGTCAGCTTGGTGAACCCACGGGCGCCGGCGCGCTCGATGGCCGCCTTCGTCGCGGCGAAGAGGGCGCCCTGGATGGCAGCCGCCAGGACGACCTCGGGCATCGAGTACTCGCTCTGCAGCGCGCCCGGTGCGTCGTCCTCGTCGGCGAGGGCCTTCCAGATCTGCTTGAACACGATCCCGCTCAGTGTTCCCGCCAGGATGCCGCCGATCAGGCCGATGGGCCGGTAGGCGAGCTTCGCTCCCTTGCTCAAGGCTTCCTCCTCGATGTCGCATGTTTCCGCCGCAGGACCACCAGACCTAACACCAGACCGGAGAGCACCAGTGCCGCGCCGATCACGACCGGCGGGCTCTCCCGGTAGGTCTCGACCGCGGTGTCCTTGGCGCGGGCAGCGCTTTCCCGGGCCCGGGCGGGGACGTCCAGCCGCGCGCTGAGTTCATCGACGGTCTCCGCGAGCTGCGCCCGGGTGGCCTCGATCTCGGCCTTGATCTGGTCCGGATCGGCCGGCCCGGAGCCGTTCGCGCTCGCCGTGTCGCCGGTGGTCACCGGGCCATTCCCTTCTTGACGGCGGCGATGTCGGCCTGGACCCCGGCGATGGCCTGCGTCGGCAGCGGCGGCGAGGCCTGCTCGACGTCCCTCTTGCCCACCGCGGCGAGGACGCCGGCGATCGCGAAGAGGACGACGGCGACGATGACTGCGGCCAGCCAGCCGGGCAGGACGGAGGCGAGGGCCAGTACCGCTGCCGCGACGAGGACGGCGAGCCCGAAGAAGGCGAACAGGCCGGCGCCCCCGAACAGGCCTGCCCCCACCCCGAGCCGCTTGGCCTTCTGGGTGACCTCGGCCTGCGCCAGACGGGCCTCGTTGCGGACGAGGCTGCTGATCTGCTCGGTCAGCTGTCCGATCAGCTGCCCGGTCGACGTGTTCTCCGGGACGGGTGTCACGGTCGCGCCGGTGGCCCCGGCAGGGGGCGGACTGTGTGGTGCGGTCATCGGTCCTCCGGTCGGGCGGGTCGATGCACCCATGCCCCGCGGTCGGCCGCCGGTAACCCGTAGCTGATCACGCTCCGGCAACCCCGTCGGGACAGTCGTCGGCCGGCGCCGCCGGGAACGCACGCGCCGCCGGACGACCTCCTCCGACAGCCGGCGGGTCGCAGCTCGGGAACGCCGTGGGGCGGTGGCGGCAAGACGCCGTCCTCGCGTGCGCCAGGCGCGGCCTGACCGTCGTCCTGTCCGGCGAGGCCACTAACCTCGCCGGACATGAGCTGGCACTGGCGACTCGAGGACCCGGCCGGCACGGCCATCGACCCGGCGTCCCTGGGGGTCGAGCCCGTCGACTCCGACAACCAGGGGGACGCGGAGTCGTGGCTGGGTGAGAACTGGCGCCAGCTGCTCGACCGCGGCGTCGCCACCGTCACCCTGTTCGACGGCGACACCGAGGTCTACGGCCCGATGGGGCTCGCCGCCCCCTGAGGTCCCCCCAGGGGACCTTCGTCAACCCCGCTGCGTCTTGGCGGGATCGCGTTCCACGACGTCGCCCAGGACGTCGTCGATCCGGCCGAGGACGTCGGCGTCGAGGCGCACCCCGGCGGCACGGACGTTGTCCTGCACCTGCTCCGGGCGGCTGGCGCCGATGATCGCCGCCGCGACGTTGGGGTTCTGCAGCACCCAGGCGATGGCCAGCTGGGCCATCGACAGGCCCAGGTCGCCGGCGATGGGGCGCAGTTCCTGCACCCGCGCCAGGATGTCGTCGCGCAGGAAACGCTGCATCGAGCCGGCGACCTCGGCATGGCCGCCGCGGCTGTCGGCCGGCGGCTGCTCGCCCGGCAGGTACTTGCCGGTCAGTACGCCCTGCGCCAGCGGGGACCAGACGATCTGGGAGAGGCCCTCCTTCTCCGACGTGGGCACGACCTGGTCCTCGATGACCCGCCAGAGCATCGAGTACTGCGGCTGGTTGCTGATCAGCTGGATGCCGAGGTCGCGGGCCAGCGCCGCGCCGGCGGCGATCTCCTCGGCCCGCCATTCGGAGACGCCGATGTAGAGCACCTTGCCGGCCCGCACCAGGTCGGCGAAGGCGGTCATCGTCTCCTCGAGCGGCACCGTCTCGTCGTACCGGTGGGCCTGGTAGAGGTCGACGTAGTCGGTCTGCAGCCGGCGCAGGGAGGCGTGGCAGCTCTCGGTGATGTGCTTGCGTGACAGTCCGCGGTCGTTGCGGCCCGGTCCGGTCGGCCAGTAGACCTTGGTGAAGATCTCCAAGCTCTCGCGCCGCTGACCGGCGAGCGCGCGGCCGAGCACCGACTCGGCCTTGGTGCCGGCGTAGACGTCGGCGGTGTCGAAGGTGGTGATGCCCTCGTCGAGGGCCGCACGCACACAGGCGTGGGCGGCGTCCTCTTCGACCTGGCTGCCGTGCGTGAGCCAGTTGCCGTACGCGATCTCGGAGATGGTCAGGCCGGAACGGCCGAGTCGTCTGAAGTGCACGACACGACGCTAATCGGGTCTCGCTACGCGTCGGCGTTCGGGGAGACGTCCGGCTTGGGGAAGCGCCAGCGGCGGATCATGGTCGAGCGACTGATGCCGTACCAGACGAGACCGCGCCTGGGCGCGTCCGGGAACCGCTGGGTGACCGTCTTGGTGATCCGGCGGCCGAGCAGGAACGAGTCGACGATGAGCAACAGGAAGAAACCGAACAGCAGGAAGCTCGCGTAGCCCTTGACGACGACGCTCGGGTACACCGTGCCGATCAGCGCGACGCCCGCGATCACCAGGAAGTAGCTGCCGACATTGCGGCGGGTGTCGACGACGTCGCGCACCAGCCTGCGGACCGGCCCCCGGTCGCGGGCCGGCAGGTAGGAGTCGTCCCCGCGGGCGGCACCGTGGCGGGACTCGCTGCGCCGGCTCGCCTGTTGGGCGCGCATGCGCTTGTAGGCCTCCTTGCGCGTGGTCGGAGGCGGTGGCGGGGGACCGGTGCGCCGGCCCTGTGCCTCGTTCCGCTTCGGCGTGGGCCGTCCCTTGCCCGATGCCCGGACGAGCTGCTCGGTCAGGTCGGTGGAGGCGTCCGAGGACGTCGCCTCGGTCGTCTCGGCTCGGTTGCGGCGGCCGGGCAGGCGGAGCTTCACGAGCGCGGAGTCTACGGGGCGCCGTCAGTCGATCGGGCACGGACGACCCGGAACCTGGCCTCGGCGCCGTACAGTGGAACAGGCTCCGCCACGGCGGTGTTCGTCCGCTGCAGAAGCGTGCGCAACGGATAACCGGATCCAGGAGGACACAACATGTCGGTGCAGGACACCACGACCCTCGATGGCACGACCCTCGACAGCGGGACCCTCGACGGCGGATCGACCACCACCGGCGTCGTGCTCAGCGACCCCGCGGCCTCGAAGGTCAAGGCGCTGCTGGACCAGGAGGGCCGCGACGACCTGCGGCTGCGCATCGCCGTCCAGCCGGGTGGCTGTTCCGGTCTGCGCTACCAGCTCTTCTTCGACGAGCGGTACCTCGACGGTGACCAGACCTACGAGTTCGGCGGCGTCGAGGTCATCGTCGACCGCATGAGCGGCCCCTACCTCGGCGGCGCGACGATCGACTTCGTCGACACCATCGAGAAGCAGGTCTTCACGATCGACAACCCCAACGCGGGCGGCTCGTGCGCGTGCGGCGACTCGTTCCACTGATCGCCCCGGCCTGAGGGCCGACCGCCAGACGCGACAGCGCCCGGCTCCCTTCGGGGAGTCGGGCGCTGTCGTCTGTCCGTTGCGTCGTGAGCTGAGTCTCAGCTGCGCCGGTGTCTCAGAGGCGCTCACCGGCGCGGGTCTTGCGGGTCGCCGTCCGCTCCGCGACGAAGGAGACGAACGGCACGGTGCCGGCCAGGATCGCCAGCGCCGTCCCCTTGACGCTCCACTTGGCGCGCAGCGCCAGGTCGATGGCGGTGAGGAAGAACAGGAAGTAGAGCCACCCGTGGGTGATGCCGAGGACCTTGCTCGGTTCCGGGATGTCGGCGAGGTACTTGAGGGGCACCGCGACGCACACCAGGGCGATCAGCAGGACGCCCACCACGTTGGCCATGACGCGGTAGCGCTGCAGCGCGACGGCGATGCCCTGCTCCGAACCTCGGTCCGAGGCGCGGAAGTTGCCGGTCCGCTCAGCTGCCATGTCTGCTCCGTTGTCCCAGTGCCTGCTCGTTGAGCTCGGCGAGGTAGGCGTTGTAGGCGGCGAGCTCCGGATCGCCCGTGGTGTCGATCCGCGGCCGCTGGTAGAGGACGACGTCCGTGCCCGGCTCGCCCTCGTCCGGATCGCGGTGAAGCTCCAGCCGGAGCATCCGCAGGTAGAACCACAGCCCCATGAAGCCGTAGAGCGGCCACTGGAGGGCGTAGCTCCAGTTCACTGCGCCGCCGCCGGCCTCGGCCTTCGACAGCTGCCAGTAGCCGAGGAAGAACGTGGCCACGAAGAGAGCGGCCACGAGGACGTGCATGAGCAGCCACTTCGGGGTCAGCAGCCGGACGAACACGCTCCCGACTCTAACCGGCGATCGTTGTCTGCCGGTTGCGCCGGGGGGAGGAGGCCGGAGCGTGCAGGCGACCCGCCGGGAGGATCTCTCCGGTGGTCGGCCGCTGTGCGGAGTCGGCTAGTCTCGACCCACACTGTGATCGGCGTGGATGCCGTCTGCCGGAGACCGGCTGGCGGCCGCCGGGAGGACCGTCCGGACGCCGGACGGAGGACGAGGAGGCAGCGAGCAGTGGCTCGAGGCAACAGGCTCGCGCGGCTGGCCGCGCTCGGTCTCCTGGGAGTGCTCACCCTCACCGGGTGCAGCATGCCCAACAACGAGTTCTGGCGGTTCGGTTGGCCCGAGGGCATCACCGAACAGTCACAGGACATGCGGGAGCTGTGGACGGGCTCGGTGATCGCCGCCCTGATCGTCGGCATCCTGGTGTGGGGCCTGATCATCTACTCGATGATCGCCCACCGGAAGCGGGGCGACGAGCTGCCGAAGCAGACGGCGTACAACCTGCCGTTGGAGATCGCCTACACGATCGCTCCGTTCATCATCATCGCCGGGCTGTTCTTCTACACCGTCACCGTCGAGAACCGGGTGCTGGGCGACAAGAACGACCCCGACGAGGTGATCGCGGTCAACGCCTTCAAGTGGAACTGGCAGTTCGTCTACCCGGAGACGACCGGCACCGACGGCCAGCCGGTGAACACGGTGGGAAGCAGCACCGAGATTCCCATCCTCGTGCTCCCGACCGACCGCAAGATCCGCTTCGAGGTGGCCTCGGCCGACGTCATCCACTCGTTCTGGGTGCCCGAGTTCCTCTTCAAGCTCGACGTCATCCCTGGCAACGAGAATGGCCGGGACAACGTCTTCCAGGTGACCGTGCGCGAAGAGGGCGCCTATGTCGGCCGCTGTGCCGAGCTCTGCGGCACCTACCACGCGTACATGAACTTCGAGGTCCGCGCGGTCTCCGGCGATGACTACGACGCCTATCTGGCCGCGCGGGAGTCGGGCATGGGCACCTCAGAGGCGCTCGAGTCCATCGACCAGCCCGGGCAGTCGAGCACGACCACTCCGTTGGAGCTCTTCCAGCAGAAGAACCTCGATCAGCAGCAGACCGGCGGCTGAGGTGACCGCTTCCCGCGCCTTGATGGCCCCGACGCACCAGGAGGCACGACCGTGAAGGTCGAGGCACTCATCTTCAACATCATCGCCGCGTTCTGCGTGATCACTGCGGTCGTCTACGGTTTCTGGTCCAAAGAGCCCATCGGGACGACCGCGCTGGCCCTCTCAGCCGGGCTGACCGGCCTCATCGGCGGGTTCTTCTGGTTCGTCTCCCGCCGTATCGACGCCCGCCCGGAGGACCGCAGGGACGCCGACATGGCCGACGGTGCCGGTGAGCTCGGGTTCTTCAGCCCGAGCAGCTACTGGCCGTTCGGCCTGGCGCTCTCCACCGCCCTCATGGGTCTGGCGCTCGCCTTCTGGTACTCGTGGCTGATCCTCATCGCGCTGGCTGCCCTCTTGATCACCGTCGGCGGCCTGCTGTTCGAGTACTACGTGGGGCAGAACGCCACCCAGAGCTGAGCTCCGCAACCTCTCCACCGAGGGCCCCCTCCGCCGCCGCGGACGGGGGCCCTCGGTCGTCGGAGCGGGTGAAGCGCAGTGCCGGCAGCGAAGCGCAGTGCCGGCAGCGAAGCGAAGCGCAGTGCCGGCAG
>JAOPWJ010000170.1 GCA_025965715.1 Blastococcus sp. | reverse complement strand
GTGTGACGGGCCCAGTTGCTGTGAGATGTCCCGCGCGCACCCGCAACCGGTGCGCGCAGTGAGTCATCTAGCTGATGCCAGGATCCGGGCCGATGACGAACCCGGGCTGACAGAGTCGCCTAGCTGCTGTTAGGCAGCGAGGACGAGCTCGTGCTGCTTAGGAGCGGCACTTGTTGGTTTGCAACGGATGGTTAACGAGATCATCGTTGCCTTCCTCGGCTCGCTTCCCCTGGTCACACGACCGAAGTCGAGACCAATCACCCCCTGTGCAGTTGTACGGCCACTCTAACGGCACTCGGCCGTGGAGTGTTCCCCCGGCGGGGTGTCATCGCACGCGGCGCAGCCACCAGCGCTGCCACGGCGTCTCCACCGCCATCGGGTGGTATCGCTGCCGCACCCAGCCCACGGCCTCGCTCGGGGACAGCCCGTCGAGGACGGCGAGAGCGGCCAGGGCCGTCCCGGTGCGGCCGACCCCACCGCGGCAGGCGACCTCCACCCGGTCGCCGGCCGAGGCCCGCCGGTAGGCCTCGTGCATCGCGTCGAGCGCGTCGGCGCGATCGCTGGGTGTTCGGAAATCGGGCCAGGCGATCCGCCGGTGCGGCCACGGGGGCCCCGGGCCGTCGGCCAGGACGAGCGCGAAGTCGGCCGGGACGACGTCGTCGCTCAGGCGCCGGCCGCGCACCCGCGCGCCACCGGGCAGCGCGATGACCCCCGCGTCGTCGGTCCAGCCGGGCATGCCTAGATCCAGTCCCGACGCTTGAAGACGGCGTACAGCACGCCGCTGACCAGGGCCATCAGCACGAGCGCGAACGGATAGCCCAGGTGCCAGTGCGTCTCCGGCATCCAGTCGAAGTTCATCCCGTACACGGTGCCCACCAGCGTCGGTGCGAACAGGATGGCAGCCCAGGCGGAGATCTTCTTGACCTCCTCGCCCTGGGCGATCGACGCCTCGGTGAGCTCGCGGATCTCGTCGTTCTGCCGCTGGGCGACCAGCGTCGCGTTCACCGTGAGGATGTCGCGCAACTGCAGCCGGAAGGCCTCCGCCCGCTCGTTGACCTGGGTGACATGGTCCGCGACGTCCCGCAGGTAGCTGCGCAGCTCCTCGTCGACGCCGTACTTGTCGAACCCGGCGGTGATCGCGGCCAGGATGCCGGTCAGCGGCTGGGCCGCCCGCTGGAACTCGAGCACCTCCTGGGACAGCTCGTAGATGCGCCGCGACACCCCCGGGTCACCGCGGAAGACCTCCGTCTCGATCTCGTCGATGTCGTTGGCCAGCCCGTCGACCACCGGGCGGTACCCGTCGACGACGGCGTCCAGGGTCGCGTAGAGCACGGCCTCGCTGCCCTTGGCCAGCAACGCCGGCTCGCTCTCCAGCCGCCGGCGCACCCGCGACAGGTCCGGTGACTCGCTGTGCCGGACCGTGACGGCGAAGTCCGGCCCGAGGAACAGGTGCAGCTCGCCGAACTCGACCTCCTCGACCTCGTCCCGGTACCGGGCGGCCTTGAGGACGACGAACAGCGTCTTCCCGTACCGCTCGAACTTCGGTCGCTGGTGCGCCTTGATGGCGTCCTCGACCGCCAGCTCGGGCAGGTCGTAGAGCTCGGCCAGCTCACCGAGCTCGTGCGCCTCCGGGCGGTAGAGGCCCAGCCAGACCATGCGGTCCTCGCCCGCAGCCAGCTCCTCCCGGCTCTCGGCGAGGGTGGCCGGCGTCGCGACCCGGCGTCCGCCCGAGTAGACGGCGTTGTCGACCAGCCGCGACCGGTTGGGCGCCACAGGCGGTGTCGGCTGGCCGGCCGTGGGCGCCAGCGTGCCGCCGACCCGGGGACGGCGGGCGAGCGTGCTGAGTGCGGTGAGCGGCGCGAGGCGGCGTTCGGTCATGACGGACTCCCGGGAACGGGGACGGCGGAGGACACCGGCGAGGTCCTCGCGGCCCCTGCAGGGCCCCGTCCCGAGCGTGCGAGCGGCGGGGGCAGGGGGCGTTCTTCAGGCGGGGAGGACCTCGGGCCCGGTACTGGGGGGCTCGGTACGCGCGTCGGTTCGCATCGCTCCGCCTCCTCCCGCCGGTCGGCCGCCGTCCGTCGCGGGGCCGTCGCCCATGGTGACACGAAAGCTCGCCGTACCGAAGCGTGGGCACGTACCTCTCCCCCGTCCGCCCGATCGGCGCCGCGGGGCGTTGCCCTCCCCCGCCGGGCATCGGGTTCTGGCCGCCCGCGGTCACCTGCCGGGGAAGATCCCGGTGCCGAAGGCTCCGCCCGCGACCAGTCGGCGCGAGAGCCCCTTGCCCAGCTCGATCACGCGGGCCGTGCGGTCGGGACCGAGGGTCAGCCACGGGTCGGCCGAGAGCGCATCGGTGTGCACCTCGATGCGGCTCCGCAGCTCCCTCCCGTCGTCGGTCAGGCCGGCGTCGTCGAGCAGCCCCCGCGCGGCGAGTGCGGCACAGCCGGAGCCCCACTCCTGCGCGCTCCACCCGCGGGTGGCGCGCGCCGCATCCTCGGTGAATCCACGGCCGGTCGCGGTGTGCGTGACCAGCGCCTCCAGACCGGTGAGCCCGGCCGACAGCAGCGTGACGATGTGCCCGTCACCGCGGTACTCGCGCAGCAGGGTGGCCGCGTGCCACAGCTGGAGCACCGGCTCCTCCGGCCACGGGAGGTCGGCGTGCCCGGCGTAGAGCGGCCGGCCCTCGGGGGTCAGGACGGCGCAGGCCTCGCGCAGCAACGCGGTCAGCTCGATGACCTCCGGCGAGCCCACGACTGCCGGGCCGCCCAGCAGCCGGGTCAGCGACCCACGCGCGGCGTCGAGGCGGGCGGCGAGCACGCGGTCGGGCCCGGCCAGCGTCCACGCCCGCGGAATCATGTGCGCCACCAGGGACGGCGAGAAGTTGTAGAAGGTCGCCGTCACCGCGCCCGCCCCCACGGCGCCCATCGCGGCGGCCCGACCGGCGAAGTACGACATCCGCCCCGGACGCAGTCCGACCCCGCTCAGCCGCTCGTCGTGCTCCGGCGCGAAGTACAGGTGCGCGTGCAGCGGCTCGATCGCGCGGTAGGCCCGGGCCACCTGGCCGGGCTCGACGAGGGCAGGCGCGGGCTGACCGGCGGTGACCATGAGCCGCACCCTAGCCACCGCACTCAGGCCACCGCCGGACGGCCGAGGGACCAGGAAACAAGGGTCCGGCTGGTCGTGAAGCCGAGCTTCTCGTACAGCCGCAGCGCACCGGTGACGTTGTCGCTGTCGACCTGCAGGCTCGCGCCCTCGCAGTCGTTGTCGGCGGCAGCCCGCAAGGCGGCGGCGACGGCCGCCGAGGCCAGACCGCGCCCGCGGGCCCCCGGCAGCACACCGATCTGCCCCAGGTCCGCCCGGCGTCGTCCGGTCGCCACGGTGTCGGCCTCGTAGACGTAGGTCAGTACGTAGCCCTGGACGACGCCGTCCTCCACGGCCAGTACCGAGAGGTCGGGGCGGAAGGCCCGCTGCCCGGTGAACAGCGACCGCCAGGTGTCGGGGTCGCGCTCGCTCGAGCCGTGGTGCTCGGTGAACGCGGCGTTGTGCGCCCGCCGCACCTCGTCGTCCCGGTCCGCCGTGAACGCCACCAGTTCGACGCCGGCAAGGGGGCGCAGCTGCGGGAGCTCGGTGAGCGGGCGCTCCATATGCCGGTACCAGCGCTCCGGCCGCAGCCCCGCACGTCGGACCAGGCTCTCCAGGGCCGTCATCCTCTCCGGCACGCTGAGGACCAGCCGCCCGGGCACCCCCGGTGCCCGCTCGGCGTGGAGTTCGGCTCCACGGGCCAGCGACCACGACATCAGCTGTCGCCCAACGCCTCGCCCCCGGTGGTCGGGGCGCACCCGGCCCTCCAGGTCGACCACGAACGCCTCGCGGAACGTGGGCGAGGCCGAGACGGTGGCGTAGCCGACCAGAAGCCCGGACGGGTCGCACACCGCCACGCCGTCCCTCGCGAGGTCGACGTGCCAGCTCGCCCACCAGTCGGCCATGTCCGCGGCGTCGGGGTACTCACCGGTGTCGTCGAGCGCCTCCGAGGCGGCGAGCACGGCAGCCACCGCCGCAGCGTCGTCGGCCCGGAGCGGGCGCGCGCTGAGGCCCTCCGAGACGTCGGAGAGGTACACCACGGACGTCAGGCTAGGGACGCGCCCACGGTGCTGCTACCGGTTTCCCGTCGGGCTAGGGCCCGGTCACCACGACGCCCACCGGCATGGCGTGGCCGCCTTCGATGCTCGCGGACCCCGGCGGGACGTCGTCCGGAATGGTGAGCGTCGCGTGGATGCGGCCGTCGTCGTCGGCGTCCACGGTGCCGAGCACGACGGTCCTCTCGGCCGTTGTCGAGGAGACGATCCGGACCTGGACGCCCCGGCTGGCCGGCGGCGTGCCGAGCTGTCCGGTGTCGGAGCAGTCGTCGAGGAACCAGCCCCTCGAACCGCACCTGGTCGCCGGCGGCGGACGTGGTCGGCGTGATCGCGACCTGCGGCCCCACGCACGAGGCGGCGGCACCGTTGTCGCCGCAGGCGGCCAGCCCCAGGATCGGGACGACGACGGCCGCGGCCCGGCGGTTCACGGCTCGATGGTGAAGAGCCGGGCTCCGTTGTGCCAGAGGATGGCACGCAGCCAGTCCTCCCCGAGATCCAATCGATGCAGTGCCGCCAGCTGATGGGCGTAGGGATAGGGGATCGACGGGAAGTCGCTGCCGAGCAGCACCTTCTCCCGCAGCGCCGCCAGCCGCGGCCGATCGGCAGGGTCGAAGGGCATCAGCCGTTCGGTGAAGTCGGTGGCGAACATGGTGGTGTCCAGATGCACCCCGTCGTAGCGCTCCGCGAGGTCGAGGAAGGCGCCGTACTCAGGCATGCCGAGGTGGGCGATGACGAGCCGCAGCCCCGGATGGCGTTCCAGCAGCCCGGCCATCGGCTCCGGGCCGGTGTGCTCGCCGGCCAACGGGCCGGAACCGCAGTGGATGACGACCGGCGTCCCGGCCTGCTCCAGCTGCGCCCACACCGGCTCCAACAGCAGGTCACGGGGGTCGAACCGGCCGACCTGCACGTGCACCTTGAACACCCGGGCGCCGGCCTGGAGCGCCTCGGCGACATAGCCCGGCGCCTCCGGCTCGGGATAGAAGGTGGCCGACTGCAGCACCTGCGGCCGGGCCGCGGCGAACTCCGCCGACCAGTCGTTGAGCCACGCCGCCATGCCGGGCCGGTGCGGATAGGGCAGCGTCGGGAAGGCGCGGACACCGAGCCGGTCGAGGACGGCGAGCCGCTCCTCCTCCGGCAGCGCGTAGGTGATCGGCCAGGCCGCGCCGTAGTGCGACTCGGCGTCCGCGAAGTACTGCCAGACCTTGGCCTGCACCCGCTCCGGCAGGAAGTGCACGTGCACGTCGATCAGGCCCGGGAGGCCCAGCGCGCGCCAGTACCGCGGAACGTCGGCGTCGTCCCTCGGCGGGAAGACGCTCATCGAAGCGTGACGACGACCTTGCCGCGCACGTGGCCGCCGGCGACCAGCCGCTGCGCCTCGGCCGCCTGGTCGAGCGGAAACGCCTTCGCGATGGGCACCCGCAGCTGGCCGGCGTCGGCCATGCGGGCGAGCTCCTCGAGGTCGTGGGTGTCGGGGCGGACGAAGACGTAGCGGCCGCCGAGGTCGAGCACCGAGGGGTCGACGACGCTGGCGATGCGGGCCGGGTCGCGAACCTGTTTCGGCGCGTCGGCCAGGGTCTCTCCGCCCACCAGGTCGAGCACCGCGTCCACCTGCTCGCTCAACTGCCCGCTGATGGGGCCGGCCGAGTAGTCCAGCGTCTCGGCCGCCCCCGCGTCGCGCAGGAAGCCATGGTTGCGCGGGCTCGCCGTCCCGATGACGTACGCCCCGAGGGCGACGGCGATCTGGACGGCGAAGAAACCGACGCCCCCGGACGCGCGGTGCACGAGGACGCGCTCGCCCTCGCCGATGTCGAGGGCCTCGGTGAGCGCCTGGTAGGCGGTCAGACCGGCGAGCGGAAGGGCACCGGCCTCGGCGAAGGACAGCGCATCCGGCTTGTGCGCGAGGCAGCGCTGCGGGGCGGGCACCAACTCGGCCGTCGTCCCCCACTGGACGTCGTCCCGGCGGACGTAGCCGAAGACCTCGTCGCCGGGTCGGAACGCGACCACCGCCGGGCCCACCGCCTCGACGACCCCGGCGACATCCCAGCCCGGAATGATCGGGAAGTGGTGCGGAAAGGCGCCGGCCAGGTGCCCCTCGCGGACGCTCAGGTCGACCGGGTTGACCCCGGCGGCGTGCACCCGGACGAGCACGGTGTCGGGGCCGACCGGCGGGTCCGGCAGGTCGCCGCGGAGCCGCAGGACGTCCGCGCCGCCGAAGCGGTCGTAGGCCATGCCCTTCACGCGCTGTTCCTCATCGACGACCCTTCACGTACCGGCCGAATGCCTTCTGGATCTCGCGGCGGGAGTCGCGTTCGGCCATGTCGTGCCGCTTGTCGTAGTCCTTCTTGCCCTTCGCCAGCGCAAGGGTGGCCTTGACCTTGCCGTCCTTGAAGTACAGGTCGAGCGGAACGAGGGTCAGCCCGCCCTCCTTGGTCTTGCCGAGGAGCTTGTCGATCTCGCTGCGGTGCATCAGCACCTTGCGCTTGCGGCGCGGCGCGTGGTTGGTCCACGTGCCCTGCACGTACTCGGGGATGTGCACGTGCTGCAGCCACACCTCACCCTCGTCGATGCTGGCGAACCCGTCGACCAGCGATGCCCGGCCGGCACGAAGGCTCTTCACCTCGGTGCCGGTGAGCACGAGGCCCACCTCGAACGTGTCGAGGATCGAATAGTCGTGCCGCGCCTTCTTGTTCTGGGCGATCAGCTTTCGCCCTGTCTCCCGCGGCATGCCCCCCAGGCTACTGGCCGGGCGCACACCCCCTTGCCGCTCAGGGCAGGAGGACGCGGTGACGCCCTGCACCCCGGACCGCGCCGTCGCCCGCGAAGCGTGCCGCCCCGTCGCCGGCGAGCGTGCCGATCGTCGACGACGGAATGGTCGCGGCCGACGGCAGCGCCCGTGGGAGGACGGCACCGAGCATGCGACCCGGGTCGAACGCGGCACCCTCCTCCGTCGCGATCATGGAGCGGGAACCACCACGGGACGCCGAAACGTGGTCAGGACTCCATGACAGCGGAGGAACGCGCGGGCTACAGGCGGACGTAGAGCCGCAGCGTCACGTAGGCCGCGACGCCCGCCAGACCGACACCCGCCGCGGCGATGATCGGGCTGATGAAGGCGATCGCACCCCAGTCGACGGGCGGGATGATGCCGGCCTTGATCGGCCCGGCCAGCGTGCGGTCGACGAACAGCACCTTGGTGAGGATCAGACCGCCGATCGCGAGCAGCGCACCGATCAGGCCGGCGAGCGCCGCCTCGAGGATGAACGGCAGCTGCGTGTACCAGCGCGAGGCGCCGACCAGCCGCATGATGTTCGTCTCGTTGCGCCGGTTGAAGGCGGCCAACTGGATCGTGTTCGAGATCAGCAGCAGCGCCGCCAGCGCTTGGACCACCGCCACGGCGATCGTGGCGTTGCGGGCGCCGTTGAGCAGGCTGAACAGCCGGTCGAGGAAGTCGCCCTCGTCGCGTACCTGGTCGACGCCGTTCTGCCCGTTCGGGAACTCCGCGGCGATGACCTCGTACCGCTCCGGATTGACCAGCTCGACGCGGAAGCTCTCCGGCAGCGCGTCCGCCGGGGTGTTCTGGACCAGCTCGGGCTGCTGGCTGAACTGCTGCTGGAAGCGGGTGTAGGCCTCTGCCTTGGACTCGTAGATGTAGCTCTTGACCTCGCGCGAGTCGTCGAGGTGGGCCTCGATGGCGGCGCGCTGCTCCTCGGTGACGTCGTCGGCCAGGAAAATGGAGACCTGCACCTTGTCGTAGTAGATCTCCTTCATGTCGGAGATCATCCCGGCGATCAGCAGGCCGGTGCCCATGAGCCCGAGGGAGATGGCGGTCGTCAGGATCATCGCGACCGTCATGGTCAGGTTGCGACGCAGCCCGTTGGCCACCTCGGAGAGGACGAAGTTGACGCGCATG
>JAOPWJ010000242.1 GCA_025965715.1 Blastococcus sp. | reverse complement strand
TGACCGCCGCGGGGGCCGGGGCAGCCCGCGGCGCACCGTCCGCAGCCGCGTTCGCGACGTTCGGGGTCTTCGACACACGGATCTCGGCATCCGCCGTGGTCAGGGAGAATTCCGAGATCCCCGAACGGTCGATGGCCTCGATCAGGGACTGCAGGTCCAGCTCGTCAAGGTCGAACTTCATAGCGGGCTCCCACGGGTCGAGCGACAGGGGGGTGGGGGGCGTCGCACGTGATATCGAGCGGGCGTCCGGCTCGGTGGCGACGGCCGCGGGCGCCTACACGATGACGTGTTCCGAGCGGAGGCGCTGGAGCTCGGTCGGGTCGATCCCGATATCCGACAGGATCTCCTCGGCGTGCTCGGAGAGTTCCGGTGCCGGGAGGCTCGCGACAGCATGCGCTCCGGCCGTGCGGACCGGCGACCGGACCGGGGCCGTCGCGTGTCGTCCGGCGCGAGCGGGATCGATGATCCCGGTGACGAGCACCTGCGGGTGCTCGGACATCTCCGCGACGTCGAGGATCGGGGCCGCCGGGACGTCGCACTCGGCCAGGCGGTCGAGCCAGTAGGCCCGCGGGTGCGTGGCGAAGCGGACCCCGAGTTCGGCTCGCAGTTCGTCGTAGTGCCTGATCCGGTCCGTCTTCGTGGCGAAACGGGGATCGTCGAGGAGCTCCGGCCGCCCCGCCGCCGCGCACAGCCCGGCCCAGAACTTCTGCGGCGTGGACAGGTGGACGGTGAACGGACGACCGTCGCCGGCAACGAAGGCGTAGGACTGCGAGGTGCGCGCGCGGGTGCCCTTGCCGGGCACGACGCCCGAGTCCCGGAACGTCGCGACACCGAGGCCCTGAAAGGCGACGCACGACGCCAGCATGCTGATCTCGAGGTGACGCCCTGCGCCGGTGCGCCGCGCCTCCGTCACGCCGGCAAGGATTCCGAGCGCGGCGTACATACCGGTGAGCTGGTCGGCCATCGGCGGGCCCACCGGTTCCGGGTCGTCGAGGTCGGTCAGCTGGCTCCATAGCCCGCTCATGCCCTGCGCCACGGCGTCGTAGGTGGGCCGGAGGCGCTCTGGCCCCTCAGCTCCCATGCCGGTGATGGAGCAGTAGACGATCCGCTCGTTCACCGCGCGCAGGTCCTCGTACCCGATGCCCAGTCGGTCGGCCACCCCCGGCCGGAAGTTCTCCACCACGGCATCCGCCTCTGCGACCAGCGCCATGAGCACCCGTCGACCGGCGTCGTGCTTCAGGTCCAGCGCGATGCTGCGCTTTCCCCGGTTGTAAGCGGCGAATGCGGGGCGGACCGTCGTCCCCTCCGAACCGTCCCACCCGCGGAAGCCGTCCCCGGCCGGCGGCTCGACCTTGATCACCTGGGCGCCGAGGTCCGCGAGCAGCATCCCGGCGTACGGCCCGGTGATCACCGTGGCCAGCTCGATGAGTCGCAGCCCCTCGAGCATGCCCGCGGCTGCCCGGCTGCCGTCCGCGCCGAGCTGGCCAGCGCTCACGCGCGGTCCTCGAACCGCTCCATGACGTCCGAGCACTGCACGACGCGCCCGTACTTCGTGTCGATGTCGGCGAGCGTCACGACGTGCGAGGTCTGGACACGGTCGAAGCAGCCGTCCTCCGGGAGGAGCACCTCCAGGCCGTAGGAATAGGCATCCAGCGCCGTCGCCCGTACGCATCCGGACGTCGCCCCGCCGACGATGACCACCTGGTCCACGCGCCGCGCGGTCAGCCACGTCATCAGCGGTGTCCCGAAGAAGGCACTGGGCTTGATCTTCGAGAAGACGAACTCACCGGGAGCCGGCGCCAGGGGCCCGGCGACGACGTCAGCACGGAGTGATGTCGGGGCCCGTCCGGGCCGGCCGGATCCGGCGGGGCCGGCCGGAAGGGAGCCGATCGTAGAGAACGCAACGGGCAACTGCCGAGCTCGGAAGCACTCCAGCAACGGAACGATGCGTTCGATGGATCGCCAGGCGTTCTCCCCGCACGCCGTGACGCACTCCTGCTGCGCCTGCGCCACCGGGACGTCCGGACCGACGAAGGACTCGACGACGTCCACGACGAGCAGGGCCGGCGCCGACAACGTCCAGCTCGCCGAACGGGGAACGCGGTATCTCTCCAGGATGGCGAGCTCGTCGCCACCGAAAACTGTCTCACGTGCCGCACTCACGATGTTCTCCTTCAGTTCTTGAGGTCGGTGCGCCAGCGCAGCACGTGGCCCTCCCACCGGCCGGCCAGGTGCAGCGCGAGGAAGGCGGCGGCGGACACGAACACGGTGCCGGCGACGAGGTCTGGCACGTCGTAGCGATTGCCCGCGTTCATCAGGTAGAGCCCGAGTCCGGACACGGCGAGGAGCAGCTCAGCGGTGAGGGCACCCTGCACCGCCCGGCCGGCGCTGATCCGGACGCCGGCCATCAGGGCAGGCATGGCCGCGGGGACGATGACGTCGCGGTAGCGCCGCCAGCCGGTCACGCAATAGGCGCGGGTCATCTCGAGGATCCCGGACTTGATCTCCCTGATCCCCGACGTGGTGTTCATCGACACGGCGAACACGCAGAACAGGAAGACGATCGCGACCTTCCCCGAGAAGCCGAGCCCGAGATAGATGCCGATGATCGGGATGAGGACCGCGATCGGCGTCGCGTTCGACGCGCTCATGATCGGTTCCAGGACGTAAGAGACAGGCCGGAACACCGCGATCAGCACCCCGACCACCGTGCCGATCACCAGGGCGAGCAGAAAGCCGGTCAGCGCGAGCGCGCCGGTCTGCAGCGCCGGGCGCAGCAGGTTGCCGTTCACGACCTCGTTCCACAACGAGGAGGCGGCGTCCTGGACAGGCGGGACGAAGTAGATGTTGTCCCGGCCCGAGAGGTACTGCCACGCACCGAGGAGAGCAGCCAGGCTGACGATGCGGGCCACCGCGTCCGTGCGGCGCGATGGGCGTGCGGCCCTGCGCCGGGGGCGACTGTCAGGACTCACCCGCGCTCACCATCCCTCGACGCGCGAGCCTGATCTCGATGAGACGGAGCAGTCCGGTGAGCAGGAGCGCCAGTGCGACGATCAGGATGACGATGGCGAAGAACTCCGAGAGCCGTCGGAACTGGGCCAGGTTCTTGAGCACTTCCCCCGTGCCGGTCAGCACCCAGAGTTCGGCGATCACCATCCCCTGGACCGCGGCCGCCAGACCGAGGCGTACGCCGACGAGGATGTAGGGGGTCGCGGCCGGGACCACCACCTTGCGGAACGCCGCCAGCTTGCTCATGCACAGCGTGCTGGAGAGGTCCCGCAGCCCGCCCGCGGTCTGCCGCACCCCCGTGGCGGTGTTCACCAGGGGGTAGTAGAAGGCGAAGAGGATGACGACCACGACGCGGAAGGTCAGGTCGGTGCCCGCGAACAGGATCACCAGCGGGAGCAGCGCCGCCGTCGGGGTCACGAACAGCCCGTTGACATACGGCATCAGAACGACGTTGGGCAGACGCGACCAGCCCAGCAGGACGCCGAGCGGAATCGTGACCGCCAGCGCGATCGCGAAGCCGATGAAGAGCTGCAGCCAACTGTCGAGGAACGGAACGACGAAACCATTGGTGAAGAAGCCGGACATCCCGTCGACGGCGATGGACTCCAACGTGGGGAGGAATCGCGGCCCTGCGCGCCTCGCGGCCACCTCCCAGGCCAGCAGCAACGCTGCCCAGAAGACGGCTCGGTAGGTCCACTTGCGGCGCCGCTCTCGCGCCAACGTGGCGGCGTGCGCCGCACCGGCGGCCCGGGACGGCGGCGCTATCACCGTGGAGGTTGCCGTCATGCGCCGTGCCCCGGGTGGAGCAGGTCCCAGATCTCGTCCTTCATGCGCACGAAGCCTGGGTCCGACCGCACGCTCATCGCACGTGGACGGGGGAAGGAGACCTCGATGTCCGCGACCATTCGACCGGGCTTCGCCGCCATCACCAGCACCCGGTCGGACAAGTACAGCGCCTCCTCGATGTCGTGGGTGACGAACACGACCGTGCAGGCCCGCTGCTCCCAGATCTGCAACAACTGCTCCTGCATGAGCAACCGGGTCTGGGCGTCGACCGCACCGAAGGGCTCGTCCATCAGCAGCACTCTGGGCTCGAGGGCGAGGGCGCGCGCCAACCCCACGCGCTGCTGCATGCCTCCAGAGATCTGGGAGGGGTAGTAGTCGGCAACATGACCCAGGCCGACCACGTCGAGCCATTCCCGCGCCTTTCCCGGGCGGTCCTTCTTGGGCGTTCCGATGGACTCCAGGGACAGTGCGACGTTGCCCGCCACCGTGCGCCACGGCAGGAGGTTGTACTGCTGGAAGACGAATCCCACGTCCAACGAGGGGCCGGTGACGGTGCGCGCACCGACCCGCACCTCCCCGGACGTGGGAGGGGTCAGGCCGTCGATGATCCGCAGGGCGGTGGACTTCCCGCAGCCACTCGGCCCGACGATGGAGCAGAACTCACCGTCTGCGACGGTGAAGGACAGGCCGTCGATGATGATCACGTCGTCGCTCTTGGACGCGAAGCTCATTCCGACGTCCCGCACATCGATGTACGGCCGGGAATCCGTGGCACCACGGGTCTCGACGCCACCGGTGGCGCTTGACACTGTCACTACAGAATGCCTCTCGGCCGCAGGAATCTCAGAGGTTCGCCGGCCGGCGGCGAAACGAGCGAGAAGCCCCGCTGCTGCGCCGCCGGCCGGTCAGATCGCGGTCAGGAGTTCTTCTCCACCAGAGCCTCGGCCTTCTTGAGGATGTCCGTGTTCACGGCATCGTCGAACGCGATGTCCGAGTCGAGCACTCCATTGTCGACCGCCACCTTGACCAGTGACTCGACGCCGGCCTTCGTGATGGAGTCAGCACCGAAGGGGAACAGGTGCTCGTTGCTGATCGCCTCCCAGTTCTGTCGGAGAAGGGCCTCCTCCATGTCCGGCTCGAGGTACTTGTCGTTCATGGTCTTGTAGTAGTCGAAGTCTTCGGTGAGCCGCTTGTTGGCGTCAAGCACGCTGGCGCAGAACGCGACGGCCGCCCCCTCGTTCTCGTCGAGCCACTTCTGCGAGGCGGCGTAACCGGCATTCACGACGCCCCCCTCCATGTCGGCCATGATGTTGCTGAGGACGTGGACGTTGTCCTTGCCCAACTCCTGCTCCACCGTCGGAATCTGGTAGGCGTTGAGAACAGTGACCCGGACGTCACCGCTCAACAAGGCCGAGAGCCGAGCGGGGTTGTCTTCGAGGATCGTGGGCTTGGTGAAGTCGCTCGACCGGTAGTCCATACCCTTGGCTTCGAGCACGAGGTCCATCAGCATGTTGACCGGCCCACCGGGCCCTTCGATCGCGATCGGCACGTCGAGCTGCTTCCCGAGATCCTCCAGGGTCGCGATGTCCCCCGTGGCGACGATCCGGGTGTCGTAGCCGGCGGACTGCGGGCAGAAGATCTTCACCGGCAGGCCCTGCTGGACTGCCTGCAGGATGCTGATCGCCGACCCGGTGTAGATCTGGGACTCACCAGAGAGCACGACCTGCAGGGCGGTCGAGGGTGACTGGAAGTCCTCGATGTCGGACTCCGACATCTTGAGGTCGTACGTCGACCCCCTCTCGAGGGGACCGACGACATCGTTGATCTCGCCGGAGTCGAGGGAGGAGGTGCGCGCGAGCTTGATGTCGGTGTAGGGACCGGCGCTCTCGTCGCTGCCGCCACCATCGGAACCACCCGAGGTACCGCATGCGGTCAAGGCGAGCGCCGCCGCACTCGCGAGCGCAATCGCCGTCGTGCGCCATCCGGGGAACGCTGTCATCGCAGACCTCTAATTCTTCGTTTATCGCCACCCCGTCGACAGGACGTGTGGTCGTGCCTGGAGTGCTGAGGTGCGCGCAACGGCCGACGGAGGGCGCGCGCGCACGACCGGAACTCGGTTCCGGATGAAGCAGGTGAACGACTTGATCATGTATCCAAGTGCCGTGACGGCCGTCACTGTAGGGGTGGCAGCGTAGCGTGTCAACGGCCGGGCGACGACGACCTGAGCCGCGAAGGTGCTGGCCGGACTCAGGTCACGGCCCCCGGGCACATGCCCTTCCCGATCCCCCGTTGGCCTGGCGGGGGCTACCTCTGGCCGACGCCGTTCGAGAGTGCCCCGGAACCCATCTAGGCTGGCTGGGTGCGCGCTGCGTCGTCCCCGCTCCGGCTGGCGCACGGCGTCTGGACCAGGCTGGCGGCGGAGCACTCGGAGCGCGCGGACGGGCTGACGGCCGGGCATCGAGCACGGCGCGCGCGGGGGGAGCGACACGCGATCGAGGACTTCCTCTTCGAGTACTACAACACCCGACCCGCACTCCTCCGGCGGTGGCACCCAGGGCCGGGGGTGGTCCTGGAGCCCGGCGACGACGGCCCCCCGCCACACGCCCGGTGGCGGTGGTACTCCAGCGACGCCGACGGCCGCGTCCGGCTCGATCCCGACGCGTTCCTGGCCGACCGTGAGGAAACCGTCAGCTTCGTGCACCGGCTGCTCAGCGCCACGGCGTCCCGGCCGGCGTTCACCGGCTGCTTCGGCCTGCACGAGTGGGCAATGGTCTACCGTCAGGACCGGCACCGGCACGAACTCCCACTGCGGCTCGGGCAGGCGGGCACGGACGCGGTCGTCGAGGCGCACCCCCTCCGGTGCACGCACTTCGACGCCTTCCGTTTCTTCACCCCGACTGCGGCGCCGCTCAACCGCGAACAGCCGACACGGGCGACCCAACCCGACCTCGAGCAGCCGGGCTGCTTGCACGCGTCGATGGACTGCCACAAGTGGGCGCTGAAGCTGGGACCGGCGGTTCCTGGCGAGCTGGCCCTGGACTGCTTCGAGCTGGCGCGCGACGTGCGGCTGCTGGACATGCAGGCGGCGCCCTACGACCTGTCGTCCTACGGCCGGCCGGCCGTGGCCGTGGAGACACCGGCCGGCAAGGCCGAGTACGTCGCCCGGCAACGGCAGCTGTCGGCGCGCGCCGCATGCCTGCGCGCCGGCCTCATCGACGTCTGCGCCGCCCTGCTCGACGGCTGAGGCGGGCGGCGCCGGCCGGCGCCCCCAGCCGGTCAGCGCCGCCGGCACGCGGGATCACAGCCGTCGGTACTCCGCCTCGCCGCGCCAGCCGTCGACGCCCACGCCGCCGGAACGGCGTGCCCGATGGCGGCCCGGATGGGGCGCCGGGTCCGCGGACGCGAGGTAGCGCCGTGCAGCGAGGATCCGGCACGTACCGTCGAGCGGTGACTTCCACGCACACCGGCCGCTGGGTGCGGCTCGACGGCACGACGAACACCCGCGACCTCGGTGGGCTGACCACGACCGACGGCGGGTGCACGGCGGCCGGCCGGGTGCTGCGCAGCGACAACCTGCAGACGCTCAGCGAGCGCGACGTCCGGCGGCTGGTGCAGGAGATCGGCCTGCGCGAGGTGATCGACCTGCGGACGACGGCCGAGATCCTGCTCGAGGGCCGCAGCCCGCTGCGCGACGTCCCCGAAGTCACCCACCGGCACTTCACGCTCCTCCCGGAGCGCGGCCACCACACCGACGTCTTCGCTGTCGAGGAGGACGAGCCGCTCGACCTGCCCGAGGGCTGGGTCGAGTCACTTCTCCCCCGGCAGTCGGCGCCGCACGACCGGGGCGAGCCGCCGGCGGTCCGTTCCTACCTCGGATATCTCGCCGATCGGGCCGACGCCGTCGTGGGCGCGCTGCGCGCCCTTGCGCAGCCGGGCACCGGCGCCACGGTGGTGCACTGCGCCGCGGGCAAGGACCGGACCGGCGTCGTCGTCGCGCTGGCGCTGTCCGTCGCCGGCGTCAGCCACGACGACATCGTGCAGGACTACGCCATGACCGCCGACGTCATCGAGGCGCTGGTCGCCAAGTTGGCCGCGTCCCCCACCTACGCCGAGGACATGGACCAGCGGGACATCGCCAGCCACACGCCCCGCGCGGACACGATGGACCGCGTGCTGACGCTGCTCGGCGAGCGGTTCGGCGGTCCGGCGGGCTGGCTGGAGGCCCACGGCTTCGGCCCGGAGGACCAGGCGCGACTCAGGGCCCGCTTGCGGGACTGAGAAGCACCCGCCCCCTCGCCCCTCGCGGCAAGCCTCTGGACGGGGCCCCTCAGGGACGGCCCCTCAGGAACGGCCCCTCAGGGACGGGGCGCGCCGGAGACGCGCCGTCCGCTGCCCTGCTTGTGCCGGTACATGGCCGCATCGGCCTCGCGCAGCAGCTGCTCCGCCGCCCGCCCGACCCCCGTATGCATCGCCACGCCGACGCTCGTTCCCATGGGGACGTCGTGCCCGTCGATCCGGAAGAGGTCCTCGAAGGAGCTGAGGACCCGGTCGACCACGCGCTGGGCGTCCGCCTGCCCCGCGAGGCCGGGCAGGATCATCACGAACTCGTCGCCACTGAGCCGGGCCACTGTGTCGCCGGGACGCACGGCCGCGCTCAGCCGCGCAGCGACCTGGCGCAACAACTCGTCGCCCGCGGCGTGTCCGAGCGTGTCGTTGACCGCCTTGAACCGGTCGAGATCGCAGTAGAGCACCGCCACCTGCGCGAGCCGAGCGCTGCCCAGCAGCGCGCGCTCCAGCCGGTCGAGGAAGAGCACGCGGTTGGGCAGGCCGGTCAGGGGGTCGTGCGAGGCCTGGTGGCGGATGGTCTCGAGCAGCCGCGCGTTCTGCAGGGCGGTCGAGGCCTGGTCGCCGACGCCGCGGAGACGAGCCAGGGCGTCGCCGCGCAGGTGACTGGGGGCCTGGCCGGCCTCCCAGCTGGCGGTGGCCACGCCGAGGAAGGTCTGGCCGGCCACGAGCGGGACGGCGACGACGTCGGTGAGGCCCAGTGACCGCAGCAGCTCCTGCAGAACCAGGCTGCCGTCGGTCGAGCTCAGGACCCGCGGCTCGCGGTCGCTCAGCATCTCGACGAGCTCGGGGGTGTCCTCGGGGCTGAGCGAGGTGCCCAGCATCACGTCGCGCAGCTCGTCGTCCAGACCCACCGACGAGGCCGTGCGGAGGTGGCCGGAGGCAGAGTCCCACAGCAGGATCCCCGCGCTGCTGCACCCGACGATGCGCGGCAGCGCCTCGGCGACGACGTCGCAGACGGCCGCGGCGCCGTCGGCGGCGGAGAGCTCGTGCGCCAGGGACAGCAGGGCACTGGCGCGGTCGGCCTCCAGCCGGGAGTCCTCGAGCGCGATCAGCAGGTCGAGGGCGGCGGCGGCGTGACCGGCGTAGGCGGCCAGCATGGCCTCCTCGTCGCCCATCGCACCGTCACCGGGACGGTAGAGGGCCGCGAGGCGACCGTGCGAACGGCGGGCCGACGCCACGTCGACCACCACGGCGCCGGGGCCCAGGTCCTCGCCGGCCAGGAGCGCGACGGCCATGGCCGCGACCTCCTCGGCCGGCAGCCCGGCACTGTGCACGAGCGGCGGGCCTTCCCCGGGCGCCGACACGGCCAGCAGGTATGCCGGCGCGAGCACGGCCTCAGCGGCGCGGGAGACGATGCGGTGCAGGACGGTGTCGAGGTCGTCGCTGCCCACCAGTTCGGTCGCGGCCGTCTGGAGGATGCGCAGCTGACCCCGGAGCGCGGTGAGCTCGGGGTCGACCGCCGCGTAGTCCCGGCGCCGGCGCCCCACACGGGACCGGCGATCCCAGCTCAGGTGGTAGATGCAGGCCGGGTGGCCGTCGGACTCGCACTCGTCGTGGACGATCCGGGCGGCGGGCAGACCGAACACGGTCGGCACGGTCGTGATCAGTCCCTGCGCGTACTCGCAGTCGAGCCGGGAGTGCCCGTACCCCTCGTGCAGCCGGTACCGGATGGTGGCCGAGACGGCACCCGCCTCCACGATCTCCATCGTCGACGTCGTGCTGAACTTCGCGACCGCGCGCGGTAGCCGGGAGAACACCTGCCGCGGTGACCCCATGGCGCGCACCAGGATCACCAGGGAGTGCGCCAGGCCGCTGTGCAGGGCGGACGCGCCGACCTTGAACATCGTCCGCGGGTCGTCGAGGACCTCGGTGGCGGCGGCGAACAGCCGGAGTCGGGTGTCGTAACTCCACCACCGCGACTGGTCGTCCAAGTCGGCGGCGGTGTAGGGGACGCCGGCGAGTGCCAGCACCCGGGCGACCGCCTCCTCGCCTGCCTGCCGGCGCACGTAGCGGATGAGGCCACCGGTGGTCGCGCCCGAGGTCTCGCGGGCCTCGGCGCCGGGGACGGCGGTCATCGCCGGGCACCGGGGCACACCGAGGTCAGCGCCGGGATCCGACCGGCGGCCGACCGTCCGGGAGCGGTCGACGACCCGGCGATGGCCACGTGGGCCGCATCGGCCACCGGAGCGGGGGACCTGAGGCCGCGTCCCCGCTCGGGTGACCCCGCGGAACCTCCCGTGCCCACCGCCACAGCATGACAGCCTGGGACCACCGTTCGGCGACGTCGACGTCCGGTCGCAGGCGGCAGACAGCACGCGGCCCCGGTGTCCCACGAGGGGAGACCGAGGCCGCGGTTGTCGGCGCCGGAAGGGCGCGGCGGCTTCAGCGGATGAGGAAGTCCCGGTTCGCCATCGTCAGGAGCTCGTCGCGCATCGCCGGGCTGCTGGTACGTGCGAGGGCCCGGTCGAGCGCCCGCCGCGTACGCGCCACCGCACGACGCTGCCGCCAACTGGACGTCACGCTGCTCATGATCAGTGCCTTTCATCGCTACTCAGTGACTGTGCCCGTACTAAAGCAGGCAGACCCCTGACTATTCCGATGAAACGCAGGCAGCACTGGGTTTTGACCGAAGGCATCTACGATCGGCCCGTTCCTGCAACGACAGCGGCGCCGTCACGTCCCCTGCAGGTACTGCCTCGAGCCGGCGGGAGCGGGGTTCCCTCTCAACGGGGGCGTTCGACGTCCCCGCGCCAGGCGCCGGTCTCGGTGCCGCGGCTCTCGATGAACTCCTTGAACCGCTTGGCGTCGGCCTTCACCTGGTGGTCGTCGACGCCGACGGCGGCGCCCGCCTTCTCGACCAGGCCCTCGGGCTCCCAGTCGATCTGGATCATCACGCGGGTCTTGGCGTCGTCGAGCCGGTGGAAGGTGACCACCCCCGCGTGCTTGGCCTCGCCGGTCGTGCTGGTCCAGGCGATGCGCTCCTCCGGGTGCTGCTCGGTGATCTCGGCGTCGAACTCGCGATGGACTCCGCCGATCGAGGTCACCCAGTGGGTGTGGGTGTCGTCGAGCTGCGTGATCCGCTCGACCCCGCCCATGAACTGGGGAAAGGACTCGAACTGGGTCCACTGGTCGTAGGCGACGCGGATCGGGACGTCGACATCGACGGATTCCTGCACGCTGGCCATTGGCCTGCTCCTCTGCTCGGGTGGGCGACTACTGCCACTCCCCTACCCAGGCCCCGACGAGGCGATTCCTCCGTCATCCTCCCGGGCGACCGGCAGCCTGAGCACGAACCGCGCCCCCGGCGCATCGGGTTCCAGCACCAGGCTCCCGCCGTGCGTGTCGGCTATCTCCCGGGCGATCGCGAGACCGAGCCCGGCACCACCCCCGGGGGACCGTGCGTCGTCGAGCCGGGTGAAACGCCCGAAGATCAGCTCCCGGGCCTCCGGCGGGATCCCCGGTCCGTCGTCGCCGACGCTGAGCACCGCACCGCCGTCGCGCTCCTCCTCCAGCGTGATGGTGACGACGCTCCGGGCATGGCGGACGGCGTTGTCGAGCAGGTTGCCCACGGCACGGGCCAGTTGCGCCTCGTCGCCGCTGACCTGGACCGGTCGCACCCTCCGGGTGTCGATGGGCGGGGTGCCCCGTCCGCGTCGCTCCCGCACCGCCCGCTCGACGACGTCGTCGAGATCGACCAGGCGAGAGTGGACGGCGAGCGCGCCGGCGTCCCCCCGCGCGAGCAGCAAGAGGTCGTCGACCAGCCGCTGCAGGGCCAGTGCCTGCTCACGCACGGAGGCATGCGTGACCGCGAGATCGGCGGACCCGGGATGCGCCGCGTCGACCTCCAGCTGGGCACGAATGCGGGCCAAGGGGCTGCGCAGCTCGTGGGCGGCGTCGGCCACGAACCGGCGCTGCCGCTCGGTCGACCGCGACAGCCGTTCGAGCATCGCGTTCATCGTGTGCGCCAGCCGGGCGACCTCGTCGGTGGTCGGCGGCTCGGGCACGCGCCGGTCGAGATGGCTGGCCGAGATGCGGTCGACCTCGGCGCGGATGGCCTCCACTGGCCGCAGCACCCGGCCGACCAGCCACCAGACCAGCGCGGCGAGGACGGCGGTGGCGATCGGCACGATCGCCAGCAGGGACCGCACGAGGGCACGGACGCCGCCCTCGACGTCCTCCAGGCTTCCGGCGACGTAGATCGTCGCGGCGTCCACCCGAGCCGCCAGCACCCGCGCCGAGCCGCCGCCGGGCATCTCCCCGTCGGACACCGTCGTCGTCGCCGGGGTCTGCGACCAGCGGCGCACGTCGGCCAGCCCCGGGGACGCCGCCAGGACGCTGCCCTCCCGTGCCACCACCTGGACGGCGACGTCGTCGGTGGGCAGGTCCCGGGGCTCCACCGGCTCCCCGAGGCGCAGCCGCTGGGCTATCGCGTCGGCCCGTTCGGCCAGGCTCTCGTCGAGGCTGTCGAGGAGGGCGGCCCGGTGCGTGATCGTGAGACCGGCGCCCGCCGCGGACAGGACGGCCAGTACGGCGAGCGCGGCGAGCGCCGTGACCCGGAACCGGAGGCTGCCCGTCACGGGCCGGTCAGCCGGTAACCCATGCCGCGCACCGTCTCGATGCGACGCGGCCCCCCCGGCCGGTCCAGCTTGCGCCGCAGCCGGGCCACGTAGACCTCGACCACGTTGGGATCCCCCTCGAAGGCGTCGTCCCAGACCCCGGCGAGGATCTCCTGCTTGGAGACGGTGCGGCCGGCCCGGCGGACGAGGTAGGTGAGCAGCTCGAACTCACGGGCCGTCAACGGAATCGGCTCGTTCCCACGCAGCGCGCGACGGGCCCGCAGGTCCAGGCGGAGGTCGCCGACCAGGAGCGGGGCGGGATCGCCCAGCGACGCCCGGCGGAGGAGCGCGTGCACGCGGGCGACCAGCACCGGGAAGGAGAACGGCTTCCGTAGGTAGTCGTCGGCCCCGGTGTCGAGGGCTTCGGCCTCGTCGAGGTCGCCGTCCTTGGCGGTGAGCATGAGGATCGGCGTCCGGACACCGGCCCGGCGCAGCTCGGCACAGATGCGGTAGCCGTGCATGCCCGGCAGCATGATGTCGAGCAGGATCAGGTCGTAGCTGCCCTCGCGACCCCGCCAGAGCCCCTCGGTGCCGTCGACAGCGACCTCCACGGCGAAGCCTTCAGCCGTGAGCCCACGGCGGAGCGCCTGAGCGAGCGTGGCGTCGTCGTCCACGAGGAGCAGCTTCACCCGTGTCCCCCTCCGTCCGACCCCGCCGTGATCATGATCAGCGCCGAACCTGACAGCCGGCTGAACGCGTCAGCCTGCCGTCAGCTCCCGTGGCAATCATCGTCAGGGTCAAGGCAGGTCAGCAGGAAACCAACGATGGAGGCGTCATGCGGATCAGCAGGAGGTACGTCGTCGCGGCGGGGATGGCGGCGATCGTCGCCGGTGGGGCCGGCGTCGCGGCGGCCAGTGGCAACTCGGACTCGGCAGAGGGTCCCGACCGGGCCATCACGGGCGAGGCGCTGCAGCAGGCCGGCGACGCCGCGCTCGCCGAGACGGGTGGGGGCACGGTCACGGGAACAGAGGTCGGCGACGAGGAGAGCTACTACGAGGTCGAGGTGACCCGGGACGACGGCAGCCAGGTCGACGTCCAGCTCGACAAGGGCTTCGCCGTCGTCGGCAGCAAGGTGGACAGCGAGAACTCCGGCGAAGGCGCCGGCTGAGCCGAAGGGAGCCCTGCCGACGCGCGACACCATGCCGCTCGAGCCCGACCTGGTCGAGCTCGAGCGGTACGCCCCGGGCCCGGACTGGTCCTCGCGGTGACCAGCTCCGGGGCTGCCGACCGCAGGAGCTGCCGGAGGCAGGGAAGGGCTGACCGGCCGCTCAGCTCAGCATGGCGACGACGCTGCCGCGCACCGGCCGGCCGTCGAGCAGCAGCATCTGGGCGAGGTGGTAGGCGTCCGGCTGGCCGGCCCAGGTGCCGCTGCCGACGTCTCCGGTGGGCGTCAGCTCGTGGTGCCAGCTGCCCGTGGCCGGGTCGGCGAACGACGACTCCCCGTGCGCCCGCCACGCCCGGCACAGCTCGCGGAACCGCGCCTCCCCCGTCACCTGCGCGAGCACCGTCGCAGCGGCGATCGCCTCGCAGAGCACCCAGTGCAGGCGGGCGCGGACGACGGGCCGGTCCTTCCGGTCCAGGGTGTAGGGGAATCCCGGGTGCCCGTCCGCGGCCCAGCCGCGGGAGGCGGCGGCGGCGAACAGACCGAGGGCGTCGTCGAGCAGCCAGGACGGCGGCTCATCGGTGACCGCCCGCACGTGCATCGCCAGCCGCGCCCATTCGAACTGGTGCCCGACGGTGACGCCGTAGGGCTTGAACTGGTCGGCCGGCCGATCGCGGTTGTACTCGGGCAGCGGCGTCCAGTCGGCGGTGAAGTGCTCGGGCAGCCGCCAGTCCTCCGTCCGGGCGAACCCGTGCACGACCCGCTCCACGGTGCGCAGCGCCTGATGCCGGAGCCGGCCGACCGCGTCGGCGTCCGCGCCGGTTCCCATGGCGGCGAGCGCGTCAGCGGCCGCGAGCGACGCCTCGACCCCGTGCATGTTCGCGTTGGCGCCGCGGTAGTCGGCGGGCCGGTTCCAGCCGGCGTCCCACTCGTCGACCGCCAGCCCCTCGCCGTCGTCCCAGAAGCGGTCCTGCCAGATCTCGAGCGCGTCATCCAGCAGCGCTCGACCCCCCTGGGCGCCCACGGCGGTTGCCGTCGATGCCGCCAGGACGACGAACGCGTGCACGTACGCCGCCTTGGTGTCGTCGTCCGTGCTGGACCGCCAGCCACCGCATTCGCGGTCGCGCAGGGGACCGTCGGCCAGTGCGCCGACGCCGTGACGGACCAGTTCCTCCGCGCCCGGCCGGCCCAGCAACCGCGCCAGGCCGAAGACGTGCGTCATCCGGGCGACGATCAACGCCTCCACCGGCCGGTCGGTCGACAGCCGCCCGTCGGCACCCAGATAGCCGAAGCCGCCGTCGGCCAGCCGCGAGCGGGCCGCGAAGTCGAGCAACCGGTCCAGGTCGGTCACCTCGTTCGTCCTTCCGGGCAGCGTCGGCGGGTCAGAACGCGAGGGCCAGACCCGGGTCGGACAGCACAGCTCCCACGTCCGCGAGGAAGCGCGAGCCCAGCTCGCCGTCGATGATCCGGTGGTCGAACGACAGCGCCAACTGCGTGACCTGCCGGGGCACGACCCGGCCCTTGTGCACCCAGGGCCTCTCCCGGATAGCCCCGAAGGCGAGGATCGCCGACTCCCCCGGGTTGAGGATCGGTGTTCCGGTGTCGATGCCGAAGACGCCGACGTTGGTGATCGTGAGCGTGCCGCCGGACATGTCCTCCGGGGCCGTCTTACCGGCTCGCGCGGTCTCGGTCAGCTGGGCCAACGCCCCGGCCAGTTCGGCCAGCGACAGCCGGCCGGCGTCCTTGACGTTCGGCACGACGAGCCCGCGGGGGGTCGCCGCGGCGATCCCGAGGTTCACGTAGTCCTTGACCACGATCTCCTGAGCTGCCTCGTCCCAGGAGCTGTTCACCATCGGATGCCGGCGAGCGGCCAGCAACAGCGCCTTCGCGACGAACACCAACGGGCTGATCCTCAAGCCCGCCAGCTCCGGACGCGCCGCGAGCCGGCCGCGCAGCTTCAGCACGCGGGTGACGTCGACGGTCAGGAACTCGGTGACGTGCGGCGCCGTGAAGGCGCTGGCGACCATCGCTGCGGCGGTGTGCTTGCGCACCCCCCTGATCGGGATCCGCTGTTCCCGCGAACCACCGACCGCGGCCGCCGGGGTCGCCCGGACCGCCGGAGCCGCCGGAGCCGCCGGAGCCGCCGGAGCCGCCGGAGCCTCGGAGCCCTTCGACGCGACAGCGGCTTCGACGTCCGCGCGGGTGATGACCCCACCGGCACCGCTGCCGGTGAGCCGGGCGAGGTCGACACCGACGTCCTTGGCGTACTTGCGCACCGGCGGCTTGGCCAGCGGCCTGGGTCGACCGCGCCCGGGTGTCACACCCTCCGCCGTCGCGGCGTCGCCGCGGAGTGCGTCCGCCGCACGCAGCGCGTGGGCCTCGGCCTGACGTCCCACCTCCAGGCCCCCGTGCCTGACCGGCTTGGTGTCGGCATCCGGAGCGGTGGCGAGCAGCGGCGGGTGGTCGGTGGAACGCGGGACCTGCTCGGCAGCCGGCCCGGGCGCGTGGGTACGCCTGGGACGGCGGCGCGCTTCGGTGGTCCGGGGTCCGTAGCCCACCAGCACGGAGGTGCGGCCCCCCGGCGCCGGGCCACCGATGAGCCCGGCGGCCGGCTCGGCGTCACCGGAGGCGGGCTCCGCCGGTGTGACGGCACCCCCGCCGGTGTCGATCGTGATGATCGGCGTCCCGACGTCGACCATCGTGCCGGCCTGGAAGAGCAGTTCGACGACCGTGCCGGCGTACGGCGAGGGCAGTTCCACGGCGGCCTTCGCCGTCTCGACCTCGCACAGCGGCTGGTTCACCGTGACCGTGTCGCCGACGGCCACCAGCCACTGCAGGATTTCGCCCTCGGTGAGGCCTTCACCGACGTCGGGAAGCTTGAACTGGCGCAGTGTCTCGCTCGCGGACGTCATGGGGATCAGAACTCCATCGAGCGGTCGACGGCGTCGAGCACCCGGTCCAGGTCGGGCAGGTACTCCTCTTCCAGCTTCGACGGCGGGTACGGGGTGTCGTAGCCGCCGACGCGCAGCACCGGTGCCTCGAGCGAGTGGAAACAGGTCTCGCTGACCCGGGCGGCGATCTCCGCCCCGATCCCGAGGGTGACGGCGGCCTCGTGAACGACGACGCAGCGGCCGGTACGGCGGACGCTGTCGAACACCGGGTCGAGGTCGAGCGGGGAGACCGTGCGGAGGTCGATCACCTCGAGCGAACGGCCCTCCTCGGCCGCCGCCTCGGCCGCCTGCAGCGCCGTCTTCACCATCGGGCCG
>JAOPWJ010000231.1 GCA_025965715.1 Blastococcus sp. | reverse complement strand
CCCGCTGGGGCTGCGGCTGGCCGAGCCGGAGGCGGTCGCGCACCCGACCGCCCGACGCCTGCTCGAGCGGCTGGGCGCGCAGCCCGCGACCGCTGCGGCCGTGCTGGGCGATCCCGCGGTCCGGACTGCGGTCGAGGGTTCGATGGACGCGGTGGAGGACGTCCTCGACGGGCCCGATCCGGAGGCGGTCGCCGACGCTGTCCTGGCGCTGGTCGCGGCGGCGGGGACGGCGGTCGGGGAGCTGCCGTGGCTGGCGGAGCTGGCGCTGCCGGACGCCGATGGCGGCTGGGCGCCCGCGGGGGAACTCCTGCTGCCCGGATCCGCGCTGGCCGCGGTCCTGACGCCCGGCTCGCTGGGCACCCTCGACGAGGAGTTCGCTGCCGGCGCGGACCGGGACGCGCTGCGGGCCGTCGGCGTGCTGGACACCTTCGCCCTCGTGCGCGGGGAGGATCCGGACGAGCTCGACGTGGACGCCGTGGAGGAGTGGGCCGACGCGGCGCTCGACCGACTGCCGGCCGGTGCCCCACCGCCCGAATGGCCCCCGCTGACCGCAGTCCGGGACCTGGAGCTGGTCCACGACTGGCCGCGGGCGCTCGCCCTGCTGACCGCGGCGCCGGAGGAGGCGTGGTCCGACGTGCCCCTGGGCGCCGGAACCGCCCCGGGATATCTGCGCTGGTGGCTCAGCACCCACCCGGTGCTGGACGGCGCGCGTCCCGATCGCCTCCGGCATCCGGACAGCACGGAGTTGCAGGGACTGTACGAACCCGCGTCGGGGCCCGCCGGGGTGCTGGAGCGACTGCGCCCGCCGGCCACCGTCGCCGACGTGCTGGCCGACGTCGACGGCGCGATCGACCTGCTGCAGCGGCTGGGGGATCCGGCCCTGCGGATCCGGGCGGACGTGCTGCGGACCGTGTACGCGCGGCTGGCGTCGGCCCTGGACGGGGTCGACGTCGACCCGCCGCGGCGCGTGCGCGTGGCTCCGGACCGGGTCGCCGCCCACGCCGTCGTCCTCGACGTGCCCTACCTACAGCCACTGGTCGACGGTCCGGTGGTCCCCGCCGGCGGGTCGCCGGGACCGGTCGCGGACCTGCTCGATCTGCCGCTGGCCAGTGAGCTGGTCCGCGGCTCGGTGATCAGCCGGCCCGGGCGCCGGACACCGTGGTCGGAGGTGCCGGGGGCCGACGTGGCCGCCGCCCGCCTCGGGGTGTCGGAGCTCAGCGGCGAGCTCGCCGTCTCCGATCGGCTCACCGTGGACGGGCGGCCGGTGGCCTGGTGGCCGGCGGCCGGGGTCGACCACGTGGACGGCACCCCGGCCGCGCTCGGGCGCGCCCTGGCATGGCGGGCCGGCGCCTGGCCACTTCGGCAGGCGCTGGCGGAAGCGTTCGCCTTCCCCGACCGCGCCGCGGAGCTGGCGGCCGAGGACGCGGTGGAGGGGTAGGCGCCCCGCCGGTGCCGACCTGTTTCGACGGTCGACCGGTTCTACCGGTCGGCCTTTCCGGCCTGCCGGGCCTGGTGGGCCGCCCATCGCGCGCGGTCGCGCTCGCGGGCGGCGCTGCCCTGCTCCCACTTCTCCTTGCGCTTGCGCGCCCGCACCAGCTCGCGGTCCTCGAACGTGGAGTGCCGGTCCCAGTCGCGCGCCAGAAGGCCGATGCCCAGCAGCGTGACGCCCATGATCAGCAGGAAGGCGGCGAGGATGGCGTCGAGGAAGAGCAGGGCGAGGACTCCCGAGGCGGTGAGCACGGCGCCGCCGACGAGGAGCCCGTGGGAGCCCCCTGCGCCGGACCGTTCCTCCGGCGTGGATCCCGCACTGGTGACCATGCCGTCAGTATCCGCCATCTTCGGCAGACGCTTCTGTCACCTGTCCGCCCCTGCGAGCCCCCGGGACACGCCGGGAAGGGGCAACGGAGGAGGCCACTGGGGCGTGAGAGGCGAACTAGCCCTTGCGGGCAGGGCCTTCGGTCCTTACGGTCGAGGGCAGCGGTTCAACAGCCAGCCGTTCGCCAGTGGCCGGTTCTTTGTGTCATGCCTACCGTGCCCGGGTCTTTCCACTGGTCCGGTTTTTCGCTGAGAGGCATCCCGTGACCGCTCTGTCTGTTGACTCGCCCACCAGTGACCTGGTGACCATCGACGTCACCGCGTCCGAATCCGTCGTCCGTATCTCCGCCGCCGGCGAGATCGACTCGACCTCCGCGCCGGTTCTCCGTGACCGCCTCGAAGCCGTTCTGGCCGGCGACGTGGAGCAGTTCGTCGTCGACCTGGTCGGCGTGACCTTCCTCGACTCCGCCGGGCTCTGCGTCCTGGCCGCGGCACACCGCCAGGCCGCCGCGCAGGGCATCGGCATGCAGGTCGTCGCGGCCTCCCGCGCGGTCATCCGGCCGCTCCAGATTACCGGCCTCTGGTCGTTGCTGGGCGCCTCCCAGGTCGAGTTGGACGCCGGCGCCGCCTGACCCGCTCGACCGCACTGGCCGGCTGGAAACCACCGGCCGGCTGGAGACCACCGGCCGGTAGGCCCCTGGCGCGTCCCTTGCGACATCGGTGCAGACTCGACGGCGCGTTCCGCACGGACCCGTGCGGGCGCTGCCGCCGACCCTCTGGAGGAGCACCGTGCGGGATGCGGTCATCTGCGAGCCGCTGCGGACGCCGGTCGGCGGCTTCGGTGGATCACTGCGGGACGTGCCCGCGCATGATCTGGCCGCCACGGTGATCCGTGCGCTGATGGAGCGCACCGGGCTGCCGCCCGAGTCGGTCGACGACGTCCTCCTCGGCCACTGCTACCCCACGATGGACGCCCCGGCGATCGGCCGGGTCGCCGCGCTGGACGCCGGTCTACCGGTGACCGCCTCCGGTCTGCAGATCGACCGGCGCTGCGGCTCCGGGCTGCAGGCGGTCATCTACGCCGCCCTGCAGGTGCAGTCGGGCGCCTCGGACGTCGTCCTCGCGGGAGGCGCCGAGTCGATGAGCAACGCCCCCTTCTACTCGACCGCCATGCGGTGGGGCGTCAAGGCCGGCCCCGGGGTGCTGCTGCAGGACGGGCTGGCCCGGGGGCGGGTCACCGCTGGTGGCAAGAACCACCCCGTGCCCGGCGGGATGCTGGAGACGGCGGAGAACCTCCGCCGCGAGTACCGCATCTCCCGCGAGGAGCAGGACCAGTACTCCGTCCGCAGCCACCAGCGCGCCGCCGCGGCCACGGACGCCGGCCGGTTCGCCGACGAGATCGTGCCCGTGACCGTGCCGTCCCGGAAGAACGAGACGGTCGTCGACCGCGACGAGCACATCCGGCCCGACTCGAGCGTGGAGATCCTGGCCAAGCTCCGGCCGATCATGGGCAAGGACGACCCGGAGGCCACGGTCACGGCCGGCAACGCCAGCGGCCAGAACGACGGCGCGGCGATCTGCGTGGTGACCTCGCCCGAGAAGGCCGACGAGCTCGGGCTGCGCCCCCTGGCGCGGCTGGTGTCCTTCGGTGTCGGCGGCGTGCCCCCTCGGACCATGGGGATCGGCCCGGTGCCGGCGACGGCCAAGGCGCTCGCGCTGGCCGGCGTGAAGCTGGCCGACGTCGATCTGATCGAGCTCAACGAGGCCTTCGCGAGTCAGGTGCTGGCCGTGGCCCGCGAGTGGGGCTTCACCGACGCGGACTGGGAGCGCACCAACGTCAACGGCTCGGGTATCTCCCTGGGACATCCGGTGGGTGCGACCGGCGGGCGGATCCTCGCCACCCTGTTGCGCGAGATGGACCGACGAGGTGCCCGCTACGGCCTGGAGACGATGTGCATCGGCGGGGGGCAGGGCCTGGCCGCGCTGTTCGAGCGGGTCGGCTCGTGACCGCACGGGTGGCGGTCGTCACCGGCGCGGCCCGCGGGATCGGTGCGGCGACCGCCCGGCGGCTGGCCGCCGACGGGTTCGCCGTGGCGGTCCTGGACCTGAGCGAGGACGACGCCCGCGGCACCGTCGAGGCGATCGAGGCCGCCGGAGGCCGGGCGATCGCGGTCGGTGCCGACGTCGGTGACGCCGAGCAGGTGGGGGCCGCGGTCGCCCGGATCGCCGCCGAGCTCCACCCGCCCACCGTGCTGGTGAACAACGCCGGGGTCACCCGCGACCACCTGCTGTTCAAGATGAGCGACGCCGACTGGGACCTGGTGATGCACGTCCATCTGCGCGGCTCCTTCCTGATGACCCGTGCGGTGCAGCAGCACATGGTCGAGGCGCGGTGGGGCCGCGTGGTCAACCTGTCGAGCACGTCGGCGCTGGGCAACCGTGGGCAGGCCAACTACGCCACCGCGAAGGCCGGGCTCCAGGGCTTCACCAAGACGCTGGCCATCGAGCTCGGCCGGTACGGCGTGACCGCGAACGCGATCGCGCCGGGCTTCATCGTCACCGACATGACGAAGGCGACCGCGGCCCGGCTCGGGCAGGAGTGGGAGCCCTACCTCGAGGCCCGCGCCGCCGCCATTCCGGTCGCCCGGGCCGGCCGGCCCGAGGACATCGCGCACACCGTCTCGTTCCTGGTGAGCGAGGGGGCCGGATTCATCTCGGGTCAGGTGATCTACGTCGCCGGCGGCCCGCGCGCGTGAGCCGGCTCAGGACGACGGGTCGCGGTCGGGATAGCGGGCGCGGGCCAGGGCGTAGACGCCGAACGCCGCGAACCCGACGGCTACGGCGGTGAGCAGCCAGGGGCCGGCGCTCACGTCGCCGATCGCGGTGAGGGCGCCGTGCAGGCCGGTGGCGGTGGAGACGTCCGAGGACGTCGCGGCCCGCCAGAGCAGCACTCCCACCAGGCCGAACGCGATGCCCTTGGCGGCGTAGCCGACGCGTCCCAGGACCTCGATCAGCGGCTCCCACCGGTCCGGTGCGGCGGGCAGGTCGATGTCCTTCATGAACCCCCCGGTGCAGCCGCGGGCCACGCTGTAGAGCCCGACGGCCAGGACGCCCACCGCGACTGCGCCGACCAGCACGCCGCCCCAGGGGATGCCGAGGGTGTCGTCGGTGACCTCGCGCAGCCGCTCGTCGGCCTCGTAGCCGGCGCCCGAGGCGAAGAGCAGCGCCGTTGCGCCGAGGGCGGCGTACACCAGGGCCTTGGCAAGGCACTTGACGCAGACGAGGACGGCGCGGGTCCGGTGTGCGCGGGAGAACAGCCCGGGGAACCACCGCAGCACCTCCCCGGCCTGCCAGAGGGCGAGGGAGAGCAGGCCCAGGCCGATCAGCCAGAGCAGCGGCGAGCCGCCCGGTGACTGCGCGACGATGCGCAACGCCCCCGTCTGATCGGCGTCCGCGCTGCCGAGGCCCCACGCGAGCCTGATCGAGAGGTACCCGATGAGCAGGTGCATCGCCCCATAGGCGACGAGTCCGACGCGGGCGACCTGGGTGAGGACCGGATGGTCGGTGACCTCACGAACCCGCCCGAGGGCGCTCCGCACCCGGTCGAGCAGCGAGCGGGACGAGGGCATCCCTGGATCGTCCGCGACGGCGGAGGCGCGGGCGAGCCGAGCTCCCTCAGGTGCGCTCGGGGTAACGCGCCCGGACCAGGCAGAAGGCGCCGAACGCGGCGATGCCGACGGCCACGAGGGTCAGCAGGATCCGGCCGTAGGGGAGCTGCAATATCGTCTTCAGTGCGCCGTCGAGACCCTGGGCCTTGGACGGGTCGAACGTGAGGGCGGCGTATGCGAGGAGCCCGCCGACCAGCGCCAGCGCCACGCCCTTGCCCGGGAAGCCGATCTGGCCGAGCCGCGTGACCAGGGACTTCGCGCCGGCGGTGCAGTCGCTCGTGTCGATCTGCTTGAGAAAGCTCTTGGTCAGACCCTTGCGGATGTGCCAGACCCCCGCGCCGATGAGCACCAGCCCGGCGGCGCCCACGAGGAACTGTCCCCCCGGCCAGCCGAAGATGCCCGCCGTCGTCTCCTGCTGCTGCTGCGAGCTGGACTGGCCACTGCCGGTCGCGAACCGGATCGCGAGGACCGCCAGCGCGATGTAGATCGCGGCCTTGACCAGGGCGTTGCCCGACTTCCGCAGAGCTTTGGTGCGGGTCTTGCCCGAGCTCGACCACCCGCTGCGCCAGCGCAGCACCTCGGCGGCCTGCCAGACGGCGAGCGCGATCATCCCGACCGCGACCACCCACAGCAGGGGCTTGCCGACCGGCGACTCCGTCAGGGTCTGCATGGCGCCGGACTGGTCGGCCGACTTCCCGCCACCGCCCCAGGCGAGCTGGAGCGCCAGCCAGCCGATCAGCAGGTGCACCGCGCCGAAGGCGATGAGGCCGATGCGGGCCAGGTGCTCCAGGCCGTCGCTGTCGCCGGCCCGGCCGGCCTTGCCCATGGCCCTCCGGGCGGTTCCCTGTGCCTTCACGTGCGGCTCCTTCGATGCGGACGACCAGCGGTACAGCGTGGCACAGGGCACGGCGGCGGTGCCTGGGGAACGGGACCCGGGTTGAGGGACACTGGACCCGTGGTCAACGGCGGAACCGGCATCCTCGGTGCAGGCACCCTCAGCGCGGCAAGCCCGGAGGCGGCCCGGCGGACCTGGCCGCAGTGGTTGGGTCTGGGGTTCGCGCTGATCGCGGTGGCGGTCACGGCGATCCTCTGGGACGCCGCCGGTGCGCGGCTCGTGGTCGGCGCGCTGGGCGTCTTCTTCGCCGTCCGCGGCGCCGCCCTGTTCCACACCGCCGGCTCCCTGGCCGGTGAACTCTCCGGCCGGGCTCGCACGCTCGGGTCGACCGCGCTCGTCGGCGGGCTCGCGGCCGTCGCGGTCGCCGTCGCGTCGCAGACCCTGGCCGCCCGGGTCCTGCTCGTCGGTGTCCCGGCGGTGCTGTTCCTCGCCACCGCGGCGCTGTTCGCCCGGGGCGCCGGGGCGCGGCGCGGAGGGCTGGCCCTGCTGGCCTGGTCGCTGCTGGCCTGGTCCCTGCTCGTCACCGGACTGCTCGTCGGCACCGGGCTGGCGCAGAGCTGGGCGCGGGCTCAGGAGGTCGCCACCGTGGTCACCGCCCTGGGGGTCGCCGGACTCGGTGTTCCGTTGCTGGTCGGCGCGGTGAACCTGCGCGTGGTCGCGGCGCGGCCGGCGCCCGCGCGGCCCGTCGGGTGCGCCGGCTGCGCCTGTGGCGCCAGCGGCGGTTGCGGCGGCTGATCCTCGGACCGGGATTCCGGTCGGTTCAGGCCCGTTCACGGGGTAGGAACCAGGGCGTGGCTGGACACGTCTTCGTCGTCGGGGCCGACCTGACGCGGCTGGTGTGCGACGACGTGCTGGTGCCCACGGACCGGTCACTGCGCGTCTCGCCCAGTTGGCGCGCCGTCCTTCCGGGCGACCTGGTCACCGAGACCTCCGACGACGGGGTCTGCGTCGGGCTGCGCTGGGCCGGTGCGGAGCGCGTGCTCCGCGTTCCGGGGGACGACGCCCGGCAGGTGTGGCTGGTCGACACGGTCCCTGGGCAGCAACAGGCGGACGACGACGAGAGCGTCCTCGCGTGGCTGCTCGAGGGTGCGCGGGAGGCGCTCGCCGCCGTCGCCCGCCGGGAGGTGGCGCAGCCGGCACACGGCCGGGCCCGCCGGCTGGTCGGGCTGCCCGCACTGGGCACGGGCTG
>JAOPWJ010000175.1 GCA_025965715.1 Blastococcus sp. | reverse complement strand
GGCCAGCTCCTCGATGCCGCGGTCAGTGAAGTACACGACGGCTGCCTGCTGCTGGGGAGTACACGTGCCCGGGTCAGTCCGCGAAGGCCTGGGCGACCAGCTGGCGCTGCTCGACCTCGTGCACCTTGGCCGAACCGACCGCCGGGCTGGCCGACGCCTTGCGGGAGACCCGGCGCAGCGTGCGGCCCCCGGTGAGGTGCTCGGGCAGGTTGCAGGCCATGAACTGCCAGGCGCCCATGTTCGCCGGCTCCTCCTGCACCCAGACCACGTCGTTCGCGTTCGGGTAGCGCTCGAGCGCCGCACGGATCTGCTCATCCGGCAGCGGGTAGAGCTGCTCGACGCGCACGACCGCGATGTCCGCGCGGCCGTCGTTCTCCCGCTGCGCCATGAGGTCGTAGGCGATCTTGCCGCTGCAGAGCAGCACCCGCCGCACCGCGGCGTCGTCCAGCGGCTCGCCGCCGACGCCGGTGTCGGGCAGGACCGGACGGAACGTCTCGTCGGTGAAGTCCGTGACCGGGCTGACCGCCGCCTTGGCGCGCAACAGCGACTTCGGCGTGAAGACGACCAGCGGCCGGTGCACGTCGGAGAGGGCCTGCCGGCGCAGCAGGTGGAAGTAGTTGCCGGGCGTCGTGCAGTTGGCGACGGTCAGGTTGTTCTCCGCCGACAGCTGCAGGAACCGCTCGATGCGGCCGCTGGAGTGGTCGGGCCCCTGGCCCTCGAGGCCGTGCGGCAGCAGCATGACGACGCCGGACCGCTGACCCCACTTGGCCTCGCCGGAGACGATGAACTCGTCGATCACCATCTGGGCGCCGTCGACGAAGTCGCCGAACTGCGCCTCCCACAGCACGAGCGCCTTCGGGTTGGCCACCGAGTAGCCGTACTCGAAGCCCAGCGCCGCGTACTCCGACAGCAGTGAGTCGTAGACGAAGAACTTCGCCTGGTCCTCGGTCAGGCTGGCCAGCGGCGTGTACTCCGCGGCGGTCTCCCGGTCGATGAGCACCGAATGCCGCTGCACGAAGGTGCCGCGGCGCGAGTCCTGGCCCGCCAGCCGGACGGGCACCCCCTCCATGAGCAGTGAGCCGAAGGCCAGCAGCTCACCCATGGACCAGTCGATGCCGCCCTCGCTGGCCATCGCCGCGCGCCGCTCCAGCATCTTCTGGAGCTTGGGGTGCGGGGTGAAGTTCGGCGGGAAGGAGACGTGCGCGTCACCGATGGTCTTGAGGACCTCGGGCGTGATCGCCGTCTTGACCGTCGACTCCTGCGGTGTGCGCGGGTCCATGACCGGCTCGGGCTTGGAGGAGTCCTGCGCGTCGTGGGTCTCGGCGAAGGCCCGCTCCAGCTGCCCGCGGTAGTCCTTCAGCGCCTCCTCGGCGTCGGCCAGTGTGATGTCGCCCCGGCCGACCAGCGCCTCGGTGTACAGCTTCCGGACCGAGCGCTTGCGGTCGATGATGTCGTACATCAGCGGCTGGGTCATTGACGGGTCGTCGCCTTCGTTGTGCCCCCGGCGCCGGTAGCAGACGAGGTCGATGACGACGTCCTTCTTGAACGTCTGCCGGTAGTCGACCGCCAGCCGCGCCACGCGGACGCAGGCCTCGGGGTCGTCGCCGTTCACGTGGAAGACCGGTGCGCCGATCATCCGGGCGACGTCGGTCGAGTACAGGCTCGAGCGGGCCGACGCCGGGCTCGTGGTGAAGCCGACCTGGTTGTTGACCACGACGTGCACCGTCCCGCCGGTGCGGTAGCCGCGCAGCTGCGAGAGGTTGAGCGTCTCCTGGACGACGCCCTGCCCGGCGAACGCGGAGTCGCCGTGCAGCAGGACCGGCAGCACGGTGAAGCCCTGTTCGCCCTTGTCGATCATGTCCTGCTTGGCCCGCACGATGCCCTCGAGCACCGGGTTGACCGTCTCGAGGTGGCTCGGGTTGCTCGCCAGGGAGACGGCGATCTCGGCGTCGGGGCGGAACGGGTTGCGGAAGGTGCCGGTGGCGCCGAGGTGGTACTTCACGTCGCCGGAGCCCTGGACGGTGCCCGGGTCGATGTTGCCCTCGAACTCGCCGAAGATCTTCGCGTAGCTCTTGCCGAGCACGTTGGCGAGCACGTTGAGCCGGCCGCGGTGCGGCATGCCGATGGCGACCTCGTCCAGGCCGTGGTCGGTGCCGGCGAGGAGCACCTCGTCCAGCACCGGGATCAGCGACTCCCCGCCCTCGAGGCTGAACCGCTTCTGGCCGACGTACTTGGTCTGCAGGAACGTCTCGAACGCCTCCGCGGCGTTGAGCCGGCCCAGGACGTGCTTCTGCTTCTCACGGTCGGGCTGCTCGTGCTTGACCTCGACCCGCTGCTGGAGCCACTCGCGCTCCTCCGGGTCGGTGATGTGCATGTACTCCACGCCGACGGTGCGGCAGTAGGAGTTGCGCAGCACGCCGAGGATGTCCCGGAGCGCCATCAGGCGCTCGCCGGCGAACCCGCCGACGGGAAACTTGCGGTCGAGGTCCCACAGCGTCAGCCCGTGCTCGAGGATGTCGAGGTCGGGGTGGGTGCGGACCTTGAACTCCAGCGGGTCGGTGTCGGCCATGAGGTGGCCGTTGCGCCGGTAGCTCTCGATCACCTCGATGACGCGGGCTTCCTTGTCGATCTGCCCCTC
>JAOPWJ010000174.1 GCA_025965715.1 Blastococcus sp. | reverse complement strand
GCCGGCCGCCAGGCTCGGCGGGGTGCGCGGCCCCCTCGCGCGGCGGGTGCTCTGGACCGGCCTGGTGCTGTGCTTCGTCCTCACCTGCCTGCGCAACGGTCTGCCGACCGACCGCGTCGTCCTCCTCGGCTGGGTCCTCGGCGGGCTGGCCGTGCACGCCGCCGCCGACGGCCCGCGCCGGGTGGCGCGCCTGCTGGCCGACTGGCTTCCGCTGGCGGCCCTGCTCCTCGCCTACGACGCCAGTCGGGGCTTCGCCGACGGGCTGGGGGCGGCGGTGCACGTCACCGGGCCGGCAGCCGTCGACCGGTGGCTCGGCGGAGGTTCGCTGCCCACCGTGGTCCTGCAGCACTCCTGGGACGCCGCCTGGTGGGAGGGCGTGGCCGCGCTGGTCTACGGCAGCCACTTCGTCGTGACGCCACTGGTGCTGGCGATCCTCTGGGTCCGCGACCGGGCGCGCTGGGCCCGGTATGCGCGCCTCGTGCTCGCACTGTCGGCCGCCGGCCTGATGACCTACGTGCTCTATCCGGCCGCACCGCCGTGGCTGGCAGCCCGCGACGGTGCCATCGAGCCCGTCGAGCGGCTCAGCGGCTCGGGATGGGCGGTGCTGGGGCTGCCCCGGGCGGGTGCCCTCCTCGCCGAGAGCCAGGGGCAGGTCAACCAGGTCGCGGCGGTGCCCTCACTGCACACCGCCTTCGCCGTCCTCGTGTGCCTCGTTCTCGTCCCGATCGCCGCCCGGACCTGGATGCGGGTCGGGCTGGTCGCCTATGCCGTGCTCATGCCGCTGGTCCTGGTCTGGTCGGGGGAGCACTACGTCATCGACACGCTGGTCGGCGCCGGCTACGCAGCCGCCGTCGTCCTGGGAGCGGCGCTGACCCGGCTCGGCGTCGCCGCCGCCCGGCGACGGCTGCGGCCGGGGGGATCGTTCCTCCCCGCCCCTGCCGTCGACGCGTGACCGGCGCCGTTCCCGAGCCGCTGCCCGTCTGGCTCACCTCCGCTCGGCGGACCTGCGTCCTGACCGGCGCGGCCATCTCGACCGACAGCGGCATCCCCGATCACCGGGGCCCGAACGGCGCGTGGACTCGCGATCCGCAGGCCGAGACGCTGGTGACCCTCTCCTGCTCCCTGGCCGATCCCGGGATCCGCCGTCGCTCGTGGCTCATGCGCCGGGAGCTCCAGGCGGCCGATCACCAGCCCGATGCCCGCCAGGCCGCGCTGGTCGGGCGGCAGCGGCAGGGCCGGATCCGCGGCGGGGCGCAGGGGTCCTGCAACCGATCCGGCCTGCCAGGTGTGCGGCGGAATCCTGAGGTCGGCGACGATCCAGCTCGGTGAGGTGCTGGACGAGTGCGTCGTCGAGGCGGCAGCCGCGGCCGCCTCGGACTGCGAGGTCCTCCTCGCGGTCGGCACGTCCCTTCAGGTGTGGCCGGCCGCCGGGCTGGCCGATCTCGCCGTCCGCTCCGGTGCCCGGCCGGTCGCCGTCAACGCCGAGCCGACGCCGTGCGACGACATGGCCGGCCTCGTCGTCCGCGAGCCGATCGGAACGGCGCTGCCCCGGCTGGTGGGCCCGCCCGACTGACCGCACGGTCAGGGTTCGTCTGTGTCGTTCCTGGCGGATAGCGTGGCGGGGACCACAGGGTCACATCCAGACGAGCGGCCGGTTCGCCGGCCCCACCCCCGGGAGACGGCATGCGCGTGCCCTTGACCACCCGTGACTTCCTCGACCGGGCCGAGCTCGTCTACGGCGACCGGCTGGGCATCGTCGACGAACCGGTCCAGCCGGCGCCGTCCCTCGGCGAGGTGAGTTACCGCGAGGTCGCCCGCCGTGGCCGCGCCATGCAGGCGGCGCTCGACGAGCTGGGCATCGCGGAGGGCGAGCGGATCGCCGTGGTCAGCCACAACTCCGCGCGCCTGCTGGAGATGCTGCTGGCCGTGCCGTCGTCGGGCCGCGTCGTGGTGCCGGTCAACTTCCGGCTCTCGCCCGACGAGGTGAGCTACATCGTGGGCCACTCGGGTGCGCGGGTCCTCTTCGTCGATCCCGACCTGGAGACCTCCTTGAAGGGTGTCGAGGCCGAGCACCGGTTCGGCACCGGGCAGGAGTACGAGCAGCTGCTCCGCTACGACGTCGAGCCGCGCCCGTGGTCGGAGCCGGACGAGGGCGCCACCGCGACGATCAACTACACCAGCGGCACGACCGCCCGCCCCAAGGGCGTGCAGATGACGCACCGCAATCTGTGGGTCAACGCCGTCACCTTCGGCATGCACATGCAGGTCAGCGACCGCGACGTGTACCTGCACACGTTGCCGATGTTCCACTGCAACGGCTGGGGCCTGCCGTACACGATGGCCGGGCTCGGGGCGCGCCAGGTGGTGCTGCGCAAGGTGGACGGCGCGGAGATCCTGCGCCGCGTGGAGCAGCACGGCGTCACGGTGATGGCCGGCGCTCCCGCCGTCTGGAACGCCGTCCTGGAGGCGGCCGCCGACTGGGACGGCGAGATCCCCGGCCGGGACCGCGTGCGGATCATCGTCGCCGGCGCCCCGCCGCCGTCGAAGACGATCGCGCGGGTCGAGGCCGAGCTCGGCTGGGAGTTCAACCAGATCTACGGGCTCACCGAGACCGCCCCGCTGCTCACGATCAACCGGCCCCGCGCCGAGTACGACGACCTTGACCCGGAGGAGCGGGCGAAGCGGCTGTCCCGCGCCGGGGTGCCCGCTCTGGGCACGCGCATGACGGTGAGCGAGTCCGGAGAGGTGCTGGCGCAGGGAAACACGGTGCTGGCCGGCTACTGGGAGAACCCGGACGCGTCGGCCGAGGCGCTCGAGGGTGGTTGGTTCCACACCGGGGACGGCGGCAACATCGACGACGGCGGCTACGTCACGATCTCCGACCGCAAGAAGGACGTGATCATCACCGGCGGCGAGAACGTGTCGTCGATCGAGGTGGAGGACGCCGTCTTCAGCCACCCGGCGGTCGCTGAGGTGGCGGTCATCGGCGTTCCCGACGACAAGTGGGGGGAGATGGTCACCGCGCTCGTCGTCCTGACCGAGGGGGAGCAGGCCACCGAGGCCGACATCATCGCCCATTGCCGCGCGCGCCTGGCGGGCTACAAGCTCCCCAAGCGCGTGGAGTTCCGCGACGGGCTCGCCCGCACTGCCACCGGCAAGATTCAGAAGTTCAAGCTGCGCGAGAGCTTCTGGACCGACTCGGAGCGCCAGGTCAACTGAGGTCCCGTCCCGCCTCCCGCCCTGAGCGTGCGACGGTGGACGGCCCCTGCCGGGGCCGCCCCGAGCGTCCGAGGGGTGGGAGGACGGGGTCCCTCCAGGGGACCTTCATCCGCTCGTGTCGCCTCCCCCCAAGGGGTGAGGCCCGCTCAATCCCATCCATGAAGCGGCCGTTCACCTCCTCAGCGACGCCCTGCCGGGCGCCGCCTGTCGAGGCGAAGAGGTCGGAACGTGGACAGCGGTACGCGGAGCACTACGACGCAGGGCAGCAACGCGCAGGCGGTGTGGCGGGTCGTCGCCACGGCGATCGCCGCTGCCGTCGTCCTCGGGCTCACGCCTTCGATCGCCACGGCGGCGCCGAAGCGCCCCAGTGACAGCCAGATCCAGGACGCGCGGGCCGCGGCCGACGCGGCGTCCAATCGCATCAGCCAGCTCTCCAGTCAGATCTCCGGCGCTCAGGGCGCCGTCCAGGACGCGCAGGCGGCCTCGGCCATCGCGCTCGACGGCTACCAGGCCACGCAGGCCGCCTTCGAGGCGGCTCAGGCCAAGTCGGAGGCGGCGGCCGCCGCTGCCGCCAGGGCCACCGCCGATCTGGGCGTCGCCCGTGACGACGTCGTGGCGTTCGCCCGTAGCAGCTACATGGACGGCAGCACCTACGCCGGCGCCGCCGCGCTGATCACCGCCGGCGACCCCGCCCAGCTCATCGAGCGGGCCGCCCTCCTGGAGGCTGCCGGCAGCCACCGGTCCGACGTCCTGGACAAGGTCACCGTCCTGCAGGAGCGGGCCCAGCGGGCCGACGCCGTGGCGAAGACCAGCCTGGTCGAGGCCGATGAACTGAAGCGGCAGGCCGCCGAGGAGCTGTCCTACGCGCAGGCGGCCGAAACCGAGGCCCGCCAGCAGGCAGCGGCGCTGAGCAGCCGCAAGGCCGTCCTGACCGCGCAGCTTGCGTCGGCCAAGACGGAGCTCCGCAAGCTGGTCGGCGCCCGGGAGGCCGCCGACCGCATCGCCCGGGCGACTCCGCCGGTCCCGAAGCCCGCCGCCCCGCCGATAGCCCCGCCGGTCGCCGAGGCCGACGAGCCCCCCGCGGGTTCGGGTTCGGCCTCCGCCTCGCAGACCGCCATCGCTGCTGCCCTGCGCTACCTCGGCACGCCCTACTCCTGGGGCGGCGGCGGCACCGCCGGTCCCAGCCGCGGCTGGGCCCAGGGCGCCGACACGGTGGGCTTCGACTGCAGCGGCCTGACCCAGTACGCCTACGGCCAGGCCGGGATCTGGATCCCGCGCAACAGCCGGGCGCAGTACTCCGCCCTGCCCAAGGTCGCCCCGAGCGATCTGCAGGCCGGTGACCTCGTCTTCTGGGCGAACAACCCGAGCAACCCGTCGACGATCCACCACGTGGCCCTCTACATGGGCGACGGCAAGGTGGTGCAGGCACCCCAGACGGGCGACGTCGTCAAGGTGTCGGACATGTGGTGGCGGGGCTACGCGGGAGCCGTGCGGCCGAGCGCCTGAGCTGAGGCTGGGCGTCGGGCAGCCACGGGGGGAGCTGCCCGACGCATCGCTGAGGCTAGCAGTCCCGACCTCCCGCGGGCAGAGCCTGTGGACCCCGATGTGCGGGATCGCGGGTGGCTTCCGCTGCGTGAGTGGCCCCCTCAGAAAGGTGTAGGACACTGGCTGGGGGGCGGGCCTGCCGACCCCTTCCGGCGTCCTCTCGGGGTCGCGGACCGGCACGATCAGGGAGCCCCGTGACAAGCGCTGCCAGCACCCCAGTCTCGAATTCACCGGCTCCGGGCGCACCGGTGCCGCCGTCGGTGGACGCCGCCCGGCTGGAGCGGGTGCTCTTCGAGATCAAGCGGGTCATCGTCGGCCAGGACCGGCTGGTCGAGCGGATGCTGGTGGCGCTGCTCGCCCGTGGGCACGTGCTGCTGGAGGGTGTGCCGGGCGTGGCGAAGACGCTCGCCGTCGAGACGCTGGCCACCGCGGTGGGTGGCTCCTTCGCCCGGCTGCAGTTCACTCCCGACCTGGTTCCCGCCGACATCATCGGCACCCGCATCTACCGGGCCGGGCAGGACAAGTTCGACACCGAGCTGGGCCCCGTGTTCGCCAACTTCGTGCTCACCGACGAGATCAACCGCGCACCGGCCAAGGTGCAGTCGGCTCTCCTCGAGGTCATGGCCGAGCGGCAGGTGTCCATCGGCGGTGTGACGCACCCGCTGCCCGACCCGTTCCTGGTGCTGGCCACGCAGAACCCGATCGAGTCCGAGGGCGTTTACCCGCTGCCGGAGGCGCAGCGGGACCGCTTCCTGATGAAGGTGCTCGTCGACTACCCGACCCCCGACGAGGAGCGCGAGATCGTCTACCGGATGGGCTCCGAGCCGCCGGTGGCCGAGACGGTGCTCCAGCCCGGTGAGCTGGTCCGCCTGCAGCGGACCACGTCGCAGATCTTCGTTCACCACGCGTTGGTCGACTACGTGGTCCGGCTGGTCGTGGCCACCCGCAGCCCGCGGGAGCACGGCATGGAGGACGTCGCCACCTGGGTGTCCTACGGCGCCAGCCCGCGCGCGTCCCTCGGGCTCATCGCCGCCAGCCGGGGGCTCGCGCTGGTGCGCGGTCGCGACTACGTGTTGCCCCAGGACGTGCTGGACGTGACCGCCGACGTGCTGCGGCACCGCCTGGTGCTGTCCTACGACGCGCTGGCCGACGGCGTGCCCGCCGACCACATCGTCAAGCGGATCGTGCAGACGGTGCCCCTCCCGCAGGTCGCCCCTCGCCAGAACGCCGGCGGCTTCGGGCCCGGCAGCCCCGGGGGGCCGCACGTGCCGCACATCGGGCACTTCGGCGCCGGCCAGCTGCCCGCCCAGGGCCCCGGGCCGAGTGGTCAGCACACGCCCGGTTCGCAGGGGCAGGCGGGCGGTCCGCACGGCGGGCAGGGGACGAACGGCTACGCGCACGGGCCGCACCCCGCGTGATCCTGCGTCGCCGCGCCGCCGGCCAGCAGCCGCCGGACCCACAGGGTCCCGGCCAGCGTGTGGGCGGATCGCATCCCGGGCTGCTCCTGCATCCGGCCGGTCCGGGGTCGGGAATGGAAGCCGACGGCAGCGACGGTGCCCCGCCGCGGTTCACCGACGGCCCGGCCGACGTCCTGCTCCGCCGGCTGGAACTCACCGTCCGGCGCCGGCTCGACGGCCTGCTGCAGGGCGACCACCTGGGGCTCGTACCCGGATCGGGCTCGGAGGCCGGCGACTCGCGCATGTACCACCCGGGTGACGACGTGCGGCGGATGGACTGGCCGGTCACGGCGCGCACCCTGGTGCCGCACGTCCGGGAGACGATCGCCGACCGCGAGCTGGAGACGTGGGCCGTCGTCGACCTCTCGGCCAGCCTCGACTTCGGCACCGCGAACTGCCAGAAGCGCGACCTGGCGATCGCCGGGCTGGCCGCGGTCGGCCACCTCACCGTGCACGGCGGCAACCGGCTCGGCGCCGTCGTCACCACCGGGGAACGGGTGGACCGCTACCCGGCGATGCCGGGCCGGCTGGCCGCCGAACGACTGCTGCGCTCGGTCGTCGCCACCCCCCGGGCCACCGGCGGACGGCGTGGCGATCTCGCTGCCGCGCTGGAGACGCTGCGGCGCCCACCGCGGCGGCGTGGCCTGGTCGTGGTGGTCTCCGACTTCCTCGGCGACAGCGACTGGGAGCGTCCCCTTCGCGGGCTCGCCACCCGTCACGAGCTGCTCGCGATCGAGGTGGTCGACCCCCGGGAGCTGGAGCTGCCCGACGTCGGGCTGCTGACCGTCGTCGACCCGGAGACCGGGCAGACGCTGGAGGTGCCCACCGGCAACGCCGAGTTCCGGGACAGGTTCGCCGCGGGCGCGGCGGCGCAGCGGGCGCGGATCGCGACCGCGCTGCGGCGTGCGGGCGCCGGACACCTGCAGCTGCGCACCGACCGCGACTGGCTGATGGACGTCGTGCGCTTCGTCGCAGACCGCCGGCGCGCCGGCAGTGGAGGAGCTTCCCGATGACCTTCCAGTCCCCGCTGTGGCTGCTGGCCCTGCTCGCCGTCGCGGCGCTGGTCGTCGTGTACGTGGTGCTCCAGTTGCGCCGGAAGGCGTACGCCGCGCGGTTCACCAACGTGGCGCTGTTGGGCACCATCGTGCCGAAGCGGCCCGGCTGGCGCCGGCACCTGGCCTTCTCGGTCGTCGCCCTGGGACTCGCGGCTCTCGTCGTGTCGCTCGCCGTGCCCAGCACTGAGGCGCGTGTACCCAGGGAGCGGGCGACGGTGGTCATGGCCGTCGACGTGTCGCTGTCGATGCAGGCCACGGACGTCGAGCCGAGTCGCTTCGAGGCGATGCAGACCGCGGCCGCCCAGTTCGTCGACGTGCTCCCCGCGCGGATCAACCTCGGCCTGGTGTCCTTCGCCGGCACGGCCACCACCCTGGTGCCGCCCACGACCGACCGGGACCAGGTGAGCGGCGCGATCGAGCAGCTGGACCTCGCCGAGTCGACCGCCATCGGGGACGCGGTGTTCGCCTCGCTGTCGGCGATCGAGAGCTTTCAGGCGAGCCTGGACGCGCCGCGCGACGACCTGCCGCCGGCCCGCATCGTGCTCCTCTCCGACGGCTACAGCACCGTCGGGCGGGAGGCTACCCAGGCCATCGACGCGGCGCGCCAGGCAGGAGTGCCGGTCTCGACGATCGCCTTCGGCACCGACTACGGCACCCTCGACCTCGAGGGTGAGACGGTGCCGGTGCCGGTGGACCGGGCCACCCTCGAGGACATCGCCAAGCAGACCGGCGGCAGCTACAGCGAAGCCGCCAGCGCGTCGGAGCTGGAGCAGGTCTACGCCGACCTGGGCAGCCAGATCGGGTACACGACCGAGCCCAAGGACATCAGCCCCTGGTTCGTGCGGGGAGGCGTGCTGCTCGCACTCGTCGGCGCCGGGCTGAGCCTGCTGTGGACCAACCGCCTCCTCTGAAGGCCCACTCGAGGGCACGTCCCGCCGCGTGCGAGGGCGGGGAGGGGTTGTCCTTCAGCGGGACGGGTCGAGGACGAGCTTGCCGGTGGTGCGGCGGGCGAGCAGGTCCTGGTGCGCCTCGCGCACGGCCGACAGGGGATAGCGCCCGCCGAGGACCGGCTTCAGGTCGCCGGCGGCCACCAGCGGCACGAGCTCGGCCATGGCGGCGTCCATCATCTCGGGCCGCGCCATGCAGTGGGCCAGCCAGAAGCCGATGACCGCGCGGCTGCGCCGCATCAGCGCGCCGGGCGGGACGACCGCCGTGTCCTGCCGCGCCGCCATGCCGTAGGTGACCAGCCGTCCGAACGGCGCAAGGGCCGACAGTGCGCCCGTGAAGACGTTGCCGCCGGTCATCTCCAGGACGATGTCGACCGGCTTGCCGCGGTTGGCCTCACGGAGAGCCTCGGTGAAGTTCTTCGGGTCGTCGTCGGCAAGGGCGGGGTCGACGGTGGCATGGGCGCCCAGTTCCTCCGCCAGCGCCCGCTTCTCAGGGCTCGAGGCGGTGGCGATCACCCGGCCGGCGCCCCACCGACGGGCGAGCTGGACGGCGAGCGAGCCGACGCCGCCTGCGCCGGCGATGACCACCACCGACTCGCCCTCGGCGAGGTGTGCGCTGGTGCGGAGCAGGTGCCAGGCGGTCGCGCCCTGGAGGACGACGGCCAGCGCCTGCTCGTCGGTCACACCGTCGGGCACGGGCCAGGTGAGGAAGTCATGGGCGAGGACCTTCTGCGCGTACCCGCCGCCGTCGAGGAGGCCGACCACCCGTGGGCCGCCGCCGGCCGGGGTGCCGACGAACTCGGCGCCCGGGATCAGCGGCAGCTGCTGGGCCGAGAGGTAGGAGTTCTCGATCTGGTGAGTGTCGGCGAAGTTGACTCCTGCCGTCCGCACCTCGTAGAGCTGCTGACCGGGGCCTGGGACGGGGTCGGGCAGGTCGACGATGTCGAGGACCTCGGGCCCGCCGAAGCGGGTGATCTGCACGGCGCGCATGGCCGAGAGGTTATGGCGTGCCGTGCGCCCCACTGAGCGGTGCTCGGTTCAGCCGCAGAAGGAGCGCGAGGTGCATCTTGGCGGTCACGCCGGTCCAGGGTCGCGACCGCCGGGTCGGCGAGCGCGGGGTTGCTCGACGGTTCGCGAAGCGGTCCCGAGGCTGACCGGCTGTGGCCGGTGACGGAGCTCGTCGAGGTGGTAGTTCCGCACCACCCTCGTCTGGGCGCCTGCCCGGACGGCCGCCTGGATGCGACGACGTTGCGTCGACACAGTCGGGACAACCCCAGCGCCGGCGATCAGCTCGGGCCGCCGGGCTTCCGGGTGCTGTCGTTGGCGGGATCCGCCCAATCCGGGGGGCCAGGCCGCTCGTCGACCCTGCCGTCTGTCTGCCAGTGGGTACCTTCGATCCCGGCGGTCCCCACAGCCGCCGCGGCGCGACGTGCACGTGCGCCGGGCTCGGCGAGCGATCGATGGAGGCACCCCATACCGGCTGACCGAATCCTGGAAGTCGCGGCAGAGATCACGGATCAGCTGCTGGACGTCCAGACGAGGGTGAATGGCCAGATCGACGCCGCACTGGCAGACCTGCTGCCCGGCGTCGTGCGGCGGCTGGGCATCGAGGCGACGGACGTCGACGTCGCGGACCTGGTGAACGCCCGGATCACCGGCGCGAGCGTCGTCGTCACGCCTGCTGCCGTCGCGACCGTCGTCCCGCTGTCGGCTGCCTCCGCCACCACGACGCGGAACGGCCGCCGGGCCGTGACCGACATCGTGCGCCAGGCCGACGACCGCCTGGTCGTCATCGCCGGTCCGTGCTCCATCCACGACCCGGTGGCCGCGGTGGAGTACGCCGGCTTCATCGCCGGCATGCGGAAGCGGCATGGCGATGACCTCGAGATCCTGATGCGGACGTACACCGAGAAGCCGAGGACCGAGGTCGATTGGAAGGGCTTCGCCTACGACCCGTTCCTCGACGGTTCCAGCCGCATCAGCGTCGGGCTCGTCGCCACCCGGATGCTCATGTGCCGCATCACCGCCCTCGGTGTACCGGTGGCTGCGGAGCCCTTGAACGCGCTGACGCCGCAGTACGTCAACGGACTCGTCACCTACAACGGCGTCGGCGCGCGCAACGTCACCGACCAGACCGCCCGCGAGCGGGTGTCCGGCTTCTCCTCGGTGATCGGCTTCAAGAACTCTCCGGAGGGCAGCATCGAAGCCGCCATCCAGGCGGTCAGGACGGCGCGGGCGCCGCACGAGTTCCTGGGCGTCGACCAGCACGGCGTGAGCGCGCAGCTGTCGACGACCGGTAACGACACCGGCCACGTCATTCTCCGCGGCGACAAGCGCGGCCCCAACTACTCCGCGGCGCACATCGCGGACACGAAGCGGAAGTTGTCGCAACGAGGTCTTCCGGAAGTGGTCGTGGTGGACGCCTCCCACGGCAACAGTCAGAAGAACCACCTGCGCCAGATCGACGTCGTCCGCGACCTGGCCGCTCAGATGGCAGCCGGTGAGCGGGCGATCCGCGGCGTGATGGTCGAGAGCAATCTCGTCGCGGGAAGACAGGATCTGGACAGCCGGCACCCCGAGGCGCTGGAGTACGGAAAGAGCGTCACCGACGCCTGCGTCGATCCCGGGACGACGGAGGGGATGCTGGCCGAGCTGGCCGAGGCCGTCCGAGAACGGCGCTGCGTGCGCCGGGACCAGTCGGCGCGGGGAACAGAGCCGACGGACAGCCTCCAGTAGGGCGCCTCGGTCCGATGGGCGCGCCGATCGGGAACCGCTTCCCCGCTGTGCCGGCCGTGGGAAGCGTCGGCCCAGCTAGGCCTGGCCGACCCGGAGAACCAGGAGCGCGACGTCGTCCTCGGTCCGTCCGGCGACCTGGTCGAGCAGGGCGTCGCAGAGCTGTTCGTGATCCCGGCCGGCCAAGGCGGCAACGGTCGCCGTCAGCCACTCGAGTCCCTCGTCGAGGTCGATCCCACGACGTTCGATGAGGCCATCGGTGTAGAGGAGCACCAGATCGCCCCGCTCGAGGACGACCTCGTGATCGTCCCGCCGGACACCGGGGTCGATCCCGAGCATCCGGTTCGGGGTCGTGTCGAGCAGGGTCGCCGTGCCGTCGGCCCGCAGCAGCACCGGCGGCGGGTGACCGGCGTTGGACCAGCGGAGCATCCGGAGGCCGGCGGCCGCCTGCTCCTCGGCCTGCTCGACGTTGGCCAGCAGCACGGTCGCGTAGGTGCGCACCTCCAGGTCGAGCAGCGCCCGATCCAGCGCGCTGAGCACAGCCGCGGGGGGCTCGGCGAGCACGTAGGCGACCCCACGCAACAGGTTCCGCACCTGGCCCATGACGGCGGCGGCCTGCTGGTCGTGGCCGGTGATGTCGCCGACGACCAGGGACAGGGTTCCTGTGGACGTGAGGAAACTGTCGTACCAGTCCCCACCGACCTGGGCCTCCTGGATCGCCGGCCGGTAGCGGACCGCGACGGCGAGGCCGAGGGGCTGGGCCGGGGCGCTGAGCAGGCTGCGCTGCAGCGTCTCCGACATCGCGACCGCCCGGGCGGCCATGGCCTGCTGGGCCTCGCGGCCGCGGATGCGGTCCAGGGTCTGCGCGCACTGCGCCGCGAACCCCTCCAGCAGCTCCAACTCCTCGGCCCCGACGACGTGCTCGTCGGTCCACGAGACCGCCAGGCAGCCCAGCCGCCGGTCGCGCACCGTCAGGGGCAGGAACGCCCAGCCGGACCGGCCCGTGTTCTCGTAGGCACGCGCCATGGCGGGATGGAAGGCCAGCCCGGACGCTTGGGTGGGCAGGAGCAGGACGCGGTCGTTGCGCGCCGCCCACGGCCCCGGCAGGGGAGTGTCATAGGGGACGACGCCGTACTCGGACTGACTGACGGCTCCCAGCGCCGCGCTGATGGTCATGCGCCAGCCCCCGCTGTCGTCCCGGGTGACGACGGCACCACCGTCGCTGCCGAGAACGCTGAGCCCACGCCCCACCACGATCTGCTCGAGGTCGTCGACGGTCTCCGCCGCGGTCAGCTCCAGGGCGATCGCGTTGAGGTGGGCCAGCTGCCGCGCCGTGGCATCCTTCTCCCTCAGCGCCGCGTCCAGTGCCTGCTGAGCGCGGACGCGGTCGTTGACGTCGTGGAAGAACAGGGTCAGCCCAGCCGTGTCGGGCCAGATCCGGACGTCGAAATGTGCGTCCAGCGGCTGGAAGTACACCTCGAGGGTGCCGGGCTCACCGGTGTCCATCGCCCTGCGGTAGCTCTGCTCGATGACCGTGCCGCGGGCTTCGGGGAACGCCTCCCACACGTCCATGCCGACGAGCTGCTCCCGCGTGCGGCCGTAGATCTTCTCCGCGTTGGCGTTCACGTAGGCGATGGTCCAGTCCCGATCCAGCCGGACCAGGGCCGCCGGAAGGGTCTCCATCAACCAGGTGAGTTCATCGTCGGTACGGAACCGACTGTGGCGTTCGGGCTCGCGGGGCGGAGAAACCACCAGGTCGCCCCTTCGTCTCGCTCGTCACCGTCGCATCTCGGCCGCGCTGGCGGCCCCTGTCGACACCGTAAACGCCGCGAGCCACGGTAGGAGGTCTCCTCGTCGGGCAAGATCTTCCCGTTGCGCCAGCTCCTGCCCCGGGGGGGCGCGTATGGCTCGGGCGGGGAGCATCGCCGCTGCCCGGGTGAGCCAGCCGGCTACCGACTAGGTTTCGTGCAGGAAGGGCCGTCGGCGCAGGGGAGTGGCACTGGTGAGTTCGACAGGCAGATCGGTGCTGGTGACCGGCGGCAACCGGGGGATCGGCCTGGCGATAGCCCGGTCGTTCGCCGAGGCGGGCGACTCGGTGGCGGTGACCCACCGGGGCAGCGGTGCCCCCGACGGTCTCTTCGGGGTCCAGTGCGACGTCACTGACGCGGCCGAGGTCGACCGTGCGTTCAGTGAGGTCGAGGAGCGCCACGGCCCGGTCCAGGTGCTCGTGAGCAACGCCGGGATCACCCGCGACGGGCTGCTCATGCGGATGAAGGAAGAGGACTTCACCGACGTCATCGACGCCAACCTCACGGCCGCCTACCGGGTGGCGAAGCGCGCCGCGGCGAAGATGGTCCGCGCCCGGTCCGGCCGGATGATCTTCGTGTCCTCGGTGGTGGGCCTCCTGGGCTCGGCGGGGCAGGCGAACTACGCGGCCAGCAAGGCCGGGCTGGTGGGACTCGCGCGGTCGATCGCCCGCGAGCTGGGCAGCCGCAACATCACGGCGAACGTGGTGGCACCCGGGTTCGTCACCACGGACATGACCGCGGCGCTGCCGGAGGCGCGGCAGAAGGAAGTCCTGGGGCAGATACCGCTCGCGCGGTACGCCTCGGCGGAAGAGATCGCCGGCGTCGTCCGCTTCCTCGCGGGCGCCGACGCCGGCTACATCACCGGGGCGGTCGTCCCGGTCGACGGCGGACTGGGGATGGGGCACTGATGGGCATTCTCGAGGGCAAGAAGATCCTGATCGCGGGGGTGCTGACCGAGGCGTCGATCGCCTTCTCCGCCGCCAAGATCGCGCAGGAACAGGGCGCCACCGTCGTCCTGTCGAACTTCGGTCGGGCGCTGTCGCTGTGCCAGCGGATCGCCAAGCGGCTGCCCCAAGAGGCGCCGGTCGTCGAGCTCGACGTCACCAACACCGAGCACCTGAGCACGCTGGCCGATCGGCTGCGTGAGCACCTGGGCGGTGCCGACGCCTCCCTCGACGGCGTCGTCCACTCGATCGGCTTCGCACCGCAGGAGGCGATGGGTGAGGGTTTCCCGGAGGTCGCGTGGGAGCACGCCGCAACCGCCTTCCAGGTGTCGGCGTGGTCGCTGGCGTCGCTCACCCAGGCCTGCCGGCCACTGTTCGGCGAGAAGGCCTCCGTCGTCGGGCTCACCTTCGACGCGACCGTGGCCTGGCCGGTCTATGGGTGGATGGGGGCAGCCAAGGCGGCGCTGGAGTCCACCAGCCGTTACCTGGCCCGGGAGCTCGGGCCCGAGGGCGTGCGGGTGAACCTGGTTGCCGCCGGCCCGCTGCGCACCATGGCCATGAAGTCGATCCCCGGCAGCTCGCAGTTCGAGGAGGCCTGGGAGGCGCAGGCGCCGTTGGGCTGGTCGGTCACCGACACCGGGCCCTCCGGTAAGGCCGTCTGCGCGCTGCTGTCGGACTGGTTCCCCGCCACGACCGGGGAGATCGTGCACGTCGACGGAGGCTTCCACGCCGTAGGCGTGTGAGGTTCCAGGGCCACGTCGTCGCTGCGGAACGTGCATCCGCCTGCGCTCCCAGAGAGAAGAACCACCGTGCCCCGCGCCACCGTCGACATCACCCCGCCCGGCCAGCGCCCCGACGAGGAGCCGTCGCTCGCCGTCCGCAACAACGGAGGCCTCGCGCCGTCCGCCGATGCTGCTCCAGCCGGACGGCGGGAGGCGCTGCTCGTACTCTCCTTCGGCGGGCCTGAGGGGCACGCGGACGTGCTGCCGTTCCTCGAGAACGTCACGCGCGGACGCGGTATCCCGCGGGAGCGCCTCGAGGAGGTGGCCGAGCACTACCACCACTTCGGCGGTGTCAGCCCCATCAACGAGCAGAACAAGGCGCTGATCGCGGCACTCGAGGCCGAACTGGCCACCGCCGGCGTCGACCTGCCCGTCTATTGGGGCAACCGCAACTGGGCGCCCTACGTCGAGGACACCTGGCGGCAGCTGGCCGCGGACGGCATCGAGCACGTCTACGTCTTCCCCACCTCTGCCTACGCCTCGTTCTCCGGCTGCCGGCAGTACCACGAGGACGTCGCCCGCGCCCGGGCGGCCATGCCTGACGCGACCCGCCCAGGCGGCCCGACCGCCGAGAAGCTGCCGCACTACTTCGACACCCCGGGCTTCGTGCGCGCCAACGCCGACGCCCTGGCCGCCGCCCTCGCCTCGCTCCCGGACGACCTCCGCGAGACGGCCCGGCTCGTCGCGACGGCCCACAGCATCCCGAACGCCATGGCCGGGGTCGCCGGACCGGGCGGCGGGGCCTACGAGGCCGAACTGCAGGCCGCGGCCCGCCTGGTCGTGGACGCCGTCGCCCCCGGCCGGGCGTTCGACCTGGTCTGGCAGAGCCGCAGCGGGCCGCCGTCCGTGCCGTGGCTGGAACCGGACATCAACGATCACCTGCGCACGCTGGCCAAGCACGGCGAGACGGCGGTCGTGGTCTTCCCCATCGGCTTCGTCAGCGACCACCTCGAGGTGATCTGGGACCTCGACAACGAGGCCGAGCAGACCGCGGCAGAACAGGGGTTGGTCTTCGCGCGGGCCGGCACCGCGGGCACCCACCCGGCCTTCGTCACCGCCATCCGCGAGCTGCTGCAGGAGCGCCGCTCGGGTGGCACACCGCGACTGGGGACGAACTGCCCGGCGGACTGCTGCTTCGTGCACACACACGGTCGGCCTACCGGCGTCCACCCCGGTCCGGAGGCGTCCCGCACCTGAGCCGGGCCGCCGAGTCGCGGCTGCGGGTGCCCCGGGGTCTCACCCGCCGGAGCAACTGCCCACCGGCGCGGCAGGCCACGCGCAGGTCCGCGAACGCCCGTTCCAGCCGGCGGGCCCCGAGCAGCTCCGTGACGCGGATCAGCCGCTTCATCGTCATCCCGGACGCCATGGGCGCGACGCCCGCGGGTACGCCGGGCGCTGGCGGACGCTTCCGCGCGGTCTAGCGAGGCACCCAGTTGTACGCGGCGGTGATGCCCTCGCGCACGGCGTGGGCCAGCGGGCGCAGGGCGTCGTCCCGGCGGGCGGCCTGCGCATGGTTCACGGCCGCGCCGGGCGCATCGGTCAGGGCGAGGTCCAGCACCGCAGCCAGCCGCTGCGCCCGGCCCAGCACCGACAGGGCCAGCGGCTCGTGATCGGGGGGCAGTCCGGGCGCCGTCGTCGTCCGGGCCAGGCCGGCCAGCAGGAAGGGCACCTCCGGGTGCCAGCGGGCGACGTCGAGGCGCGCCAAGGTGCGGGCCGCGTCACCGACGGCCAGATCGAGGGCCCCCGACACGGCCCGGAGGTTTCCCTCCGCAGGCGGCGGCGATGCGCCGTCCAGGGGGAAGGCCGTCCACTGGACCACCTCGCGGCCGAGGGCTTCCGGCACGAAGGCCAGGCTCTCCCCGAGGGCCGCCTGTCCCGATTCCAGCGCGTGCGGCACCAGCCCGGGCACCGGCGGCAGACCGCGGACGTCGCCGGGTGCGGGCAGCACCAGCCGGAACCGCCGTTCGCCGAGTGCGCGCAGGACGGACAGCGCTGCGCCCAGGGGCACGGCCTCCGTGCTGCCGGGTAGGCCGCTGACCCGGTGGGCCGTGTCGCCCAGGAGGGCGTCCAGGGCCGCGTCGTAGGAGGTGCGGCCGGTGAGCCATGCGGTGGCCCAGACCGCGAACCGGCCGGCGGGGAAGTCGTGCACCCAGCGAGGTTACGACTCGGTCGTGACCGTTCCGGTATGTGGGCGAGGCGCAAGCGTGGCCGCCGTCGCGTCGTGGTCTGCGACACTCCGACCATGGCTGCGTGGTTGCTCTGGCTGATCGCAGCGGGCCTGTTCGCGGCCGGTGAGGTCGTCGGTCTCGATCTCGTCCTGCTGATGTTCGCGGGCGGGGCGCTGGGCGGCATGACCGTGGCTCTGCTGGGGGGCGCCACCGTGCTGCAGATGGTGGCGTTCATCGCACTGTCGGGCGTCCTGCTCGCCCTGGTGCGACCCGTCGCGCAGAAGCACCTCACCGACCGCACCCCGCTGCAGCTGGACGGCGTGGACACCCTGATCGGCCGCACCGCCCGGGTGACCCGCGACGTCGACGCCGACGGCGGCCGGATCCGCATGGGCGCCGATGAGTGGACCGCCCGAAGCCAGCACCGCGGCGAGAGTTTCACCGTCGGCTCGACCGTGCGGATCCTGCAGGTGGACGGCGCCACCGCGGTCGTCGGCGACGCGATGGAGTGAGCGCGGGGATGAACCCCGTGGACGACGCGTGACCTGGTGGCCGCCCGGGTGAAGGATCAGCGGTGACCGCCCCCGAGGAAAGGGAGCTCCATGACACCCGCACTGATCGCACTGATCGTGATCGCCTTGTTCGTGATCATCGTGCTGGCCAAGAGCGTGACGATCGTGCCGCAGGCGCAGGCGAAGGTGATCGAGCGTCTCGGCCGGTACAGCCGCACGCTCCAGCCCGGCCTGTCCATCCTGGTGCCGTTCGTCGACCGCGTGCGCGCGACCATCGACCTGCGGGAGCAGGTCATCTCCTTCCCGCCGCAGCCGGTCATCACGTCGGACAACCTGCAGGTCGGCATCGACACGGTCCTGTACTTCCAGGTGACCGACCCGCGGCTGGCCGTCTACGGCATCGCGAACTACATCACCGGCATGGAGCAGCTGACCACCACGACGCTGCGCAACGTCGTCGGCGGGCTGAACCTCGAGGGCGCGCTGACCGGACGCGACGGCATCAACAGCCAGCTCCGCGAGGTGCTCGACGGCACGACCGGCCCCTGGGGCCTCCGGGTGGCCCGCGTGGAGATCAAGGCCATCGACCCGCCGGCATCGATCCGCGACTCCATGGAGAAGCAGATGCGTGCCGACCGTGACAAGCGCGCGATCATCCTGACCGCGGAGGGTGCGCGGCAGTCGGCGATCACCACCGCCGAAGGCCAGAAGGCGGCGGCCATCCTGTCGGCCGAGGGCAAGAAGACATCGGCGATCCTGGAGGCGGAGGCCGAGCGGCAGAGCCGGATCCTGCGCGCCGAGGGTGAACGGGCCGCGCTGTTCCTGCAGGCGCAGGGGCAGGCCAAGTCGATCGAGACGGTCTTCCAGGCGATCCACGACGGCAAGCCCGACCAGGGGCTGCTGGCCTACCAGTACCTGCAGACGCTGCCGAAGATCGCGCAGGGCGACGCCAACAAGATGTGGATCGTGCCCAGCGAGTTCAGCAAGGCGCTGGAGGGTCTCTCCCGGCTCGGGGGTGCCGAGGAGGGGAAGTCGTGGCTCGACGTCGAGCCGTCGGCCAACGGTTCGGCCAAGCCGACGGCGGAGATGGACACCGCCGGCTGGTTCGAGTCCCAGCTGCCCCGGGCCGCCGATCAGCCCGAGGCCAAGATCGAGCTCTCCAGCATCGCCGACGCCCCGCTGACGACGCCGCAGATGCCGTTGCCCCCCGCGCTGTCCCAGGTGAAGGACGACGCCAGCAGCAACGGAGCGGGCGGGACGCCCAGCGCCCCGAAGTAGGCCGGGCAGGGCCGGCGTCCCCGGCTCGCCGTGGGCGGGAACGGCGCCCGGCCGCGGGGCGGTCCGGGGGACCGCAATGTCATGGCGGTCCGGGGGACCGCAATGTCACCGCTCAGTCCTTGAGCAGGCCCTCGCGGAGCTTGGCCAACGTCTGGCTCAGCAGCCTGGACACGTGCATCTGCGAGATGCCGATGTCGGCGGCGATCTGCGACTGCGTCATGTTGCCGAAGAATCGCAGGATGAGGATGCGGCGCTCACGGGCGGGGATCGTGGCCAACAGTGGCTGCAGCGACTCCCGGTACTCCACGCCCTCGAGAGCCGCGTCCTCCTCGCCCAGCGTCGCGGCCAGGGTGGGGGAGTCGTCCTCGCCGGAGAGCCGCTCGTCCAGGGAGCTGCTGCGGTAGGCGTTGGCAACGGCCAGCCCCTCGAGCACCTCCGCCCGCGGAATGCCGAGGTGCTGGGCCAGCTCGCTGGGCGTGGGGGCCCGGCCGTTCTTCTGGGCCAGCTCTCCGACGGCCGCGTTCAGCGACAGGTGCAGCTCCTGCAGCCGGCGCGGCACCCGGACGGACCAGCCCTGGTCGCGGAAGTGGCGCTTGATCTCACCGGTGATGGTCGGCACGGCGAAGGAGAGGAATTCGACACCGCGCGTGGGGTCGAATCGGTCGATCGCCGCGATCAGCCCGAGGGTGCCGACCTGAAGCAGGTCGTCGAAGGGCTCGCCGCGGTTGCTGAACCGACGGGCGAAGTGCCGCACGAGCGGGAGGTGCTCCTCGACGAGGATCTCCCGGAGCCGCTCGCGACGCGGGTCTTCCTTCTCCAGGGTCGCCAGCTCCGCGAACAGCGGGGCGGTCCGCTCGGCGCGGCGGCGGTTGTCCGAGATCGGTGGGGCGTCCGGCTCTGGGGGGGCGGACGGAGCGGGTACGTCCTCCCCGCGGGGGTCGGGCACCGTCTCCGCCGGTTCGCCGTGCTGGTCGTGTGCTGCGATGTCGTCCTCCGACACTACGGGCGTGGTCTCGGACCGCTGATCGGGCAGCGGCACCTCCACCACGGGTGTCTCGTCAGTGGCAGGCGAGCGTGTCACCGGGCGACCGAGAGATTCTGTCCCGCTCCGCTCCCGACACCGGTAGGTCGTTGGCCGGGCAGGTACTTGTCCATGACGATGACGCCCACCGGGGCGTCGGTGCCGTCGCCTCCGGGCACGTCTGCCTGCGTGGACCGGCGGGCGTCGACGGCGTCGACGAGGGTGGCGAGAATGGCCCAGCCGAAGCCGTCGCGCGGAACGTCGACGCCGTCGGCCGTGGGCACCCAGGCCTCGATGTGCAGACCGGCCCGGGTGGTCTCGAAGACCACGGTCAGCGGGGAGTCGGCGGCGGCGACCACCGCAAGCGTCGCGCAGGCCTCATCGGCTGCGAGGCGCAGGTCTTCCACCGCGTCGAGGTCGTAGTCCATCCGCATGGCCAGGTCCGCGGCCATCGCGCGCACCGCGGGCAGCTGGGTCGGCGTGGTGGGCACCCGTAGTTCCAGCCGTTCCGCGCGCCGTCCGTCCTGCGCGGGGGTGCCCCTCGAGTCGACCATCCGTCGTGTGCTCCTTCGTTCCCGGCGCGCGCTCGACCATCGAGTCGCGGGCGCTGCATCCGGCCGGGCGTTCCGGTCTGTGGCGGCAGAGCCGACGGACCGTCGAACGACCGCCCAAGGGGGCGGTATACCCGTGCCTTCGAGCGCCTCAAACATGCGGTGACCGGCTGCTCCCCGGAGATTGGAGGCGCGGTTGCCGGGACCTTGCGGCTGTTGTTGGCTGCCCGAGAGATGAGCACCAGTGACAGCAGTCTGCCACCCCAGCCGCCCGGGGACGGGAACGAGGGTTCGGCCGTTCTGGTCAGCGCCCTGGAGACGGCTCCCGCGGCGATCTACTGTCTCAGCGCGGAGACCGGACCCGTGTGGGCCAACGCCCGCGCGCGCCGGCACGGCACCACGTTGCCCGTCGTCGACGGTCATCCCGTCGCCGACCTGGTCGATCGGGTGCTGCGCACCGGACAGTCCGAGACGCTGAGCGGTCCGCTGGGCACCGACGGCCCCCAGACGACGGTTGTCGTCCGGCCCCTGCGCGTCGGCGGGGGCCCCGGTGCGCTGCTGGTGCTGGGTGGCGACACCGCCGACGAGGACAGCGCCCCGTGGCCGCTGCCGCCCGACGACGTGGTCGAGCAGGCTCAGCTGTCCCTGCTCCCGCCGTCGCTGCCGATGCTGCCCGACCTGCTGCTGTCCGGCAGCTATCACCGCGCCACGCTGGCCGACGCCGCCGGTGGGGACTGGTACGACGCCGTGCCGCTCGGCGGGGGCCGCCTCGCCCTGGTGATCGGCGATGCCGTCGGACACGGCGTCCCCGCCGCGGGGGCGATGAGCCGGCTCCGGGGCGCCATGCGGTCCAGCGCCCTCCGTGACCCCTCGCCGGGCGCGGTCCTCGCCGCGCTGGACGCCTTCGCCGGTCAGATGGACGACGTCGAGGGCTCATCGGTCTTCTACGGACTGCTCGACGCGGGCACCGGGCGGCTCCTCTACAGCGCGGCCGGGCACCCGGCCCCGCTCGTGGTCGGCCCGGACGGGCGGGCGACCTCCCTTCCCGTGACGCCGCGGCCGCCCCTGGGCAGCGTGCCGGGAACGGTGACGACGGTGGTCGAGCACGTGCTCGGGCAGGGGGCCACCCTCGTCCTGTTCTCCAACGGCGCCGTGGCAGGTGCCGACTCCGACCCCACCGATGCGCGGCAGCGCCTGGCGGACGTCGCCCGGAAGGTGCTGGCAATGCCCGGTGCCGTCGAGTCCGACGCCTCGGCCGGGCTGGCCGGCGCGATCGCCGAGGGCGTGCGCCGTCCCCACGGCTGGCCCGACGACGTCGCCGTCCTCGTGGCCCACCGCCGGGCGACCTCCCTGGAGCCGCTGCGGCTGGACCTGCTGGCCGTGCCGTCCGCGCTGCCCGGTGTCCGGCGTCGGCTGGGTAGCTGGCTGGCCTCTCTCGGCATGGGTGAGCAGGACCGCGTCGCGGTGATGGTGGCGGTGGGGGAAGCCTGCGCCAACGCCGCCGAGCACGCCTACCGCGACACGGAACCGGGACCCATGTCGGTCGCGGCCCACGTCGACGCGGACGGCGTCCTGAGCGTGACGGTCCGCGACGAAGGCACCTGGCGGCCGCCGGGCCGCGATCCCGGCGACCGCGGACGCGGGCTGCTGATCATGCGGCAACTGGTGGACGGCGTCGTGCTCGACGAGGAGCACGGCACCGTGGTGACCTTGAGCCTGCGGTTGCGGCGCAGTCCCGACGTCGACCCCGGCCACGCCGTCTCCGCGGTCCGTGCGGTCGTGACCGTGGACCGGGACGGCGAGGTGCCGGTGGTCCGGGTGACCGGCCCCGTCGACGAGCTGAGCGCCGAGCAGTTGCGGATCCGGCTGCTCGAGGCGAGCCACGGCGGCACCGGGCGGGTGGAGCTCGACCTGGTCGGCGTCGGCCTCTTCAGCAGCGCCGCGGTGCGGGTCGTGCTCGCGATCGCGCGGATCGCCCGGGATGAGCGCTGGCGGCTCGTCGTGCACGCCCGCGCGGGCGGCGTCACCCGCCACGTACTGGAGATCAGCGGACTCGCCGACCTCGTCGACCTGCGCTGACCGGGCGTGCCGCGGTCCCCGTCCCGGGGGAATCGGCGGCCGGCCGCGTTTGTGGACGGCGCCCGGTGCACATTCTCCGGGCGTGAGACTCCGCCGCAGTGACGTGCACGGCCCCGGCTACCGTCGCCGGAGGGCCGGGCGGGGCTTCGCGTACTACGACCTCGACGGTTCGCTGATCAGGGACGAGCGGCTGGACCGCATCCGAGCACTGGCCGTTCCACCCGCGTGGCGCGACGTCTGGATCTGCCCGTGGCCCAACGGCCACATCCAGGCGACGGGCGTCGACGCGGCCGGTCGCCGCCAGTACCGCTACCACGACGAGTGGCGGGCGCGGCGGAACGCCGAGAAGCACGAGCGGGTCCTGGAGATCGCCCGTCAGCTCCCGGACGTCCGGGACGCTGTCAAGGCAGGGCTCCGCACCCGCGGGCTGAACCGCGACCGCGTCCTGGCCACCGCGATCAGGCTGCTGGACCTGGGCGCGTTCCGCGTCGGGAGCGAGCAGTACGAGGAGGAGAACGGCACCTACGGGCTGGCCACGCTGAAGCGGGAGCATGTGTCGGTGCGGGGCGAGCGGACATTCTTCTCCTACACCGCCAAGGGGGGCATCGAGCGCGAGGTCGAGATCACCGACCGGCCGACGGCCACCGTCGTCCGACAGCTGCTCGAACGGCCCCCTCACGCCGGTGCGGACCTGCTCGCCTACCAGACCGAGGACGGCCAGTGGCGCGACGTCACGAGCGCCGAGATCAACGCCTACCTCAAGGAGATCAGCGGGGCGGAGATCACCGCCAAGGACTTCCGCACCTGGACCGCCACCGTGCTCATGGCCGCCGCGCTGGCCGAGGTGCCGCCGCCGGCGAGCCGCACCGCCCGCAAGAAGGTGATCAGCGCCGCCTACAAGCAGGTCAGCGAGCAGCTCGGCAACACCCCGGCGGTCTGCCGGGCAAGCTACGTCGATCCGCGCGTGGTCGACCGGTTCGAGCACGGAGAGACGGTGGCCGGCGTCCTCCAGGTGGCCGACGACCCCCTGTCGTCAGGGGAGATGCCCGACCGAGACGCGCAGAAGGTGCTTGAGCAGGCCGTCTGCCAGCTCTTGTCCGCCTGAAGGGCCCCGCTCCAGGCACCGCCGCGAACCCGCGAGCGGTGGAGGAGGGGGCCCTGACCGACGAAGGCCCCGCCGGCGAACCGGCGGGGCCCTCGTCGTAGCCGTTTCAGCGAGCGGTGCTGTCGGCGATCGTGAACAGGTCGATCAGGCCCGTCACCTCGAGCGGGCGGGTGACCGCACGGGTGGTGGCGATCAGGCTCAACGCGACCTCGCGCGAGCGGGCCGACTTCTGTGTCTCGACCAGGACGGCGAGACCGGCGGATCCGAGGAACTGGACGCCGGAGAGGTCGATCACGAGTTCCCTCGGCTGCTGCTCGAGCTGGCTGTCAAGCGTGGAACGGAGCACCGGTGCGGTGAAGGTGTCCACCTCGCCGACGACCGTCACCGTCACCACGCCGTCGTCACCGGTGGAGGTGGAAAGCGTGATCACGTCGTCGAAGGGTGCCTCGGTGCCTTCGCTCGACACGTCGGGCTGCCCCTCGGCGGGCAGGTCGGAAGTGGTCACGGACAGTGGCTCCTCTCGGCGGTACCCGGACGGCGGACCGCCCGGTCAATCTACCGCTGTGCGGAAGCGGCGGACTCGTGGTCCCCGATCCCGCAGGTCGTCGTACGTGTCGTCAGTCGGATCCTCGCGGACCCGGTCGACGCGGCTGCCTGCTGAACCGCGTTACCAAACGTAGACAATCCCTCGTGGACACGCCAACCCGCCCCCCGGGCGGGTGTCCACCGGGGGGCGTAGGGGGCGGGCCGGCGGGCCGGTCGCTCAGCCGTCGGTCACGTGGACCGCAGCCTGCTCGGGCCCCTCGCCACCGACCGCCGGGTCCTCTGCGGCCTCCATGTCGTCGGCGGTGCGGTTGGTGCCCGAGTCGGTGTCCGACGTGGTGTTCAGGTCCTGGCCCAGTTGCAGGCCGGCCCGGTTCGGGTCCTCGGCGGGCCGCACGTCCGGCATGTCGTCGGGCAGCTCGCGGTCGAGGCGGTCACTGAGGGGCTCACCCTCGGACTGCTCGAACGCGGTCGTGCCGTAGTCGACCGTGGCGGTCGCCCGCTCGCCGGGCATGGGCGCGAACTCCGGGTCCTCGGCGCGGTAGATGCCGGGGGAGTCGTCCTGCGCGATGTCGGGGATGCCGTCGTCCTCGGGGAAGATGTCGCGCGCGGTCTGGCCCTCGGTCTGGGTGGTGCCGTCGGTCGTGCCGGGGTCGGTCATGAGGAGCCTCCGTTCGTGGGCGGGCGTACCCACTGTCGTCGTCCCTGGCGGAACGGTGGGGCCGGTCGGGAACCGGCGTCGGACCCTCGCCCTACCCGTGACCCCGCCCGCCATGCCTGCCTGTGCCGTGGGGCACCAGTACGTGCGGGCGGCATGCGGGCGGGTCGGCGGGGGTAGCCCGCCGTCATGGCGTTCGCAGATCAGATCCAACGGCTCGGTGCCCCCGTCCGCGAGTGGGCCCGCACGCAGAAGCGGGAGTACACCAACGGCGAGGAGCGGCCGCTCGGCGGTGACCTGGGGGCCATGGCGGTCTACGTCGGCCTGGTGTCGGCGGCGGCCGCGGCGGTGCGGGCCTCGGGCCGCGAGCTGCCGGAGCGGATCCCGCTCGGTGACGCGACCCTCCTGACGGTCGCCACCTTCCGGCTGGCCCGCCGGATCGCCAAGGACCCGGTGACCAGCCCGATCCGGGCGCCGTTCACCCGGTTCGAGGGCGCGTCCGGGCACGCCGAGGTCGCCGAGGAGGTGCGGGAGCACGGCGGGGTGAAGCACGCCGTCGGCGAGTTGCTCACCTGCCCGTTCTGCCTGGCCCAGTGGGTGGGAACGGCGTACGTGTTCGGCTACGTCACCGCCCCGAAGGCGACCCGGCTGGCGGCCCTCACGATGACGATGGTCGCCGGCTCCGACGTGCTCCAGTTCGTCTACGACGCAATCCAGAACGGCGGGCTGTCGCCGAACACCGAGGGCGTCGAGGACGGCGACTGAGCGGGGACCCGCGGCGCTTGCGCGGGTGGGGGCGTGGGGCCCTACTCCGTACGGGGGAGCCGGGGCGTCGGTCGACCTGCCGCCAGGACCGGACCGGCTCTATCCTGCGATCTTGACCCGGCCACGGGTCCGTCGTGGGCTGCCTCCCGGGCTCCGCGGCCCGTTCGGGAGGGAGCGACATGCGATCGATCTGGCGAGGGGCCGTGTCCTTCGGGCTCGTCAGCATCGGCGTGAAGCTCTACTCGGCCACCGAGGACAAGGACATCCGCTTCCACCAGGTGCACGCCACCGACGGTGGCCGGGTGAAGTACAAGCGGGTCTGCTCCGTCGACGGCGAAGAGGTCGAGTACGGCGACATCGCCAAGGGCTACGAACTCCCGAGCGGCGAGGTCGTGATCCTCACCGACGAGGACTTCGACGACCTGCCGCTGAGTACGCGCCGTGAGATCGAGGTGCTGCAGTTCGTCGACCAGAGCGAGATCGACCCCATCCAGTTCGAGAAGACCTACTACCTCGAGCCCGACGGCCCGGCCGTCCGGCCCTACGTGCTGCTGCGCGATGCCCTGGAGAACGCCGGCCAGGTGGCCATCACCAAGATCGCCATCCGGCAGCGTGAGTCGCTGGCGGCCATGCGGGTCAGGGACGGCGTCCTGGTGCTGCACACGATGCGGTGGCCCGATGAGATCCGCCGTCCCGACTTCGCCTTCCTCGACGAGGACGTCACCGTGCGGCCGCAGGAACTGCAGATGGCCGAGGCGCTGATCGGCTCGATGACCGGCGACTTCGACCCGTCGGAGTTCACCGACGACTACCGCGAGGCGATGACGGCGCTGCTCGAGGCCAAGCAGAGCGGCGGCGAGGTGCAGTCCGTGCCCGAGGTCGCCGAGACCGGCGCCGCCGTCGTCGACCTCATGAGTGCGCTGCGGCGCAGTGTCGAGCGCGCCCGTGGCGGGTCTTCGGGCGACACGTCCGACGACACCGCGACCGGCGACACCGCGACCGACGACACCGCGACCGACTCAGGCGAGGGCGCCGCGGCGAAGGACCCCGCCGCGAAGGGAGCCCCCGCGAAGAAGGCCCCCGCGAAGAAGGCCGCCGCGAAGAAGGCGCCGGCCAAGAAGGCCGCCGCGGAGAAGCCCGTCGAGAAGACGACGGCTGAGAAGACGACGGCTGAGAAGACGACGGCCACGAAGACAGCCGCGAAGCGCACCCCCACCCACGGCACGACGGCGAAGAAGGCTCCCGCCAAGCGCGCCCGCCGCAGCGCCTGACATGCCCGCGCGCCCGCGCGGCGGCCGGGACGACCCGCTCGCCGAGTACCGCGCCACGCGCGCTCCGGCGCGGACCGCCGAGCCC
>JAOPWJ010000163.1 GCA_025965715.1 Blastococcus sp. | reverse complement strand
CGCTGCCCCTTGCCGATCGGCATGACGAGGTCCATGACCCGGCCGGTCAGGTGGTGCGGCTCGGTCTCCAGCCGCAGGCGGTCCTGCGGGTAGAGCGGGGTCAGCTTGGTGAACTCGGGACGGTCCTTCGCCTGGTCGGGGTCCAGGCCGTTGACCGAGTCGAGCCGGACGAGCGCGTTGTACTTGTCCTTGCGCTCGCCGTCGCGCGGCTGGCGGACGGCGCCGGTGATGGCGTCACCGCGGCGCAGGCCGTAGCGGCGCACCTGGGAGAGCGACACGTAGACGTCGTTCGGGCCGGTCAGGTACCCCGAGGTGCGGACGAAGGCGTAGTTGTCGAGGACGTCGAGGATGCCGGCGACGGGCAGCAGGACGTCGTCCTCGCTGACGGTCGGCTCGCCCTGGTCGAAACGCTCACGAGCGCCGGTGCCCGTGCCGGTACCGGCACGCTTGTTGCGGTCGCGGTAGCGACGGCCGCGACGCCCGCGGCCGCCCTCGAAGTCGTCGTCGTCCTCGTCCTGCCGGGGAGGTCCGTCGTTGCGGGTGTCGATCCGGGTGTCGGCCCGGTTGTCGTTGCGTCCGCTGTCGGCCCGGTTGTCGTTGCGATTGTCCGGCCGGCCGCCGCGGTTGCTCTCCCTGCTGCCGTCCCGGTTGGCGGGCCGGTCGGCGCCGTCCCGGTTGCCGTCGCGATTGCCGCCGTCCCGGCTCGCGGGCCGGTCGTTGCGCTCCTGGCTGTCACGGTTGCCGTCGCGGTCGCGGTTGCGCGCGTTCCGGTCGCGGCTGCGCTGGGGGCGCTCGCCGTCGGTCCGCTGGTCCCCGTCGATCTGCTGCTCGGTGTCGGCGGGCGCGTCGGCCGTCGCGGGGGCTGAGGCCGTAACCGTCGAGGCCGTGTCGGTGCGCGGAGCCGTGTCCGTGCGCGGAACCGTGTCGGTGCGCGGAGCCGTGTCGGTGCGCGGAGCCGTGTCCGTGCGCGGAGCCGTGTCCGCGGGCGGAGCGGTGTCTACGGGCGTAGCGGTGTCCGTGCGCGGAGCCGTGTCGGCATCGACGACCGGGGCGCCGGCGGGCCGGCGGGCCGACCGCCGGGTACGGCCGGTCGCGGTTCCGGTGCCCGCGTCGGCGGGAGCCGGGGCGGTCAGGGGGCCACCGTTGGCGCCGCCGGAGATCGGGGCCTCGAGCGGGGCCGAGGAGACGGCGACACCGCGGGCCTCGGCCGCGCCGGTGTCGTCGGCGCTCGTGCTGGTGGCGCTGTCCGTGGTGGTGTCAGTCGTGGCGCTGTTGCGGGCGGTGCTGTTACGGGCCGTGCTGTTGCGGGCCGTGCTGTTGCGAGGGGCGCTGCCGCGGGCGGTGCCGCTGCCGGCGGGGGTCGACACCTCGCCCACCTGGCGGGAGGAGATGGCGGCGACGAGGTCGCCCTTGCGCATCCGGCCGGTGCCGGAGATGCCGAGTTCGCCTGCGAGGCGCTGCAGCTCGGGCAGCAGCATCCCGGACAGGCCGTTGCCGCGGCGACGGGTGGTGCCCGTCGTCCCAGAAGCGGCAGGTGCCTCGCTCGTGCCGGGCGCGTCCTGCGTGCCGGTCGCGACGAGGTCGGTGGTTTCGCTCACGTACAGGTCCTTCCCTGCGGTGACCTGCGCCTACCAGCGCAGGGGGTGCCCCGGTCCCCGTCGGGTCCGGCCGGAGGCGGAGCGCAAAAGGGAGCAGGTCGATAGGGTGCGAGGCGGATCAGCGGCGAAGAGAGATCGTCGGCTTCGGCCCCGCGCGAGGCTCGCCCGAGTGGGCGGCTACGCCGTGAGCCTAGACGCAGCTCACGAGCGAGGCAACGCCAGAGGGTTACAGCGTGTTCCTCGTTACCGAGACGATACCTGCCGCATAGGGCGCCGGACCGTGGCCCCGTGCAGGTCGACCTCCAGCGGCAGCACGCGCCACCCCGGAGGGGTGAGATCGGCGATCTCGCGGACACGCACGGCCGGGCCGTCGTCCGGATCCCCGGGATGCCGCTGGGTGAGGACGAGCAGACTCGGCCCCGCGCCGGAGACGACGGCGGCGTGCCCTGCGGCGCGCAGCCGGTCCAGCAGCTTCAGCGACTCCGGCATGGCGGCGGCGCGCTGCCGTTGGTGCAGCCGGTCCTCCGTGCCGTCGAACAGCAGGAAGGGCTCGGTGGTCAGCGCGTGCACGAGCAACGCGGCGCGGCCCGCGTTGAACGACGCATCGCCGTGCGGCACCCCCTCCGGCAGCAGGCCCCGGGCGACGTGCGTGGACAGGGTGGCGTCGGGCACGAGAACCACGGGAAGGACCTCGTCGTGTACCTCCAGCCGGTCGGAGTGCACGCCCGACGGCGAGATCCAGGACAGCGTGGCCCCACCGCTCAGGCAGGCGGCGACGTTGTCCGGGTGCCCTTCCAGCTCGTTGACCAACCGGAGGACGGCGTTGTCGTCGCGCACCTCGACGTCGGGGCACAGCGACCAGGCGCCGACCACGCCGGCCACGACTGCGGCCGCCGACGAACCCATCCCCCGGCCCTGCGGGATGTCGTTGTGGGCGACCACCCGCAGGCCGGGCGGGGTCCAGCCGAGCTCGGCGCACGCGGCGCGGAACGCCCGCACGACCAGGTGCGACTCGTCGGTCGGCAGCTCGGCGGCGCCGATCCCGGCCACCTCGACCGTCAGCCCGGACTCCACCACGGAGAACTCGACGACGTCGTGCAACGTGAGCGCCAGACCCGCGCAGTCGAAGGCCGGACCCAGGTTGGCGCTGGTGGCCGGTACGCGAACGCTCGCGACCATGGTGGAGAGGGCACCCACGCGCGCTACAGCCCCAGCTGCGCCGCGGCGGCGGCGCCGTCCACCGGGATGGTGACGGGCGCGGGTGCGCCCGAGATGGCCCACTCCGGGTCCTTGAGTCCGTTGCCCGTGACCGTGCACACGACGCGCTGGCCGGGGGCCAGGTCGCCCGCGGCGGCCCGCTGCAGCAGACCGGCCACGGAGGCGGCCGAGGCCGGCTCGACGAACACCGCCTCGGTGCGCGCCAGCAGCCGGTAGGCGATGAGGATCTCGCGGTCGGTGACGGCGTCGATGCGGCCACCGGACTCGTCCCGCGCCGCCAGCGACTTGGTCCAGGACGCCGTGTTGCCGATGCGGATGGCGGTGGCGATCGTGGTGGGGTTCTCGACGACCCTGCCGGTCACGATGGGTGCGGCGCCGGCGGCCTGGAAGCCCCACATGCGCGGCGTGTGGGTGGCGATCCCGTCAGCGGCGTACTCCTGGTAGCCCTGCCAGTAGGCGGTGATGTTGCCGGCGTTGCCGACGGGCAGGCAGTGGATGTCGGGGGCGTCGCCGAGCACGTCGACGATCTCGAACGACGCGGTCTTCTGGCCCTCGATGCGGAACTGGTTGACGCTGTTGACCAGGCTGACCGGATAGTCGATCGACAGCTTGCTGGCCAGCGCGAGGCAGTCGTCGAAGTTGCCGTCGACCTGCAGGAGCTTGGCGCCGTGCACCAGCGCCTGCGCCATCTTTCCGGTCGCGATCTTGCCCTGGGGCACGAGCACCGCGCAGACGAGCCCGGCGCGCGCGGCGTACGCGGCCGCACTGGCGCTGGTGTTCCCGGTGGACGCGCAGATGACCGCTTTCGCGCCCTCCTCGACGGCCTTGCTGATCGCCATCGTCATGCCGCGGTCCTTGAAGGAGCCGGTGGGGTTCGCCCCCTCGACCTTGAGATAGACCTCGCAGCCCGTGCGGCGGGACAGTTCGCGGGCCGGCAGCAGCGGGGTGGCGCCCTCCTGGAGGGTCACCACCGGCGTGGAGTCGCTCACCGGCAGCCGCGAGCGGTACGCCTCGATCAGCCCCGGCCACATCGGCGAGACGGTCGTCCGCGACGAAGTCATGTCAGGCCCTCCACGCGCAGGACGCTGGTGACGTCCCGGACCGCGGGCATCTCCCGCAGCGCGGAGATCGTGGCAGACAGCGCGGCGTCGGGAGCGCTGTGGGTGACGATCACCAGCGTCGCGGCGTCGCCGTGGCCGTCCTGACGGACAGTGGAGATGCTCACGTCGTGCCGCGCGAACTCCTGCGCGACGGTGGCCAGGACGCCGGGCTTGTCCGCGACGTCGAGGCTGACGTGGTAGCGGGTGGGGGTGTCGGCCATGGTGCGCACCGGCAGGTTGGCGTATCCCGTCGTCCCCTGGCCGGCCGCGCCGGCGAGCCGGTTGCGCGCGACGGCGACGAGGTCACCGAGGACGGCGCTCGCCGTGGGCTGGCCGCCCGCGCCCTGCCCGTAGAACATCAGCTGCCCGGCCGCCTCGGCCTCGACGAAGACGGCATTGAAGGCCCCGCCGACGGCCGCCAGCGGATGCGACGTCGGGATCATCGCCGGGTGCACGCGGACGGCCACCGAATCGGACGCCGTCTCGCCGTCCTTCGACTCCGTCACCCGCTCGCAGATCGCCAGCAGCTTCACCGTGCAGCCGATCTCGGCGGCGCGCGCGACGTCGGTGGCCGACACCGCGGAGATGCCCTCCCGGTGGACGTCGGCCGCGGTCACCGGCGTGTGGAAGGCCAGCGAGGCGAGGATCGCCGCCTTCGAGGCGGCGTCGAAACCGTCGATGTCGGCGGTCGGGTCCGCCTCGGCGTAACCGAGCTCGGTGGCCTCGGCCAGTGCCTCGCTGAAACCTGCTCCGGTCTCGGCCATGCGCGAGAGGATGTAGTTGGTCGTGCCGTTGACGATGCCGACCACGCGGCGCAACTGGTCGCCGGCGAGCGACTCGCGCAACGGGCGCAGCAGCGGGATCGCCCCGGCGACCGAGGCCTCGTAGTAGAGGTCGACCCCGGCCTTCGCGGCGGCGGCGTGCAGCGCGACGCCGTCCTCGCCCAGCAGGGCCTTGTTGGCGCTCACCACCGACTTGCCGGCGGCGAAGGCGGCGAGGATCAGTGACCTGGCCGGTTCGATGCCACCGATCACCTCGACGACGAGGTCCACGTCCTCCCGGGTGACCAGCGACAGGGCGTCGGTGGTCAGGAGGTGCGCGGGGACGTCGCCGTGGTGGATCGGCCGCCGGACAGCGACGCCGGCCACCTCCACGGGGCGGCCGATGCGGGCGGCGAGGTCGTCGGCCTGCTCGTCGAGCAGTCGCAGCACCTCCCGACCGACCGTTCCACAGCCCAGCAGGGCGACCTTCAGGGGACGACTCACGAGCGGGCTCCCACCGGGTGCTCGGGCGCGGGCTGCGACGGGGCCGGCGAGTCGGCCGGCAGGCCGGCGAGCACGGCGTCGAGGGCGAACACGTCCGCCAGCGTCTGCCGGCGCACGATCTCGGTGGCGTCGCCGTCGCGGACGGCGACCACCGGGGGCTTGAGCAGGGAGGTGTAGTTGCTGGCCCTCGACCAGCAGGAGGCGCCCGTAGCGGCGACTGCGAGCAGGTCGCCCGCCTGCACGTCCGAGGGCAGCCACAGGTCGCGGACCAGGATGTCGCCGCTCTCGCAGTGCTTGCCGACGACCCGGCACAGCGCCGGCGGCGCCTCGGACGTGCGGTTGGCCAGCACGCA
>JAOPWJ010000128.1 GCA_025965715.1 Blastococcus sp. | reverse complement strand
CGACGAGACCGGGGCCCGCCCGCACGACGCGGGCGCACTCGGTCGGGACGACGAGCCGGCCGGCTCCACCGGGGACGACGCAACCGAGACCGCGTCGGACGAGGGCTCGATTCTCGACACCGACGACGACGGCGCCTACGACGAGGACCGCCGCACCGGCTCCCGGCGGGTGCTCCGACGCGTCCTCATCAGCGTCGGCATCCTCGGGCTCGTTCTCGCCGTGACCATCGGCGGCGGTCTGTGGTTCCTCACCGAGCGCTACGCCGGCAACATCGACCGCGTCTCGGACGTCTTCGGCAACCTCGACGACGATCAGCGCCCGGCGGCGGCGACTCCGGCCACGCCGGCCGGCGAGGACCCGGTGACCTTTCTGCTCGTCGGCTCCGACACCCGGGAGAAGACGGCGGCAGGTGACGACCCCGGCGCCCGTTCGGACGCGATCATGATCGCCCGATTCAGCGGCGACCGGCAGCATGCGCAGCTGATCTCGATCCCCCGTGACTCGTGGGTGGACATCCCGGGGCACGGCAAGAACAAGATCAATGCCAGCTACGCCTTCGGGGGGCCCTCACTCCTGATCCAGACGGTGGAGCAGCTGACCGACGTGCGCATCGACCACTACGTGGCGATCGACTTCGACGGCATCATCCAGGTCACCGACGACCTCGGCGGCGTGGACGTCACCGTCGCCGAGCAGACGAGCAACGGCCCCTACACCTTTCAGAAGGGCGTCAACCACCTCAACGGGGACCAGGCCCGGTGGTACCTCGGGCAGCGTTACGGCCTGCCGGGCGGCGACTTCGACCGGGTGAAGCGGCAGCAGCAGTACCTGAGGGCCATGTTCGGCAAGCTGTTCAGTGCCAACACGTTCAAGGACCTCGGCAAGCTCGACTCGGCGCTGCGTGCGGTGACCAGCTCGGTCAGCATCGACGACACACTCAGCAACGCCGGCTTGCTCACGCTGGCGTACTCGATGCGTGGGGTGACGCCGGACAATGTCGACTACTTCACGGCACCCATCGAAGGCACCGGCCGGGAAGGTTCGGCGAGCGTCGTCTACCTCAACGACGCCGTCGGTGCGCGCATGTGGGAGTACCTGCGCAGCGACTCGCTGTCGGAGAACGCCGACGAGTTCACCAAGCAGGCGCTGCCCGCGGTGCCCCGCTGACCTGCGGGGACCAACTCAAGGTTCCTGGCTCTAGCTGGGCCGATCGGTCGCGCTGTGCCCAGGGACCGGCACGGGAAGGTCGAGTGTGTGTGCGTCGGCCGTCCGCCGCAACGGCCACGTAGCCGGCAGCACGAGGCGGGGCGCGACACCGGCAAGGACCCCGAGCAGGAAGGCGACCGCGGCGAGAGCCTCGCCGGACTCCTCCAGGAAAGTCGCGCCCGCGGCCCAGCTACTGGCGCCCCCGTAGACGTTGGCGACGATCCCCGACAGCGCGGACAAGCCGATCGAGGCCACGGCGTAGAGGGCCAACGCACTGAGCACCCGCCGCCGGTCACGGCGCTCGGTGCGGCTGAGGAACCAGAGCGCAGCCACGACAGCGGCGGCCACCGAGGCGCTGAGCAGCACGGCGGCGGACGGGCCGACCTGCTCGCTGAGCACGCGCAGGGCATCCGCGTGCACGGTGCTGCCGGCCTTGACCGCAGCGATCCCGCCACCGACGAGGCCGACGGCCAGCCACCACCCGCGGCGCCCGGGCATGCTGCCCGCGCCGGCGACGGCGGCGGCGGCAGCAGCGGCGAAGAGAAGCGCTACGAACATGCGCGGCAGTGAGAACGGTGCGTCCATCGACATCAACCGGGCGGAACCGCCCCCACCGCCGGTCAGGCGCGACAGGAAGCCGGAGGTCTCCAGGCCGAGGGAGAGCACGACCAGCGCGATACCGAGCGGCGGCAGCGGGAGGGCGCGTCGTCGTACGCGTACGGCGGCCGCCTGCCGTCCGGCGCCGACCTCGAGGTCGGCGGTCGTGAGGACGCCGCTTGCGCCGGGTCCTGGCGAGCGGCGGTCCGCCAACCGGATACTGCGGCCGAGAACCGCCGCGAACGCGAACGCGAGGACGAACCAAACGGCCAGCCCGCCGATAACCCATAGCCACCACACACTGGGTGTATCGGCAGCTTCACCCGCGAACGTGACCATCCCGTCACAGTGACCGTACGCAAGGTCAGCTTCGCGGCGGCGCGCCGGTGGACTCAGGCGGCGGCGCACCGTCCGTCCCAGCCGTGTCAAGGCTCGCAAGACGCCCCAGTATGGGCAGCAATGCGCCGACGATTGCCTCCCCGACCTGCTCGTGGACCTCGATCGGCTGTTGGATCGGGTCACGGATGTCGTCGTCCTCGCCGCCGTGCCGGCGCGACCGGGCGGTGGCCATCGCCTGCACGAGGCGGCGCCCGCGCTCCGCGAGCGTGGGGCCGGACAGGTCCACGCCCTCGCCGAGAACCTCGATCAGGTCAGCAGCCTCTCGGAGGGTGAAGGTGCGCGCCAGCGCCCGTGGTGACGCCTGCAGCACGTCGCGCCGGTGCCCGCGCGTCATGGTGAGGATCAGGTCGGCCTCCTGGGCCATGCCCTCGACGAACTGACGGGCACGGAAGTCACCCGCCTCAGCCCCGAACCCTTGCAGGACGAGGGCACTGTCCGGGTGCATGCCCGAGTCGACGACGGCGCGGGTGCCTGCACTGACCAGCCGGATGGCTGGGGTATCGTCACCGAGCAGTTCCGCCAGGTAGGCCCGTCCGAGCCGCTCGGCGAGCGCCGACCGACAGATGTTGCCGGTACAGACCACCAGCACCGTGAAGACGGGCGGCGCTGGCCAGTGGCGGGTCACTGGCGCATTGTGCGGTCAGTACGCCCCTGAGCCGCGCAGGACCGCTCCGACGGTCTTCCACAGGATCATGAAGTCGAACGTGAGTGACCAGTTCTCGACATAACGGACGTCGATGCGCACCGAGTCGTCCCAGGAGAGGTCGGACCGTCCGCTGACCTGCCAGAGACCGGTGAGGCCGGGCTTGACGAGGAAGCGGCGGTGCATGTCGAAGCCGTAGCGCTCCACCTCGGTGGGCAGCGGCGGTCGCGGACCGACCAGGGACATGTCGCCACGCAGGACGTTGATCAGCTGCGGCAGCTCATCGAGCGAGTAGCGCCGCATCACCTTGCCGACGCGGGTGACGCGGGGGTCGTCCTTCTTCTTGAACAGGACGCCGTTGCCGTCGCTCGCGGGCGCCAGGTCGTCGACCATGCGGTCGGCGCCGGCCACCATGCTCCGGAACTTGAGCATCGAGAAGGTGCGGCCGTCACGGCCCACGCGCTCCTGCTTGAAGAGCACCGGACCGTGACTCGTCACCTTGACCGCCATCGCGATGGTCAGCAGAACGGGCAGCAAGAAGAAGACGCCCAGCGCTGCAGCGGACTTGTCGAAGAGGTCCTTGGTCAGCCGGCGAACGCCCTTGAGCTCCGGGCGCTCCATGTGCAGCAGTGGCAATCCCGAAACCGGACGAATCTGAACACGGGTGCCAACGATCTCGGTGACCGCCGGCGCCAGCAGCAGCTCGGCCTGTGTCTTCTCCAGCGCCCAACCCAGGCGCCGCAAGGCGGGCCCGTCCAGCTCCGGGCAGGGCAGCACGGCAACGGTGTCGACCTCGTAGCGGGCGACGACGTCCGCCACCTCGCTGAGATCTCCAAGAACCGGCAGCCCGTTGAAGGCATCAGTCGACCGCTTCTGCTGGCCAGCCGGCAAGCAGCAGCCGATCACGCGATAGCCGTGGTACGCCTCCCGGTCCATCTGCTCATCCAGTGAAGCGACGGCGCCGCGGTGACCAACGAGCACCGTGGTCTGCAGGAATCTGCCGCCGCCGCGGGCGCGGTGCAGCCATTGTCGCTGCGCGTAGCGCTGCCCCAACGTCAGCAGGGTGGCGAGAGGCAGGGCGACGACCACGAAGCCGCGGGCTAGCTCCAGTTGAAAGGCCCAAGAGACGGTGCCGACGGTGGCCAGCAGCATGCCGGCGGCGAAGAAGACGCGCCGGAAATCCTCTGGGCCCACCCACAGGAAGCGCTCTTCATAGCTGCGGGCCACGAGCATGACA
>JAOPWJ010000040.1 GCA_025965715.1 Blastococcus sp. | reverse complement strand
TGGCACAGGTCGCCATGTCGACGTGTCGCCCGGCGTGCCTGCTTGGGAACCCCCGCACTCCTCCCTAGCGTCAGCGTCGACCGAGCGGGCAGGACGGCTGACCGCACCCGGAGTGATCCGGACCGGGCACGAGGTGGAGGCATCATTCCCATGGTCAACCGAGCGGACGCGGCTTCTGCCGTCGCGCGCCCGCGCGACAGCCGGCCCGAGATGGGGGCGACCTCGAAGCAGGACCCCGCGCGTGCGCGGCAGCGTCCCCTGCCTGAGCCGCCGCCCATCACCCAGCACGGGCCCGCCCGCGTCATCGCGATGTGCAACCAGAAGGGCGGCGTCGGCAAGACGACGTCCACGATCAACCTCGGCGCGGCGCTGACCGAGTACGGGCGGCGCGTGCTGCTGATCGACCTCGACCCCCAGGGTGCGCTGTCGGTGGGCCTCGGCATCCCGGCCCAGAACATGGACCGGACCATCTACAACGCCCTGATGGAGCGGCGGACGACGCTCGCCGACGTCCGCGTGCCGACCGACATCCCGGGCCTGGACCTCGTGCCCAGCAACATCGACCTGTCGGCCGCCGAGGTGCAGCTGGTGAGCGAGGTGGCGCGCGAGCAGACCCTGCTGCGGGTTCTCGCCGACATCCGCCACGAGTACGACTACATCCTCATCGACTGCCAGCCCTCACTGGGCCTGTTGACGGTCAACGCGCTCACCGCGGCGCAGGGCGTGATCATCCCGCTGGAGTGCGAGTTCTTCTCCCTCCGCGGCGTCGCCCTGCTCGTCGACACGATCGACAAGGTCAAGGAGCGGCTCAACCCGTCGTTGGAGATCTCCGGCATCCTCGCGACCATGTACGACACCCGGACGGTGCACTGCCGCGAGGTGTTCAGCCGCGTGGTCGAGGCCTTCGACGACGTCGTCTTCCAGACCGTCATCCAGCGCACCGTGCGGTTCCCGGAGACCACCGTCGCCGGCCAGCCGATCACCACGTGGGCTCCCACCTCGTCGGGCGCCGCGGCGTACCGCGACCTCGCCAAGGAGGTGCTGGCCCTGTGACTCGCCGGCCCGTTCTTCCGGGTGCGTCGGAGCTCTTCCGCCGCACCGACACCGCTCCGTCCGTCCCGGAGGTCACCGAGCTGCCGAGCCTCAGCACGACGACCAGCTCGCCGGCGCTGCGCGGCAGCACGACGGCGCGGCGCTCCGACGAGCCGGCCGAGGCCCAGCCGGGCATGCCGCTGACCCTGGTTCCTGGCGGTGCGGCCGGCCAGACCTCCGGTGACGACCTCGCCGGGTTCCGCACCGCGCCGACGCTGCAGCCGCACGTGCCCACCCGGGGTCGTCCCGCGAAGCGCACCGACCGGAACAAGCACGATGAGAAGATCACCGTCTACATCTCGGCGGACGAGCTGCTGGCTCTCGAGACTGCCCGGGTGATCCTGCGCGGCCGGCACGGCGTCGCCGCCGACCGTGGCCGGATCGTCCGCGAGGCGATCGCGGTGCTGCTCGCCGACCTGGAGGAGCGGGGCGACGACTCGGTGCTGGTGCGACGGCTGAAGGGCTGAGCACATCGTCGTCCCATCGGGCGACGTGTCGACCAGGTGCGCCTGCCAGCTGGACCTGAGTCGCTCCGCCCGGCCCCGTCGGGAGGGCTGGGCCTCTCCGCCCCGCAACGGACCTAGTCTGCAGTCGTGACCGAGGCGCAGGCGTCATCGCGCTTCACGGTTCGACTGGCCAACTTCGAGGGGCCCTTCGACCTGCTCCTGCAGCTGATCGGCAAGCACAAGCTCGACGTCACCGAGATCGCCCTGTCCAAGGTGACCGACGAGTTCATCGCGCACCTGCGCGCGCTCGGCGACCAGCTCGACCTCGATCAGGCCAGCGAGTTCCTCGTCGTCGCCTCCACGCTGCTCGACCTCAAGGCGACCCGGCTGCTGCCGGCCGCCGAGGTGGACGACGAGGAGGATCTCGAGCTCCTCGAGGCGCGTGATCTGCTCTTCGCCCGGTTGCTGCAGTACAAGGCCTACAAACAGGCCGCCTCGTTCCTGCGCGTGCGCGAGACAGAGGCGGCGCGGCGCTTCCCCCGGGACGCCGGCCTGGAGCCACGGTTCGCCGACCTGATGCCCGAGGTCGCACTCGACCTCAGCGTGGAGCAGTTCGCGCTGCTCGCCGCTCGGGCGCTGGCCCCGAAGGTGCCGGAGACGGTCAACGTCTCGCATCTGCACGCGCCTTCGGTGAGCGTCTCGGAGCAGCTCCTCGTGGTGCGCAACCACCTCCTCCGGTCGGGGACGTCGACCTTCCGGGCGCTCACGGCGGACTGTGGCCACACCCTCGAGGTGGTCGCCAGGTTCCTGGCCCTCCTGGAGCTCTACCGGCAGCAGCGGGTCGTGTTCGAGCAGCTCACGCCGCTGGGTGAGCTGCACGTGCGCTGGACCGGCGGCACGGTGGCGGTGTCCGGGGACGGGGACGGGGAGAACGGGGACGGGGACGGCGCCGACGGCGAGCAGCCCGACGGGACCGGCGCGGACGACATCGATGAGGAGTACCGGTGAGCGGCGAGCAGGAACGCACCGACGCGGGATCGGCGCCCATCTCCTGGGAGGCCCTGGCCGCCGAGCTGGCGGCCACCCGGGAGCAGGCGGAGAGCAGCGGCACGGGCGACCCGGGTACCTGGGACGCCGTTGCCGCGGAGCTGGCGGCGCGCGTCGCCGAGCGTCCGATCGACGAGCCGTTCGTGCCCCCGCTCCCGCCCGCCCCCGAGGACGAGCCGCCGCCGGACCCCACGGCTCCGGACGTGCCGGCGGGGGAGCCGGTCCCGGGGGGCGAGCCGGAGGAACCACTGGAGCCGATCGGCCTGGACGAACTGTGCGGCGGCCTCGAGGCCCTGCTCTTCGTGATGTCCGACCCGGTCGACGAGGAGACTCTCGCCGGGGCCGTGCGCTGCAGCGTGGAACGGGTGCGGGAGGGCCTCACCTCGCTCGTGGCGCGCTACGACGAGCGACGGGCCGGCATCACCCTGCGACGCGTGGGGGAGGGGTGGCGGCTCTACACCCGGGACGAGCACGCCGCTGTCGTCGAGCGCTACCTCGTCGACGGGCAGCGAAGCCGGCTCACCCAGGCGGCGCTGGAGACCCTCGCCGTCATCGCCTACCGGCAGCCGGTGACCCGCGCCCGGATCTCGGCGATCCGTGGGGTCGGTGTGGACGGCGTCATGCGGACGCTGATCGGCCGCGGTCTGGTCCACGAGGTGGGCAGCGACCCCGACAGTGGGGGAGGGCTCTACGCGACCACGCCGCTCTTCCTCGAGCGGCTTGGACTGACCAGCCTCGGCGAGCTCCCGGAGCTGGCGCCCCTGCTTCCGGAGACGTCCTCGATGCTCGACGAGCACCCCGACAGCTGACCGGTCAGTAACCGGGGCGCAGGTCCGCCTGTCGGCCGGGCCGGCGACTCGCGGCCGCCCACGACACCGGCCAGTAGCCCGCCGCAGTCGTCCGTCCGGCACGGGTACGGGGCAGCCCAGCACCCCACCGGCGGCCCGGATCGTCAGCCGGCGGCTCTCCGCGTGCACCGGGGGACCGGCCGTACCGACGGGTGGGAGACTGGACGGCGATGAACACCGCGACTCCTGACGACGAGACCACCACGGCGGCCGGCGAGGGCTGGGCCGAGGACATGGAGCTCGCCCCCTCCCATCCTGGCGACCGTCCCTCCGGCGCGCACGACCCCGAGCGCGAGGGCGAGCGGCTGCAGAAGGTGCTGGCCCGCGCGGGCGTGGGCTCCCGCCGCGTCTGCGAGGACATGATCGAGGCCGGCCGGATCAGCGTGAACGGGGCCGTCGTCCAGGTCCAGGGCATGCGGGTCGACCCCGAGACCGACAAGATCGCCGTCGACGGGGTGCGGATCGAGCTCCGCGACGACCGGGTGACCTACGCGCTCAACAAGCCCTCCGGCGTCATCACCGCGATGAGCGACGACCGCAATCGACCGACCGTCGGCGACATGATCGGCGATCTCGCGCCCGGCCTGGTGCACGTGGGCCGGCTGGACCAGGACACCGAGGGTCTGCTGCTGCTGACCAACGACGGTGAGCTGGCCCACCGCCTGGCCCACCCCTCCTACGAGGTGCGCAAGACCTACCTCGCGCAGGTGTCCGGGTCGGTGCCGCGAGACCTCCACCGACGCCTGCGCGCCGGGGTCGACCTCGACGACGGGCCGGTCACGGTGGACGCCTTCCGGGTGGTCGACACGCACGCCGGCCAGTCGGTCGTCGAGGTCGTGCTGCACGAGGGTCGCAAGCACATCGTGCGGCGACTGCTGGCCCACGTCGGGCTGCCGGTCAGCCGCCTGACCCGCACCGCGATCGGCCCCGTCGAGCTGCAGCGCATGCGTTCAGGGTCGATCCGCAAACTGACGCGCGAGGAACTGGGCCAGCTGCAGGAGCTCGTCGGCCTCTGACCGGCCCCACGGGGTCGTCACCCGGGGCGCCGAGGACGCGCTGCAACAACAGCCGCGCCCAGATGGAGCTGCTGTCCACCGAACCAGGTCCGCAGGCTGCTCACCGAACTGATGCCCCCGCCGGCGCCTGGTCGGACCGGGTCGGCTCGATCACCTCGCGGACGCCACCGCCGTACTGGATGTTCCGTGCGTCCTGCTCCGCCCCGGCGGCCGCGTCGCCTGGATCGGCGACGATCAGGATGACCTGAACGACCACCTCTCCCGCTGGTTCGGCCAGCCCGCCGACTGAATGCGTCCCTGGTGGTCGCCTTCGCCCGGACCCGCCTCGAAGGATGTCCCCTCGCCGCGACCGTCCGGCACGACGTGGCGCCGGCCGCTATGGACACCTTGTCGGGGAAGGGGTCACCATCGGTGCACCTCTTCGCGCCGACGCTCTCGAGGCTGCCATGGGCGGGACCGGCACTGACCTTGCAGGCTCGGGCGCGGGTACCCGGTGCTCGGCCGAGGGCACGCGATCTTCGTGGGTGGACAAGCTTCTCGTGATCCTCCTTGCCGGTCTCGTCCTCGGACTCCTGTGCACCGTGACCTGGAAGGCCTCCCAGGCGAAGGCCGACTCCGGCGGCTCGAGCTGCGACGAGGCGACGAGCGAGCCGACACCGCTGGCCTCGGGGGCCGTCGCACCCGAGGACATCCCCGCAGTAGGAGAGCAGGGCCAACTGCAGGTGCGGGACATGGGTCGGGACCGTGACCGCATCACGCTGCGAACCTTCCTGCGCCTCTCCGGGCCGCTGCCGGCGAAGGTCGTGCCACCCGAAGAGGACGGGACGGCTCGGGACGTGGTGTACCTCAACGTGCAGGCCGGCCCGTTCCAACGCGAGGACGGCGTGCAGATGGAGCCCGAACACGTCGTGGCCACTGCACAGGTGAGCATGGCGGGCCGACGCGAGATCCTGGTACTGACGGTCTGCGTCGATCCTGTCGTGGTGACATCGGGGAACGACGAGCCCCGCTATGCCAAACCTGGCGGGTACACCGGAACGGTCTACGTCGACGATCCGCGGGTGACGGGCGGAACCGGCACGTACACGGTGAACATGAAGTACAAGCCCATCACCGCCGTCCTGGCCGTCGTCGGCTGGGGTGGATTGCTGGGCGCGCTCGTCGGTCTGGCGCTGGCCAGCGGTGTGTCGTGGGACACTCTCTGGCAGAACGTGGGCCGAACACTCTCGGCGATCATCGCCGGCGTGGTCGCCCTCTACACCGTCTACGTCGCGCAGTACGACAACGACCCCTCGTGGCAGGGCGACACGTCACTGTTCATCGCCCTGTTCGCCACGTCCGTCGGCAGTGTCTACGCCGCCGTGCATGTGGCGGGCACGCTGAACGTCGTCCCCGCCAAGGAACGGCGCGTGGGGGATTGAGCCGGGGCGGGAGACGTTTCCCCCCTCCGCGGTCGGGCTCGTCCGCGCGCGAACCTAGACTCGTCAGGGCTCCGGCGATCCGGGTGCCGAAGACGATGGAGGAATGTGCATGGCCGTCCGAGCCATCCGGGGCGCGACTCAGGTCGACGCCGACGACCGGGAGCAGGTGCTCGAGGCGACCCGCGAGCTGGTGAGCGCCGTCCTGGAACGCAACGAACTCGACCACGACGACATCATCAGCATCCTGTTCACGGCCACCCCCGACCTCACGTCCGAGTTTCCGGCGCTGGCGGCCCGGGAGCTGGGCATGGGCGACGTGCCCCTCATGTGCGCCAGCGAGATCGACGTCCCGCACGCCCTGCCTCGGGTGCTCCGACTCATGGCCCACGTGGAGACGGCGAAGAGCCGGGATGCCGTCCAGCACGTCTACCTCCGCGGCGCGGTGGCCCTCCGACGCGACATCGCCCAGTGAGTGGGCATCGCAGGTCGGAACGAGCGAGGAGCGAAGCGAACGTGGCGCGGAGCAGCCGGGTGACACAGTGACCGAGCGGTCGTTCACGGGACAGATCACGCTCGACGGCCCGTCCGGAACCGGCAAGTCCAGCGTTGCCCGCGGTGTCGCGCGCAGGCTCGGTGCCGCCTACTTGGACACCGGGGCCATGTACAGGGCGGCCACCGTCGCCGTCCTGGACTCCGGGGTCAACCTCGACGACGAGGTCGCCGTGGCCCGCGCGGTCTCCGAGGCGGCGATCAGGGTGGGCACCAACGCACGACGCGAGATGGTCACCGTGGACGGCGTCGACGTCCGGGACCGCATCCGGGGCGCGGAGGTCACCCGCGCCGTGTCGCCGGTGTCCGCGGTGCCCGACGTCCGCCGTCGGCTGGTGTCCCAGCAGCGCGAGCTGGTGGGGCAGGCCGAGGCCGTGGTGGTCGAGGGCAGGGACATCGGCACCGTCGTCCTCCCCGACGCCACCCTGAAGATCTACCTCACCGCCGCACCCGAGGTGCGAGCGCAGCGGCGGGCCGGGCAGCTGGGCGTGAGCGACCCCGACAAGATCGCCGCGCTGGCCCAGGACCTGCGCCGGCGCGACGAGTACGACAGCACGCGCGCGGACAGCCCGCTCCGGCCGGCCGCCGACGCGGTCGTCGTGGACAGCACCGAGCTCGACCGCGAGGCAGTCATCGACAAGATCGTCCAGCTGGCCCTGTCAGCCGTTCCCACCGGGAGTTCGCGATGAGCGAGGAGACCGTCGGGCCGCTGCCTGTCGTTGCAATCGTCGGCCGACCCAACGTCGGCAAGTCCACGCTGGTCAACCGCTTCCTCGGCCGCCGCGCCGCCGTCGTCCAGGACACCCCGGGCGTCACGCGGGACCGCATCGCCTATGAGGCGCTGTGGAACGGCAGGCGGTTCACCGTCGTCGACACCGGGGGGTGGGAGCCCAAGGCCACCGGCCTCGCCGCGTCGATCGCTCGCCAGGCCGAGTTCGCGATGAAGACCGCCGACGTCATCGTGTTGGTCGTCGACGCGTCGGTCGGCGCGACCGAGACAGACCTGGCCGCCGCGAAGGTCCTGCGGCGCAGCGACCGGCCGGTCATCCTGGTGGCGAACAAGATCGACGACGAGCGGAGCGAGGCGAACGCCGCCGAGCTGTGGTCGCTCGGTCTCGGAGAGCCGCAGCCGGTGAGCGCGCTGCATGGCCGGTCCAGCGGTGACCTCCTGGACATGGTGCTCGACGCGTTGCCGGAAGCTCCGCGGGAGACCGGCCTGGAGACCGGCCCCCGGCGCGTGGCACTGGTGGGCCGTCCCAATGTGGGCAAGTCCAGCCTGCTCAACCGGCTGGCGAAGGACGAGCGGTCCGTCGTCGACTCCGTCGCGGGCACCACCGTCGACCCGGTCGACTCGATCGTCACCCTGGGCGGCGAGGAGTGGCGATTCGTCGACACCGCCGGGCTGCGCCGCAAGGTCAACACCGCGAGCGGCACCGAGTACTACGCCAGCCTGCGCACCGAGGCCGCAATTCAGGCCGCGGAGGTCGGCGTCGTCCTGCTGGCCGCCGACGAGGTGATCAGCGAGCAGGACCAGCGGGTCATCACGCAGGTGGTCGAGGCCGGTCGGGCGCTGGTCCTGGCGATCAACAAGTGGGACACGCTCGACGAGGACCGCCACTTCCAGCTCGAGAAGGAGGTCGAGCGGGAGCTCGCACGGGTCAAGTGGGCCACCCGGGTCAACATCTCGGCAACCACCGGCCGGGGTGTGAACAAGCTCGCCGACCACCTGCGGGCGGCGCTGGCGTCCTGGGAGCGGCGGGTGCCGACGGCGGAGCTCAACACGTTCGTGCGGGCGTTGGTCCTGGAGACGCCCCCGCCGGCCCGCGGCGGCCGGGCGCCCAAGATCAAGTACGTCACACAGGCCGACATCCGGCCGCCGCGGTTCGTCGTCTTCTCGACCGGCTTCCTCGAGGCCGGCTACCGCCGGTTCCTGGAGCGCAAGCTGCGCGAACAGTTCGACTTCGAGGGCACACCCATCGAGATCTCGGTCAAGGTCCGCGAGGGCCGGGGGAACGAGACGAGGAGCTGAACCACCGGTGAGGCCGGAGCGGGCGGTGCGGTAACCTGCTCGGGCGGTCGTCACCATCCCGGGGAGTCCCGGGATGCGGCGCGGCTCGCGGGCTGTAGCGCAGCTTGGTAGCGCACTTGACTGGGGGTCAAGGGGTCGCAGGTTCAAATCCTGTCAGCCCGACAGTGCGAACGTGCAGGTCAGGGGCCGTGTTCGGAGAGATCCGGGACGGCCCCTGACTGCGTTCTGAGGTGGCTTGACCACCATTAGGTCACCCTTAGCCCCGGCTAGAGCCGCCGCGGCGGGCTCCTGACGCGGCTCTGCACCACTCTGGAGCCGGTTCGCCGGTGACGGGTAGCGACCGTGGCCCGGAGGGTCGGCGGACTACCTATCGAAGGCGTCGCCGTGGGTGTCCATCGCCCGGCGGGCGACGCCGGGGGAGACGTGGCCGTATATGTCGCCGGTGATGGCGATCGACGAGTGGCCGAGGATGTCCGAGATCACGTTGAGCGGGACGCCGGGGGTGAGCATCACGCTGGCGGCCGAGTGGCGGAGGGTGTGGAGCCCCGCGTGTGGCAGGCCGGCCTTCGTGGCCGCGGCTCGCAGCGCTCGGAAGGCGTTGCGTGGATCGCAGGGCTCGCCGACCTCGGGGTGAAGACGAAGCCGGTCTGCCGCCACGCCGAGCCGGCAAGCCGCCGTTCCTCCGTCTGGGCGGCTTGCACTTGGCGGAGCAGTCGGTCGGCCGGTTCGGCACGGCTTCGTGCCGATCTTCGAGGCTGGCTTGCTCGGCTCGACCCCGACGGCATCTCGGACCTTCACCAGGCGCCGACGCGCACCTGGCAGCACGACGGCCGGTCGGTCACCTTCAGGGTCATCCCGAAGAAGCTGGAGGCGCAGGGAGCAAACCTGCACAAGCGAGCAATCGGAGCGTTCGGGCACGGGGAAGCAAGAATCATCGAGACGCTCCGGCGATTCTGAAGGCTCTCGGGGCGAAGCATCACGGCTACGGCGACCTCGGCGCACCGTCCAGGCGATCCTGACGGATTCGGGGAGCACCCCGTCGAGCCGATCTGCGACTTCACTCCGCCGGGCAGGACCACTACGACCGCCGCACGTGTCACCCCGAGATCTACGGGCCGGGGAACAGCCGCCGGAGGATGTCCAGCGCCGGCCCGTGCGAACCGCTCGGAGTGTGATCGGCGTCCAGTCGGCCGTAGACGAGCCGGGCGAAGGCTTCGGCGGGCAGTCGAACGTCTGGTCGCGCGGCCGCGACGCCGGGGGTGAGCGCGATCCCGCCGGGCGTGATCTCGACGGTGAAGTCTCGCTCCGGGGCGGTGGTGGCGACCGTGATGGTGGTGGTGTCGCCGGTGGGCTTGCCGGTGAAGCGGGCGACGAGCTCGAGGTTGTCGACGACGAGGGCGGCGACCGGCACCGGGATGGTCGTGGCAGGATCCGCGACGACCTCGATGTCCCAGGTGTGGAAGGCATGCTCGTTGAGCCGCATGCCCACGAACTGCGCGAACCCGAGAGTCATCGGGCCCATGGCGGAGGTGAACGCGTTCCTCTCGTCCGGCGGGACGGCCTCGATTCGGGCGAGCAGGGCGGCGTCGGCGGCCAGGGCGTCGTCCCGCTGCGCGACCGGGCCCCTCGCGTTCCAGCTGCTCCAGACGCCGGGCGCGAAATCGTCCGGGGTGTCCTGACCGGCGAGGGTGTCCTCGAGCCGTCGCTGCATGATCACCGCTCCGGAGCCGAGGTGGGACAGCACCTGGGCGACTGTCCACTCCGCCGGGTAGGCGCCGGCCCTCAGCTCCACTTCGCTCATCGGTGCGGCCAGGTCGCGCAGGCGCTCGACGGAGAAGCGGAGGCCGTCGACGTGCGCCCGGGACGGCTCGGGGGCGGCGGATGAGCTGTTCACGGGAGTGGCATCGGTCATGCGAACCACCGTACCCGCTTAATGGGGAAGATTCCCCACTTCGTGTAGATTAGCCGCATCATGACGCTTAGAGCAGACGCCGTCCGCAACCGGGAGGCCATCGTCGAGGCCGCCCGGGCGGTGTTCGCCGAGCAGGGCCTGGAGGCTCCGCTGGACGAGATCGCGAAGCGGGCCGGGACGGGCAACGCCACGCTGTACCGCCGATTCCCCACCCGTGGGGACCTCGTGGCGGCCGTCTTCGCCGAGCGCATGGCCGAGCACCTCGACGCGGTCGAGGCCGGGCTGGCCGACGACGACCCGTGGCGCGGCTTCGCGTCCTACATCGAGACGGTGGCGGCCATGCAGGCGCGTGACCGCGGCATCGCCGACCTCGTCACGATGGACGTCTCGAGCGCGCCGGAGATCGAGGAGCTGCGCTCGCGCGCCTACGACGGGCTCGTGCAGCTGGTCGCACGCGCGCACGACGCCGGCGTCCTCCGCGCCGACTTCACCGACCAGGACGTCGTCCTGCTGCTCATGGCCAACGCCGGCCTGGTCGAGCGCGCCCACGGCATTCCCGCGGAGGCGTCGGCACGACTGATCCACCTCCTGCTCGACGGCTTCCGTGCGCAGGCAGCCACCGACGGCCCCGCTGCGCCGAACACACGCGAGGTGGTCGCCGCGATGCGCCACAACGGCGAGCGCCGACTCGGCTGTGGCCGCACCAAGGCATGACCGTGCGTCCCGACCGGGGCGCACACACCGCACCGACCCACCCACTGACTGACGCAAGGACGCCTGACATGGCCCTCGAACTCGGCGTGTACAGCTTCGGCAACACGCCCCGCAACCCCGACGGCGGCTACGGCCCGACCGCGCAGGCCATCCGCAACGTCCTCGAAGCGGTCCGTCTGGCCGAGGACGTCGGTCTGGACTTCTTCGGGTTCGGCGAGCACCACACCCGCTCGATGCCGCTGTCCTCGCCCACGTCCCTGGTTACGGCGGCTGCCGCATCCACGCAGCGGATCAGGCTCGGCACGACCGTCACGGTGCTGTCGACCGACGAGCCGCTGCGGGTGTTCCAGCAGCTGGCGACCGCCGCCGCCATCGCCCCGGGGCGCATCGAGGCCGTCGCGGGCCGCGGCTCGTCGGCGATCACCTTCTCGCTCTTCGACCTCGACGAGCGTGACTACGACATGCTCTACGCCTCGAAGTTCGAGCTGCTGCTCGCTGCCAACGCCAGCGAGCAAATCACCTGGAGCGGCCCGCACAGGCGGCGCCCGCTGCAGAACACGCTGATCGTGCCGCGGCCGGAGCAGCCGCTGCGCATCTGGCTAGGGTCGGGCGGCAGCCCGGAGTCCGTCGGACGCGCGGTCCAGCTCGGCGTCCCGCTCTTCCTGGGCATCCTCGGCGGCACCCCTGAGCACTGGGCACAGTACGGCCGGGCCTACCGCGACGCCTGGGCGCAGGTCGGCCACCCGGCCGGGGCCGCGGAGATCGCCGTCGCCGTGCACGGCTTCCTCGGCGAGGACAACCGCACGGCCAAGGCCACCTACCTCGAACACGAGCTGCGCATGTTCGCCACCGGCGCCGCCGAGATCGGCCGGCCGCCGATGGCCCCGCCCGGCCGCGAGTCGCAGCTCGAGCCCGGCGGCATGGTTCTCGCTGGCAGCCCGGACGAGGTCGCCGACCGAATCCTGCACCTGCACAGCCTGCTCGGCCACACCCGCCAGATCCTGCAGATGGACGTCGGCGGCATGCCGCACGCCACCTACCTGCGCGCCATCGAGCTCCTGGGCACCGAGGTCCTCCCGCAGGTTCGCAAGGAGCTCTCGTAGCGGCCCCATCGCGGCCCATCACCCCGAGCTTCGTCACTCAGCGCGCCATCATCTCCGGCACGGTCGGCGTCCAGCAGGCCGGCCGAGGCGTTCAGGGACGACCTCGGGCGGAGCGCTGTGATCGTGAGCGCCCACGCGGACTGCCGAGTGCCGAGTGCCGCGGGGTGTGCGGGGCCCGTGTCCGGCAGTCCGGCCTCGGCGGCGGCCGCGAGCGATCCGAGGGGGATCCCAGGCCGACGGGGCCTGCCGAACCCGGTGGTGGAGTCAACGCCAGGGGCAACCCGCGAGGCCGGGGGGGTTCAAGCGCTCGACCGGCGGCCATGGCGCGGTTGACTGCGGACGGCAAGTTGCCTAGCATTAATTGTTAGCAGTTTGCACGGTCGTGTTTGGTCTCTGAGGAAGCAGGTGCGACCGCGCGTGGCGACCGACGCAGGCAGCAGGCGGCCATGACCACAAAGCCGGTCACGGCGGCGACAGGCTGCCTTGGCCTCGGACCGCCGGAGCCGCTTCAGGGCATCGTGCCGAGGCCCGAGCGGAACCAGCGTGTCGGCGCACCTCGGCCCCGGAAGTCCTGACATGACGTCTCGAAGCATTCCCCTGAACCGTCGGGAGTCACGGTGCCCATAGTAAGAATTGCTGTTGCTCAAGGTTCGCTCGCGCACGTCGACGCACTGGCTGCGGAGATGGCCGGAACGGTGCACCTCGTGGTCGGTGAGATCGAGACCCCGGAGCAATTGGCTCGGTTGAGCGCCGGAGCGGATGCGCTGATCGTCAGTCTGCAGCGGCTCACCGCGGACCACATAGCGGCTCTGCCGGATACCGTCCGGGTCATCGGTCGGGCGGGCGTGGGCTTGGACACCATCGATCTGCGGGCGGCGGAGTCCCGCTCCGTCGCGGTGGTGTACCAGCCGGACTATGCGACCAACGAGGTCGCAGACCACGCGATGGCGATGCTCCTTGCCGCTCAGCGACGCCTGGTCCAGGCCGACCGTGCCGTGCGCACCGAGGGGTGGGTCGGCGGTCCGGCTCTCGGCCCCGTCGGCTCGCTGCGAGAGAGTACGGCCGGGGTCATCGGGGCGGGACGAATCGGCCGCGCGGTGATGGCGCGGCTGCATCCCTTCGTTGGCCGAGTGCTGACCTACGACGTCGCGGGGCGAGACGACGACGAATCCATTGCCTGGTGCGACGATCTGCCGGACCTTCTGAAGCGTGCACAGCTGCTGTCCCTGCATGTCCCGTTGACGAAGGACACCCGGCACATGATCGGTTCCACAGAGCTTGGCCTACTGCCTCGGGGGGCCATTGTCGTCAACGTGTCGCGCGGTGGCCTCATCGATGAGACGGCTCTGGCCGACGCCCTGCACGGCGGCCATCTCGCGGCGGCCGCAATCGACGTCTTCGAGACGGAGCCGCTTCCGGAAGCCTCGCCATTGCGCGGGGCGCCGAACCTGCTGCTGTCTCCGCACATGGCCTGGTACTCCTCCGAGTCGGGCAGTCGACTCGGACGCTGGACCGTAGAAGACGTCGTGTCCTTCGTCGCAGGTGGCGAGGTGTTGCACGGTCGCTGCGCGGTGCCGGCTGCGGCCGCAGTTTCGGCGGGCGCCCTTCGACACGTCGGTATTGCGTGACGAGCGCGTCGGCGGCTCTGCCCGACCGTCACGCGTCGCACATTCCGGGCGGACTGCTGGCGGTCGTCCGCACATCGAGTACCGAGTACGCGCTGACGATCACCCGCGGTCTGCTCCTGGCCGGAGCACCAGCAGTGGAGGTCACCTGCACGGTGCCAGACGCACCGTCAGTAATCGCGGCCGTGGCCGAGGAGGCGTTCGGCCGCGTTGGCGCGGGAACGGTGCGCACGCCGGAGCAGGCGACCGCCGCAGTGCGGGCTGGCGCCGCCTATCTGGTGGCACCGAATCTGAACCCGGCGGTGGTCAACCGGGGCATCGAGCTGGGCGTGCCGGTAATTCCAGGCGCGCTGACCCCGACAGAGCTCACTCGAGCGGTCGACCTCGGTGCGAGTGCCGTCAAGCTCTTTCCGATCGCGGCAGTGGGGGGCATTGCCTACCTGACCGCCATTCTCGAGCCGCTGCCCGATATCGCGATCATCGCGTCGGGCGGGATCGACATTGATGAGGTCGACGACTATCTCAGTGCCGGCGCCCACGCGGTGTGCCTGGGCCCGGCGCTGCTGGACATGGCGGCAGTAGCGGCAGGTGACGTGGCGGGGGTGGCGGAGTACGCGTTCCGCGTCCTGTGCCGCACCGGAATTGCGCTGCACACCACTGGTAGGTCACATGAGGCGGGACACTAGGCCGCCATCGACCACGACGCTGGATCCGCTCATGAAGGATGCGCTCGGCGAGAGCAGGAAGCTGATGGCCGCGGCGATCTCTGCGGGGGCCGCCATCCGTCCTAACCGCCCCGCGGGAGGACTGATGGTCACACCGTCGCGGGCGATCTCTGCACCGTGTCGGGCGGACATCGGGGTATCGACGCTGCCGACAACGACCGCGTTGACGCGCACGCCCGCGTCGGCATAGTCGACGGCCATCTGCCGGGTCAGTGAAAGCAGTGCACCCTTGCTGGCCGCGTATGCCGCCGTTCGCGGTACCGAGGCAAGTGCATGGACCGACGACACGTTGACGATGCCGGCGCCATGAGGGCGATTGCACAGGTGCGGCAAGCACGCGCGAGCGGCCAGAAAGGCGCCTTTCAGATTCACCGCCAGCACACGGTCCCACACGTCCTCCGGAGTGTCGTGGACGGCGAAACACTCGAGCAGGGCGGCGTTGTTCACGAGCGCGTCGATGCGCCCGAAACGGCGGATGACATCATCGACGCAGGCTTGGACAGCAGTCGAGTTGGTGACGTCCACGTCATAGGTGACAGTGCTCGCGTGCCGTTCGCCCGGCGTCTCGTGGTGCAGATCCAGCGAGACGACCTCGAATCCGTCTTCGGCGAGCCGGCGCACCGTCTCTCGTCCGATGCCGCCGGCACCGCCGGTGACCAGGGCCACCGCCGTGACGGCCTCGTTCACAACAGGAGGAATGACTCGGCCACCCGCTTCACGTCGGAGGCGTCGTCGGCCGGCGTCGTGTCGCCGCTCACCGGCGCGATGATTCTCGAGTACGCCGTGGAGATGTGCATGCGGATGGCCTCCGTTGCCGCCGGCTCGGCCCCCGCGCGGATGAACGCGAGAATCTCCTCGTGACCCTTGATCGTGGCTGACCTCCAGTCAGCGTTGGCGACGTTTCTTCTGCAAAGGAACCAATACACCTGCATCCGGATGGTGCTCCAGCATGCGTACAGCCGTTCGTGGTGCGCGGCGCGGAAGATTGCGTCGTGGAACTCGACGTCGAGGCGAGCCGCCTCGTGCTCGGTGAGTCGGTGACGGAGGCCGGTCCGCAAATCTTTCAGGGACGACTCGAGAGCATCCAGATCCCGCTCCTCGGCTCTGCGCAAGGCCAATTTGACCGCCAGCTCCTCGAGTGCGAGCCGCAGACTGTAGACCTCGGCAAAATCCTCATGGGAAAGCTCCACGACCCTCGCGCCACGGTGCCTCGACAGCCGGACGAGACCCTGCCGCTCGAGAAGGATGAATGCATCCCGAACAGGCCCCCGACTGACCTGCAGACTCTCGGAGAGTTCTTCCTCACGCAGGGCCTGGCCAGGCCTCAGTTCATCGTTGAGGATGGCCTCTCGTAGCCGCTCGGCCACGATGTCGCCGAGGGAGACCCGCGGCGTCGCCGCGTTGAGCGACCCGGACGGTTCCGCTTTCCGGCCCTGAGCCGCGCCATCAGGCCTGCTCGCCATCCACGCTCCTTAGTCTGGTAACTGTAGACAGCTAATTCTCACAGGGTACCTCCCGGGAGGGCGCTCCCGCGATGCCGATCAGCGGCAGCCTTCACTCCAGCGGGGGTCAACCAGGCAGCACGACTTCGAGCTCTTCGGCCAGCTCGACGAGTTGCTGCCACGCCGCGCCTGATATCGGGATGCCGTCTCGTTCGCGTTGCGCCATCGTTTCCGACTCGACGTCGCCCGGTAGGCGGACACGGTCCACCCCCGGCGCCGGAGGTGAAGCACGGAGCATCTCGGAGGCGGTCGCAATCTCGTCGAGGAACGAGCTTCGGTCGACCAGATGATTCGGAGCGATCGCGATCATGACGAGCCCGTTACCCCATTGGTAAGAGGGCAAGAAGCCGACATGATTGCCGGACAGGGCCCCGCCGAGTAGTTCGATTATCACGGCTAGGCCGAAGCCCTTGTGCAGCCCGAACGGCAGCAGTGCGCCGCCCCGGTAGAAGTCCTCCGGATCGGTGCTAGGGCGACCTTCGGCGTCTTGAATGACGCCCGCCTGGACCGGTCGCTTCGCCAACCGGTCCAGGCGCAACTTTCCCTCAGCTACCGCGGCGGTCGCGAAGTCGACGATGATCGCGGGACTCCCCGCGCCAGCCGGAATACCTGCCGCGAAAGGATCGGTGCCGAGCATCCGCTGTCGGCCCCCGAAGGGTGCGACGGCAGGATCAGCGTTACACCAGAGGATGCTGACTAGTCCTTGCTCGGCGAGCGTCTCGGCGAATTCCCCGAGACGACCGACGTGGTTGCAATTGCGGGCCGTGACGACGGCGACACCGTGGGCCCTAGCCAGTTCGGCGGCAGTCTCCACCGCGAGCCGACCGGCCAGTTGCCCCCATCCGTGTCGACCGTCGACCACCGCGGCAGCCGCCGAACGGTGGACGACGACCGGTTGAGCGTCCGGTATGGCATGGCCATCTGTGATGAACTGCCGATACCAGGGCAGGCGCAGCAGCCCGTGCGAATCGTGGCCGCGAAGGTTCGCGCCGGCCAGGGAGTCCGCAACCATCCCAGCCGCGGGGGCAGGGGTACCCATGGCTTCCATGAGGCTCGCCGCGACACCACGCGCCTGCGCGTAGGAAAGGACGCGATCGCCCGTCATCGCGGACCTACCGGGCGCCACCGCGGCGTAGGTGAGCCCGTATGACCCGTGTCCACGGCAAAGACATCCCCCGCTCGAGGGCAGCCGGCGAGCGTCTGCTCGTCGATGTCGGTCCGCGCCGTCGTGATGTACAGAGTGCGCCCGTCGGTTCCCCCGAAGGCGCAGCTGGTGACGTGGGGGACCGGCACCTCGACGATGGCGTCCAGCACGCCGGCGGGGCTGTACCGGTGGATACGGCCACCGTTCCAGAGGGCGACCCAGACACCACCGTCGTCGTCGACGCAGATTCCGTCAGGGGCTCCGGCCGCCTCGGACACGAAGGGTCGACGGCCCTCTATGCGGCCAGCCTCCGGCGAATAGCTGAAGCTGTCGACCCTCCCGCTGAGAGTGTCGGTGAAATAGAACGTGTCACCCTCGGGCGACCAGCCCAGGCCGTTGGACAGTCCGATCGCGCCCAGCACGACCTCGCTGCGGGGCCCGTCGTCCAGGCGGCGCAATTGGCCGTCCGCGGGGGCACCGGAAAGGGACAGCGATCCCGCGAAGCATCGGCCGGCCGGATCGCACTTCGCGTCGTTGAAGCGGATGTCCGGCCGGGCCGAGTAGACGTCGAGCAGTGGCGTCATCGACCGATCGGCGTCCAGGACGCTGAAGCCGTCAGCCGTCACGAGCAGCACCTCGCCGGCGGACTCGGACGGGATCGCCGCGCCCAACGGCCGATCGATCTCGACGAGCAATTCGAGCTCGCCGGAGACATCCGCGGCGTAGAGCCTGCCCCGCGGGATATCCACGAACAGCAACTGCGCGCGACTCGCATCCCAGACCGGCCCCTCGCCGAGATCGGCGCCGACCCGGACGGCCGGCTCGGCGACGAGGTGCCTCACGCCGGCCCCCTCTCCCGAATGCTCGGTCCGCCGACGGTTCCGCCGGCGTTCAGCGCGAGGTTGCCCCCGTCGACAGGTACCACCACCCCCGTGACGAAGGCTGCGGCGTCCGAAGCGAGGAAGTGGACCACCGCGGCGACCTCGTCCGGTTCGGCGAGCCGACCCAGAGGCACTCCGCGCAGCATGCGGTCGCCCACGGCGCCGTGGTCGAGGCGTGGGTCCCTCAGGAGTGGCGCGAAGCCCTCGGTCCGGACCTGGCTCGGGGCGACCGCGGTCACGCGCACCCCGTCGAGTGCCCATTCGACCGCGAGCTCCCGCGTCATCTGGTCGACTGCCGCCTTGCTGATGCTGTACGCGAAATTGCCGCGGCCCAGCGCTGATGACCCCGCGATCGAACTGACGTTCACGATGCTGCCCCCCTGCAGCTGTCGCGACATCACAGCGTGGGCCGCTTGGGCGGCAGCGAAGTAGCCCCCGACGTTGACGCGCAGCACCGCTGCCAGCTCGGCCGGCGTGAGGTCGGCGGGCAGCGTGTGGCTCCCGCGTGCGGCGTTGTTCACCAGGATGTCGATGCTGCCGTGCGAGTCGGCCACGGTCGAGAAGACCGACCGGACCTGCTCCACGTCACCCATGTCGCACAGGTGGTGCTCGCCTCGCCCGCCCGCAGCCTCGACCGCTGTGGTCGTCCGTTCGGGTGCCTCGCGGTCGAGGCCGACGACCGTGGCACCCCACGCCGCCAGCCGCAGCGCGACGGCTCGGCCGATGCCCTGGCCCGACCCGGTCACGACCGCGACGCGTCCGGTGAGATCGAAGCCCTGCTCGGCGCTCACGACACCGAGCTCTGGCTCGGGCCGCGGGCCAGGGCAAGCCTGCGGACGGCGTCGATGACCTGTCCAACGTTGGGGAGGAGCCCGTCGACCAAGGGCGGGCTGTGCGGAATAGGGCTGTGCGCGGCGGTGAGGCGCACCACCGGCTGGTCCAGGTACCAGAACGCGTGGTCGGACAGCGTCGTCGCGATCTCGGCCGCGGGACCCGACAGTGCGGGCGCCTCGTCCAGGACCAGCGCCCGACCGGTGCGCTTGACGGCCTCCACCAGCGTTGTGACATCCAGGGGCGCAAGCGTGCGCAGGTCGATGACCTCGACCTGGATTCCCTCGCCGGCGAGCGCCGTCGCCGCGTCGTCGGCCACAACGACGCCGTAGCCGTACGTGATCACCGTGACGTCGCTGCCTGGGCGGGCAATACGCGCCGAACCGATCGGCACCAGTTCGTCCGGTCCGCCGACCGGCCCACGCGCGCCGGTCAGCAGCTTGTGCATCATGAAGACGACCGGGTCGCTACCGCGCAAGGCGGACTTGATCAGTCCTTTGACGTCCCACGGCCGGGAGGGGAAGACCACAGCCAGCCCGGGCGTGTTCATCAGCCACGCCTGCAGGCTGTTGTTGTGCTGGGCGCCGCCCTGGGCGACGCCGGCCGTGGCCCGGACGACCAGCGGCACCGGACGACCCCACATGTACCTGATCTTCGCGGCCTGGTTGACCAGTTCGTCCATAGCCCCGAAGGCGAAGTCGAGGAAATTGAGGTCGACCACCGGTCGAGTGCCGTTGAGCGCCGCGCCGACGCCGCTGGCCACCATCGCAGCCTCGGAGATCGGCGTGTCGCGGATACGTTCGTGACCGAAGCGCTCACCCAACCCCTTGACCTGGGAGAAGTGGCCTCCCCGGTCATAGATGTCCGTGCCCAGCACGAAGACGGTGGGGTCGCGGTCCATCTCCTCCCGCATCCCTTCCTGGAACGCAGTGGAGTAGGTGGCCACTGCCTTCGGCCGCGGTTCGGTCGCGCTGCTCATCGCACGCTCCCGTCCCGATTGCTCCAGGCGCTGACGTTCTCGGCGGCGGTGGAGGGGTCCGGCCATGGTGACTCCTCGGCGAACGCGACGGCTGCATCGACGACGGCACGAGCGTCGTCGGCGATGCGGGTCAGGTCCTCCGGCGTGAGGACGCCGGAGTTGGTCAGTAGGGCGCTGAAGCGCTCGACGGGGTCCCGCGACGTGCGCCACTGCGTGACCTCGTCCTCCGTGCGGTAGCGGATGACCTCACCACTGTTGTGCCCCTTGTAGCGATAAGTGAGGAACTCCAGGAAGGTCGGCCCGTCACCGGCACGGGCTCGGTCGGCAGCCGCTCGGACCGCGCGGTGGACCTCGACGATGTCCTGCCCGTCCACCTGTTGGGCGGGCATTCCGAAGGCGGCCGCCCGCTCGGCGATGGAGTTGCCTCCAGTCACGGACTTCGATGCGGTCTCGACGGCGTACAGGTTGTTCTCGCAGGCCACGATCAGCGGTAGCCGCCAAATGGCGGCCAGGTTGACGAATTCCCAGACGCGCCCGGTGTTGGCCCCGCCATCGCCGAAGAGTCCGACGGCCACCTGGTCCGTGCAGCGGACGCTGGCGCCCAGCGCGGCGCCCAGTGCAATTCCCAGCCCGGCACCGACGATGCCGTTGGTCCCCCAGAGGCCCAGGTCGAAGTCGGCGAGGTGCATCGACCCGCCGCGGCCGCCGTTCGTGCCGGTGGCCTTGCCGTAGAGCTCGGCCAGCACCGCCGCGGGCGGGAGCTGCTTGGCCAGTGCGTGATGGTGGGAGCGGTGCGTCCCGGCGACGACGTCGTCCGCCCGGAGCGCACGAGCTATCCCGACGGCGACGGCCTCCTGCCCGATGGCAGGGTGCATACCGCCGGGGATGCGACCGCGGAGGGCCAGCCCGTCGGCCGTCTCCTCGAACACCCGGATCAGGACCATGTCGGCGAGCCAGTCGTAGAGCTCCGCGTCGGTGGCTCCTGGAACCAGGCCGGCGTCAAGGCCGTTCGTCGTCGGCATCATGCCTCCATCTCGGTGACGCCGGTGACGGGCGGCCCGAGGGGGGCCAGGAGCGCCGGTCGTGCGATCACGCCGGCGATCCGAGCCAGGAGCATCCCGGCGTGCAACCCATCCCAGCTGCGGTGGTCCAGGTTGAGGGTGGCCTGCATCGTGGTGGCCACCGCCAGCCGGCCGTTCTCTACGACCGGCCGGGGCGCCGCGCGCCCGACGGTGACCAGGCATGTCTGTCCGTAGGGCACGACGCCAGTGAACTGATCGACGCCGACGGCGCCGAGGTTGGACAAGGTCGTGACCGGTGAGCGCGTGTCGTCCTCGTGGAGGCGACCATCCTTGGCCCGCTCGACCGCGGCACGCCGCGCGCGGACGAGCTGCACCAGGTCGAGCTGGGCCACGTTGCGGACGACGGGGATCGAGACGCCCCGCTCGGTGGCCACGGCCAGGCCGAGGTCCACGTCGGACCGCCCTTCACGCTCGATGAAGCTCAGCGCCACCGCCCGCAACAGCAGGTCCGTCAGTGTCACGGTGCTGAGTACGGAGCGCAGATCGGCGACCGCGGCGACCAGGCCGTCGACGCGCAGTTCCCGCGTCACGGTGAAGTGCGGAATCTCCTGCCACGACCTGCTGACCGCGGCACTGATGGCCTGGCGGTGTCGGATCGCAGCCCGGTCGGACGGGGATGCCTCGGTCGATCCCGCCGCGGCGAGGGCCGGATGCGCAGGTGGGGGGGGCACCGGGTTCCCGACTGGGGGTTCAGGAACATCCAAGGCTGGGTGCTCCGGCTCGGCACGCGCCTGTGCCTGCTCGGCAGCGAGACGACGCTGCCGCGGGCTGAGCTGATGCGGCCGATCGCCGGCCGCAGATCCAGGGCCGACGGCTCCGTCCACGAGCACGGGAATCCCGCCGATGCCACCCTGAGCGCGCTCGGAGGTCTCCACCGGCGGCCCGGTCACCGCCGACGGCGAGGGCACGTCCTCGGCCGACTCGTCGGCCTCGTCCTTTCCGAGCACGCGGGCGATGACGGTGCCGGGGGAGACCTCCTGGTCGACCTGCACGAGGTGCGCGCCCAGCACGCCCGCGCTCTCGCTGGTGATCTCCAGCTGCGCCTTGGAGGTTTCGATCACCGCGACCACTTCGCCCGCCGCGATGGCATCTCCTGGCTGCTTGAACCAGGCCGAGACGCTCACGTCATCGGGCGCCATACCTGTAACGGGGATGAAAAGCTCCTGCACGTTACCTCGACATTCGGAGAAGGTAGGATGTCTGACGTAGGACGTTAGGGGCACGCCGTCGTCTGGTCAAGCATCCGCTGACAAACCTCGAGCAAGCCCGCCTCGGAGAGGGGTTCACGATGACCAAGGGCCCGGCAACGACCTCGTCGGACGGCAAGCGGCGGCCTCACTACGACGCCCAGGAGCAGATCAAGGACATCCTGATAGAGCGCCGGCTCGAACCGGGGTCCCTGGTCCCGACCGAGGCAGAGCTGATGGCCGAGCTCGGCGTCAGTCGCACCTCCGTCCGGGAGGCACTGAAGGGGCTACAGGCACGCGGCATCGTCAGCATCGAGCACGGGCGGGGCACGTTCGTCGGCCGTCCGACGATGGACCCGCTCGTCGACGGCCTCGTCTTCCATGGCCGACTGAGCGGTCACCGGCCGGACCTCGCGACCGCCTCGGAGCTCGTCGACGTACGGGAAGTGCTGGAGACGACCCTCGTCCAACGCGTCGCACTGATGGCCGACGAGGAGCTGATCGCGCGCCTCGAGGAGAGCGTGTCGCGGATGGAGGCGTCGGCGCGAAGCGGCGCCGCTTTCGACGAGGACGACCGGCGCTTCCACGAACAGCTCTACGCGCCGCTGCACAACCATCTCGTCATCCAGCTCGTCCGCGCCTTCTGGGACGTGTTGGAAGCCGTGCGCCCACAGCTGCCGAGCGGCCTGTCGGACCCGGCGACCGACGCGCATCACCATCGCGTGATCCTCGACCGGATCAAGGTGCGGGACGCCCACGGCGCGGCAGACGCGATGCGGGAGCACTTCCGCTCGACCCACCTATGGATCCAGGGCCAGCTGCCTTCTTCGTAGCCAGGGTCTTGCCGCCGCCGGGGCAGCATGCTAATTGTAGACAGTCAGCATCTCGCGTCGCCCCGGAGGAGAATCGTTTGTCTGACCTGCCCGTCGACCCGCCCGGCAAGATCATCGCAGTGGGCCTCAATTATCGGGACCACGCATCGGAGTCGGATTCCGCGGCGCCCACCTCGCCGGTCATGTTCGCCAAGTGGCCGACGTGCCTTGTTCCGAACGGCGCACCGATCCGGATTCCCGCGGGAATCGACGAGGTCGACTGGGAGGCAGAACTCGCCGTCGTCATCGGTCGGCGGGCGCGCGACGTGACCGAGGACGATGCCTTGTCCTATGTGCGCGGCTACACCTGCATGAACGACGTCAGCGCGCGCCGCGTGCAGCGCGAGGACGGTCAGTGGAGCCGCGCCAAGTCCTTCGACACGTTCGGTCCGATCGGGCCCGTCCTCGTCCCGGCCGACCAGATCCCCGACCCGCAGCGACTCGAGATCAGCTCACGGGTCGACGGAGTGCTGATGCAGCACAGCAACACCGCAAACATGATCTTCTCGGTAGCCCAGCTGATCGCGCACGCCAGCGCCGGTACGACCCTCGAGCCGGGCGACATCATCACGACCGGCACGCCGGCGGGCGTCGGTGCCTTTCGTCCCGTACCGATCTTCCTGGTGCCGGGCAACGTAGTCGAGGTCGACATCGAGGGCATCGGGGTGCTGAGGAACCCGGTCGAACAGGGATGACGACCGCCGGGACGTCGTCGGCACCGACCCGGCGCAGCGCCGAGGTGACCGAGGGGCTCTCTGCCGCTCCGGCCCGGGCCATGCTGAGGGCCACGGGATTCACCGAAGAGGACCTGACCCGTCCCCAAGTCGCGGTCGCCAGCTCCTGGAACGAGGTCACGCCCTGCAACATGGGCCTTCGGGATCTCGCCACGAAGGCGAAGGGCGGCGTCCGTGAAGGCGGTGCCGTACCGATCGAGTTCTGCACCATCGCGGTGTCCGACGTCATCTCCATGGGCCACGAGGGCATGCGCGCGTCCCTGGTCAGCCGGGAGGTCATCGCCGACTCGGTCGAGACCGTGTTGCACGCTGAGCGCCTGGACGGACTGGTGGCGCTGGCGGGCTGCGACAAGTCGCTCCCCGGCATGATGATGGCGGCGGTGCGCACCGACGTGCCCACGGTCTTCTGTTACGGCGGCAGCACGTTGCCGGGCTGCTTCGCCGGCGAACGGGTCGACATCAAGGACGTGTTCGAGGCCGTGGGCGCCGTCGCCACCGGACAGCGGGCGGCCGACAACCTGGCAGGCCTTGAGCGGCACGCCTTCCCGACGATCGGCTCGTGCGCCGGGATGTACACAGCGAACACCATGGCCTGCGTCGCCGAGGCGATCGGGCTTGCACTGCCCGGATCAGCCACCGTGCCGGCGGTGGACTCCCGTAGAGCGGCACTCGCCCACGAGAGCGGCCGCCAGGCCGTGGAGCTGGTGGCCGCGGGGATACGTCCGCGCATGATCGTCACGCGGAAGGCGCTGGAGAACGCGACCACGGTCAGCATGGCGCTGGGCGGCTCCACCAACGCGGTCCTGCACCTGTTGGCGATCGCGTGGGAGGCGGAGGTGCCCTTCACGCTGGCAGACATCGACCGCATCGGTCGCCGGGTCCCGCAGTTGGTCGACACCCGCCCGCACGGCCGGTACTTCATGAGCGACCTGGACGAGGCCGGCGGTGTGCCCCGCGTGATGGTGGAGCTCGCCCGGGGCGGGCTGCTCCACCTCGACTGCCTGACCGTGACCGGCCGGACCGTGGCCGAGAACCTCGTCGCGTACGAGAACGAGCCGGTCGGGCGGGCGAATGTCGTGGCCACGGTGGCCGAGCCCGTGAAGCCGACCGGCGGAACCGTGATCCTCTATGGCGGGTTGGCTCCCAACGGCTGCGTGGTCAAGGTCGCCGGAACCGACCGGCAGGTGTTCCGGGGGACAGCACGCACCTTCGACAGCGAGCAGGCGGCGCTGGAGTTCGTTCTGGCGGGCCGGCTAACCGCGGGCGACGTCGTTGTCATGCGGTACGAGGGGCCCGCCGGCGGACCGGGTATGCGGGAGATGTTGGCCCTCACGGGTGCGATCGTCGGCACCGGACTGGGGACCGAGGTCGCGGTGGTCACCGACGGCCGTTTCTCCGGCGCGACCCGCGGACTCTGCATCGGCCATGTCGCACCGGAGGCCGCGCACGGCGGCCCGATCGCCCTCGTCGAGGACGGCGATCGGGTGGTCATCGATATCCCCGCGCGACGCGTCGATCTTGTCGTTGACGAACGGACGCTCAGCGCGCGGCGAGCCCGGTGGACTCCACGACCTCCCCGCTACACCCGCGGCGTCCTGGCGAAGTACGCCGCCCACGTCTCGGGCGCCGAGCTCGGAGCCATCACCAGACCCCCACTCGCGACCCCCCAGGCATCGGAGCAGTCATGACGGAGACGGGCAGCACGGGCGGACGTCGGACGGCGTTGGTCACCGGAGCCGGCTCGGGCATTGGCCGCGCGACCGCTCTGCGACTGGCCGAGGACTCCTATGACCTCGTCCTGGTGGACCGGAATCTCGAAGCTGTGGAAGCCACCGCCGAGCGCGCCGGGACGGGCGTACGCACCATCGTGGCCGACCTGTCCGAACCAGCCGCGGCCACCGCGCAGATCGCTGCGGTACTCGGATCCCAGACGCCGGACCTGCTGGTCAACTGCGCCGGCGTGGGGTGGGCGGCGGACACGTCGGAGACCACCGACGAGATCTGGGAGACGACGTTGGCGGTGAACCTGTCGGCCGCCTTCCACCTCTGCCAGCTCGTCCTTCCCGGCATGCTCGCCCGCCGTCGGGGGGTCATCGTCAGCGTTGCGTCCGCAGGGGCGCTCGTGGGACTGCGGCGACGGGTCGCGTACTGCGCGTCCAAGGCGGGACTGCTCGGGATGACGCGCGCCATCGCTGCCGACCACGCCGGGGACGGCATCCGCATCAACGCGGTGTGTCCGGGGACCGTCGACACCCCGTGGATCGGTCGGATGCTCGAGGGGGAGGCCGACCCGGAGTCGGTCCGCCAGCGAATGGAGCAGCGGCAGCTCGACGGTCGGATGGGGACGCCGGACGAGGTGGCCGACTGGATCTCCTTCATCTCCTCCGACCGGGGACGGTTCATGAACGGGGCGGCCCTGGTCATCGACGGCGGCCTCACCGCCGTCTGACCCACCCGGCTCACACACCCATTGCGTGCAACGTAAGGAGCCCTCATGTCCCACCTGACTACGCAGCTGTGGGACCCACTCCTGCCGGGGACGATCGATGACCCCTACCCCCTGTACCGGACGCTCCGGGAGAGCTTTCCGCTCTACCGGAACGAGGAGCGGGACCTCTTCGCCCTCAGTCGTTTCGATGACGTCGCGGCCGCCAACGCCGACTGGCGCACCTATTCCAGCGCCGACGGCATCGACCTCGACGAGACCGGGCTCGTCTTCGCGCCCGGGCGGCATGGAAACGTCGTCGAGACCGATCCGCCTATCCACGGGCCGCTGCGGCGCGTGCTGCGCGGGTACTTGACCCCGAAGTGGGTGAGCGGGCTCGAGGAGACGATGCGCCGCGAGGTCCGGGCGGCGGCGCCCGGCCTGTGTGAAGACGGGGCCTACGACGTCGCCGAGCGGCTGTGTGCGCCCCTTCCGCTGGCGGTCATTTGCGACCTACTGGGTCTGGACGAGAGCGACCGTCCCCTCGTGTCCGACAGCGTCGCGAAGATGTTCTACCGGGTTCCCGGTGCGGGGGAGGTGCCGGATACCGCCGTGGCTGCGGTCCGAGAGATTCATGGGCTCCTCGAGGGACATCTGCGTCGTCGGGTGGCGGCTCCCGGCGACGACCTGCTGAGCGCGATCGCCCACGGCCAGGTCGAAGAGCGACGGTTGACGCTGGACGAGCAGCTGGGCATGTCCGTCCTCATCCTCGCCGCGGGCATTCGCACGGCTCGAAACCTGCTCACCAACGTCTTCTGGCATCTCGGCACGAGGCCCGACCTTCGACGCCGCCTGGCAGCCGAGCCCGACTTGGCCCCTTCGGCGGTCGAGGAGCTCCTGCGCTTCGACAGCCCCGGACAGTTCGTTTCGCGGAAGACCACGACCCCCATCGAGCTGCACGGCGTCCATGTACCGGAACGGTCGACCGTCGTGCTTCTCTACGGCTCCGCCAACCGGGACGACCGACGCTATGACCGGCCCGATGAGATCGACCTGGACCGCAGGGTAGGCCGGCATTTCACGTTCGGCGGCGGAGTGCACAGCTGCCTCGGGGCGCCACTCGCCAGGCTGGAGGCGAGGGTCGTCATCGAGGAGCTCATCCCGCGGATCGGTGAGTTCGCCGTGGGAAGCGACCCAGTCCGCAGCTACAAGCCGGACGAGCGCGGCTTCGAACGGCTGCCGATCCAGCGATGACCCCGTTCAGGAAGGCTCGGACATGCCCGTCAACGTCGATCTCCACATCTGCCAGGGCTACGCATTGTGCGTGCTCGAGGCGCCCGACGTCTTCGCCCTCGACGAGGACACGGACAAGGTGCACGTCCTGAACCCGGCGCCTCCGCCGGGCCGCATAGACCAGACGCGGCAGGCGGCGCATGCCTGTCCCGTAGGGGCCATCACGATCGACGGTGAGCCGTGACTGAGGCACCCGTCAGTTTCCCGCTGCCTGCCGGCCGTACGCGGCCGACCAGCAGCGCTTGCCACATCGCTCGTCGGCCGCAGCAGGCAAGTCGGGTTCGTTCCCTTATGGAGGGTGAGTCATGTTCGTAGAGAGCTTGCAGCGCGATGTCGAACGCCGGCGGGTCGAGGAGTTCGTGGAGCGGGGCTTCGCGCCGGGGGTGGTCCCGCCGTTCTCCTTCCGCTACGACGGC
>JAOPWJ010000245.1 GCA_025965715.1 Blastococcus sp. | reverse complement strand
GGAACCTGACCGCAGTGGCGATCGGCGGGATCGGTGCCGCGCAGGCCGCCGAGGTGGCGGCGACCGGCGTGGCCGGGATCTGCGTCGTGTCGGCCGTCTGCGCGGCGGCCGATCCGGCCGGGGCCGCCGCGCGGCTGCGGTCGGAGATCACCCGCGGCCGGGTCGCGGAGCTGGCGTCGTGACCGCCGTGGCCCTGACCGTGGCCGGCAGCGACCCCAGCGGTGGGGCCGGGATCCAGGCCGACCTGAAGACGTTCTCCGCGCTCGGGGCGTACGGCACCGCGGTCCTCACCGCATTGACCGCGCAGAGCACCCGCGGCGTCACCGGCGTGCATCCGGTGCCCGCCGACTTCGTCGGGCTGCAACTGCGCACGCTTCTCGACGACGTCGAGGTGCACGCCACCAAGCTCGGGATGCTGGGCACCGCCGAGGTGGTGCGCGAGGTGGCGACGGTCCTCGCCGAGCGTCGTCCGGGGCCGATCATCTGCGACCCGGTCATGGTCGCCACCAGTGGTGACCGGTTGATCGACGAGGAGGCGGTGGACGCCGTCCGCGCCGACCTGCTGCCGCTCTGCGACCTGATCACGCCGAACATCCCGGAGGCCGCTGCGCTGCTGGGTACCACCCCGGTCACCGACGCCGATGCGCTGCCGGACCAGGCCGTGGCCCTCCTGGCGCTCGGTCCGGGCGCGGTACTGCTCAAGGGCGGACACCTCGGCGGCACCGACAGCGTCGACGTGCTCGCGACTGCCGACGGGGTGCGGATCACCCGCCGTCCCCGGGTGGCGACGGACGCCACCCACGGCACCGGGTGCACGCTGTCCTCGGCGATCGCCGCGCTCGCGGCCCAGTCCCCCGGCGCCGGCTGGCCAGTGCTCGTCGAGGGCGCCCGCGACTACCTGCAGCGCGCGCTGGAGGCCGGCGATCGACTCTGCATCGGCTCGGGACACGGACCGGTGCACCACTTCGCCGGGATCTGGCCCGACTGACCGGCCGCGGTCGGAAGCCGCTGCGGGGCGGTACCGCGCCAACGCGCGAGGCGCCGCGTCCGGGCGGAGGCGTTGCCCACGGTTCGACGTGCTCCTCCACCACCAGGGCGCGATGACGATGAGCCGAGGTGGAGGCAGTGCCGCCGCCCCGAAGGCGGCTGGGGGACGTTGGCACACGCCGGCGGCGGAGGCTCCGGCTACGGCAGCTGCGCGCCGAAGGGGTTCGTGGACGTCCGCCGGCGTGCGTCGCCATCCACCTCGAGCCGCCGGCCGCGTACCGAGGATCAGTTGGTCGACAGGGGTGAACCGGTCAGCACCGCCTCGATGACGTCGGCGATGGCGTCGGCGGACATCGCCGCGCCGTTCTCCTCCTCCAGCAACCCCGTGTGTGTGATGTCGGCGGCCAGGTGGCTGCTGTTGGTGGACAGCGCGGCCATCCGGTCCTGGACGGCGGACCAGCCGTCGATCGCCTGCTCCGACTCACTGGCTGTGAGCACCACCAGCGGCCTGTTGCCGAGGCTGGTGAGCGCCTGGGCCTGGCCGAACAGGGCGGGCATGGCGCCGGACTCCTGGGCCGCGTTCCGCCAGCTGCGGGGGCTGCTGGTGAATGCCTGGATCTGCCCTGCGGCCGGCTCGGGAATGTCGGACGAGGACGGGACGAGCTGCCCGATGCCGAGCCGGGCGAGACTGGTCAGCACGGCCAGCGTCGCGGAGGCACTCGGCTCGGCCGCACTGTCAGCGGGCGTGGCGGAATAGGGGTCGGATGCGTCGAGCAGGACCATTCCGGCGACCTGCTCGGGGTAGCGGGCCGCGTACGTCATGGCGTAGCTGCCGCCGATCGAGTGTCCGACGAGCACATACGGTCCGTCCTCGCCGGCGCGGTCGAGCAGCGTGTTCAGGTCGGCCGCGGCCTGCAGGCCGTCCTGGATCTGCGGTGCGTCCTCGCTCCAGCCCTGCCCTGCACGGTCGTAGGCGCAGACGCGGGTGGTCCCTGCGACGGCCGGGGCGATCCGAGCCCAGGACGGCGAGAACTCGCCGAGCCCGCTCAGCAGCACGACGGTCGGACCACCCGAGCCGGTGCAGTCCAGGTGCAGCCGGTAGCCACCGACGTCGTAGAGCTGCCCGGGCATGGCCTGGCTGCGCTCGTCGGAGGTCAGGACGACGGTCTCGAACGCGCCGCCCACCGCGGCTGCGGCCATGACCGCCACGACCGGGTAGAGCAGCCAGCGACCGCTTCCGGCGGCCAGGCGGCGGCGCACCCGGGATCCCATCCAGATGGCGAGGGCGAGAAGGACTGGCGGCCACACCCACCCGGAGGAGGTCAGTCCGGCATCGCTCGGGGCGAGGACCAGAAGCCCCAGGCCGGTCGCTGCCATACCGGCGGCCGCGACGAACGCCCAACGTTGGGGCTGGTCGGTCATCCGCATCGACAGCACCGCCAGCATCGCCCAGCCCAGCGCGAACCCGATCAGCGCCGTTCCGGTGATGACGTACTCGTCCGCTCCGCCGAACACCACGAAGGTGAGAATCGCGGCCGCGACCAGACCGGTCACCAGCGACCCGGCGATGATCCGGCGGATCGGACCGGCGTGCGACCCGCGGTCCGCGCGGTCGGAGTCGGCCGGGACGGGCGGGCGGTGGGTGGGGTGCATGGCGGTCGTCATGACGGTCCCGGCTTCTGTGAGTGTGGCGGTTCCGATGGCGGTTCCGATGGCGGAGCCGGCGAGCAACGGTGGTCCGGCGGAGCGTTCCGGGCAGGTACCGGAGGTCATGGTTGGGGTCACGAGCGAGGCACGACGTGCCGGGTCAGCGGCGGAGCACGCTGCGGCCGGTCATCGCCCCACCTGGAGGTCCGCCAGCACCGTGACGGCGATGAGTCCGGCGGCGACGAAGTCGACGGTGGCGCAGAACGGCGGCCACCACCGCGTGTGGGCGACGAATCCCGTGCGGTGCTGCCAGAGATCCTTGAGGCCGTGACCGGCCAGGCCCGCGACGAGCAGCCAGGCCGATCCGGTGACCGCCGCCGCGGCGACGACGACGAACACCGACGCGACGCCGGTCTCGACGGTGATGACCATGCCTCGACCGTCGGCGACGGCGAACCCGATGTAGACGGCGGCGATCAGCACGAGCCCCAACGCGTAGACGGTCCTGTCATCGAGCCAGAAGAACGCCAGGGGCGACGCCGCCTGCAGGCAGCCGCAGACCACACCCCAGAGGACCGGCGTGCGCAGCCGGCGGCCACGCGGGCCGCCCGCAGTGCGGGGTTGTCCAGCGGCCGGGGCGCGGTCCGGGGCGATCATGACGGCCGGCCGCTCATCGGGCTCGCGCCGCGATCTGCTCCGCAAGGAAGGCTGCGTCATTCCCCACCCAGCCCAGGAGGGCCGAGCCGCGGGTGTGCTGCCATATCCGGCCGAGCGTGTAGAGCCCCGGCGAGGGGGTGACCCCCCGCGCCTGCTGCAGCCGGCCCCGTTCGTCGGTGGCGTCCGGCACGTCGACCCACGAGTCGTCGGTGCCGAACCCCGTGGCCCACACCACCGAGTCGTACTCGACGTGGGTGCCGTCGGCGAAGGTGATGCTGCGCCCGGCCCCGGCCTGGACCCGGGGCCGGACCGTGATGCCGTGCCGGCGCGCGAGCTGCCTGGGACCGGTTCCGACGATCTGATCGCGGCCGGCCAGCCGCCCGCCCAGCCGCGACGCAGCAGTGACCCGGTCCAGCCGCAAGCGGGACCCCCACCACCAGACGTCACGACCCAGCGGCCGCTGCGGTAGCACCGGGATGCGCGTGCCGACCGCCAGGTCCACCGTCCGGGTCGACGACAGCTCGAGAGCGATCTGGCACCCGGAGTTGGCCGCCCCGACGACGAGCACCCGTCCCGGGGGCAACTGCTCGGCACGCCGGTAGTCAGCGCTGTGCAGCTGGTACACGTCCGGAGCGAGGTCGGCCGCGACGGGCGGGATGAACGGCACCTGGAAGGCGCCGGTGGCGACGACCACCTGGCCTGCGTCCAGAGCCTCGGCGCCCGCCTTGATCAGGTAGCCACCGTCGCCGGCGCGGGCCAGCGACGTCACGGAAGTGTCCAGGCGGACAGGCAGATCGAACTCCGCCGCATAAGCAGCCAGGTAGTCCGCGACGTCGTCCTTGCCGGGGTAGCTGTCCGCGTCCGCCGGGAAGGGCAGGCCGGGCAGGTGGTCGTAACGGCCCGGGGTGAACAACCGCAGGGAGTCCCAGCGGGAGCGCCAGGCCGAGCCCGGTGCCGGTCCGGAGTCGACGATCTGGAACCGCAGGCCGCGCTGCGCCAGGTGATAGCCCATCGCCAGACCTGCCTGGCCGCCCCCGACGACCAGCACGTCCAGCGGAGGTGCGGAGCCGGCCCTCATCGGACCGGCTCCGGGCGCATCCAGTGGCCCGGGTTGCTGACGCCGAGCAGGACGTCGACTGTCGGTCCGGCCCGCAGGAGCAGGCTGTCCGTCCACACCAGGTTCGGCTCGGGTGCGCTGTCGCGGGACAGGACGAGGAAGCGCCCGGCCCCGCCGTGGGCATGGCGCTCGCCCGCCTCGTGTGCGGCCGCAGGTGCCGCGTCCGAGGGCAGGAGCGTCCCTGCGCACTGCGGGCAGGTCGACGGTTCCGCCGCGGTGACGCCGGGGTGCATCGGACCGACGCAGGACGACGCGACCGGAACCTCCTCGCCGCGGAGCAGCGGCCCCTTGGGCACGAAGGCCGGCACCGTGCCCGGCTCCCGGTCGAGGTCGAGGTCGAGGTCGTGGTCGTGGTCAGCGGTCACGGTGCCGCGGAAGCGGTGCGGGCCACGGCCCGGTCCCGGAGGGCGGTGTTCATCGCGGCGAAGCCGGTGGCGGTGTCGTCGAGGACGCGGGGCATCATCGGGACGAGAAGGCCGGTGAAGCTCTCGCGCTGGACGAAGCGTGCGCCCCCGTCGGAAGTGGGCTCGAGGCGCAGCTCGTGCTCGCCGTCGAAGAGGCCGGGCATCAGGAGCCGTCCGCGCCAGCGGATGAGCGCGCCGTCCTCGAACGCGAGCACGGTGGGCCGGAAGGTCATCGTGCGCGCCCCGGGGCGGACCGTGAGCGTCAGGCGCTCGCCGGGGGCCAGTCGGCCGGACAGCCGGGGCATGAACGGGTTCCACTCGGCGTAGTGAGTTGTGTCGGTCAGGATCTGCCAGACCGTGGCGGCAGGCGCCTGGATGTCGACGGTGTGCTCGATGGTCCTCATGTGTGGGTCCTCTCAGTGGCACGCTTGCCGGGTGGGACGCGCTGGATCGGTGCAGGTCATGGGTCCGGGACGGAGGACTGCGATGCCGGCCGCGAGGGCGTCGGGACGGCCGCCCACGCTCAGGTCACGGTGATGACGACCTTTCCGCGCGCGTGTCCCTCTTCCAGGTGGCGCAGACCGGCGGCGGTGTCGGCCAGCGGATAGGTCCGGCCCACGACGGGGGTGAGCTTTCCGGCCTCGACGAGCTCGGTGACGGCGAGCAGGTGCTCCCGCGTCCAGGCATCCGGCAGCGGACGGAGCCGCTGCGGGACGAATGCGTTGAGGGCGAGCATGCGGAGGATCCCCCCGATCGGTCCCAGCAGGCCGCCGCCGGGTGAGCCGCCGGCGTTGGAGACGAGGGTTCCGGTCGGGGTCAGCGCCCGGCGCAGCCGGCGCAGCGGATGGTTGCCCACGTTGTCGAGGATCACGTCATAGGGCGTGCGTCCGTCGGTGAAGTCGTCCCTGGTGTAGTCGATGACGTGGGCGGCGCCGATCGAACGGACGAGTTCGACGTTGCCGGTGCTGCACACCCCGGTGACCTCCGCGCCGAGCGCCGCCGCGATCTGGACGGCGAAGCTGCCGACGCCGCCGGCG
>JAOPWJ010000244.1 GCA_025965715.1 Blastococcus sp. | reverse complement strand
CCCGGACCAGCACGTCGTCGGGGCCGATCTCGGGCAGGTCGGTGTCCACGAACTGCAGGACGTCGGGGGAACCGAACCGCTCCTGAACGATCGCCTTCATCGCTGCTCCTTCGGTGCTGGTGTGTGGCGGATGCCGGAGCCGGACCCGGCCGTCCCGCGAGGGCGGGCGGCCGGGTCCGGGGACGTGCGCGCTCAGGCCGGCGACAGCTCGGAGTCCCGGTCGGTCGAGGTGAGCGCGGCGACGGCTGCGGGCTTGAAGCCCTTGACGGTCAGGTAGACGCCGACCGAGAACTCCCACGCCGCGATGGGCAGCACCGCGAGGAGGGCGGTCGGGGCGGCCCGTCGTGGACGCCGAAGCGGACCGCGAGATCTGAGAGCGGATCTCGTACCGGCCCGGATCGCGGGAATGACTTGTCGACATGTCGCTCACGGAACTCCTTCCGCGGCTGCGTGCCTGGATCGGCCCAGCCGGCGCTGGTCGTGAATCGGTGCCGCGAGCGAAAGGTAGGAGGGGATGGGGTGAGCACGGATCACCATCTGTGGTGATTGATGTGGTGACCTCGCGACCGCAGCGAGGGCGGTGCAGGACGCCGTGCCGGCCTGGTGGGGCTACTACCGGTCGCGCACTCGACTCAGTCCGTGTCCCGGCGGTACAGCAGCACGGATCCCACGATCAGCGCGACGGCGGTGTACCCGGCGAAGACCAGCGCGCTCTCGGGTCGGGTGAGCGCCGCTGCGATCGCCGCGGGGGTGTCGAAGTCGTTGTTGTAGGCCAGCAGCTTGTTCCCGGCGAAGAAGGGGAGGAAGCGAGCAACCTCCACCGGCAGGAAGAGGTTGAAGAGGTTCTCGAGGACGAACCCCCACACCAGCAGACCTCCGATGGCCGCCGTGCTCTGCCGGACGATCATGCCGATCCCCAGCCCGAGCACCGCCGAGAGCGTGGTGAACAGCAGGGCCCACGCAAGCGTGGCGGGCAGCGCCGACGTCTCCCCCATATCCAGGCCGGCGAGGGCGGCGCCGCCGAAGCCGGCGGCCAGGCCGACTGCCCCGACGGCCAGCCCGAGGGCGGCGGCGGTCAGTGTCTTGGACAGCGCGATGATCCAGCGCGCCGGTCGCGCGGCCACCGCTGCGGCCAGCGTGCCGTACTGCACCTCGGAGCCGAACAGCAGAACTCCGCCGATGGCGGCGAGCATCGAGGTGACGCTGGTCCAGTAGAAGCCGACCTCGGAGACGACCAGCACCTCGTCGGTCACGAACATCGCGACCGCCCACGAGACGAGCAGACCACCGACGAGCGCGAGCAGGAGGATCGCCCGGTTGCCCCGGACGGTCGAGGCCTTGATCCAGTCGCTCCTCAGCGCCGCGAGGACGGCCCGGACGTCACCGCCGGCGAAACGCGTGGCGGGGTGGTACTCGGTGATCGTGGTGGCCGCCACTGTCTGGTCTGCGCCCGCACCTGTGATGCTCATGTCGTGTCCTCTGGTCAGTAGTCGGTGGCGGGTCAGGTGGAGGCGAACTCGGCGGACGCCCGGGTCATGTCCAGCAGGCTGTCTTCGAGCGAACGGGACGTCTCGGTGAGCTCGAGGACGCGGATGCCGCTGTCGAACGCGATCTGCGAGACGACGGTTCGGGTGGTTCCCCGGACGACGAGTCGGTCGGCGGCAGCTTCGACGGCGAAGCCGTGCGCGGTGAGAAGGGCGACGAGTTCGACCGGCTGAGGGGTCTCGACGATCACGGCGACGTCGTGGCGTCCGGTGATCGCCCGAACCGAATCAGCGGCGAGCAGTCGACCGCCTCCGATCACGACGAGGTCGTCGGCGAACATGCTGAGCTCGCTGATGAGGTGGCTGGACACGAACACCGTGCCGCCTCGTCCGGCGAAGGCGCTGAGGTAGTTCCGCAGCCAGCGGATGCCGTCGGGGTCCAGACCGTTGGACGGTTCGTCGAGCAGCAGGATCTGGGGGTCTCCCAGGAGTGCTGCCGCCAGGGCCAGGCGCTGACGCATGCCGAGGGAGAACTTGCCCGCCCGCTGATGGGCGGCTGTCTCCAGTCCGACCTCGGCCAGGACCGCGTCTGCCCTGGCGGTGGGCACGCGGCTGATGGCGGCGGTGGCCCGGAGGTGGTTACGTGCCGTGCGGCCGGGATGTACGCGGGCGTCGAGGACGCATCCGACCGTCCGGGCCGGCCACTTGAGATCCTGGTAGTGGACGCCGTGATATCGCGCCTCGCCGCTGTCGGGTCGGGTGAGCCCGACCATCATTCGCATGGTGGTCGATTTCCCGGCGCCGTTCGGGCCGACGAATCCGGTGACGCGTCCGGCCGCCACGTCGAAGGTCATGTGGTCGACGGCGAGCCGCTTACCGTACTGCCTGGTGAGGCCTGAGACCGTGATCATGAGCGCACTCCATACCTGTTGGTGTGGTCAGGGGGCTGGATCGGCCGCGCTGCTCGCTGGAACCGGGTGGTCGACGCCCGTGCATCGCGATGGCCGTACTCCGGGAGCGCGCTCATGCCGCCTTTGACCGATGCCCGGATACGCGAATGGGGTCACACACCCATCCTTGGACGTCGTACAGGATTTGTACGACGTGCGCAGACTTTTGGCTCAGGCGAAGGGTGCCGTCAAGGGGCGCGGTCCACCGGCGCTCGGAACGTGTCGCCCCTGCGTTGAAATATGGCGCGCCCTCACTGGAACGAAGGCGCGCGTGACGGACGGCGAAGTCGTCACACCATGTCGACTTCGAACCCACTCGCGACCTCGGTCGGACCGCAGCGCGTACTCGGTCGTCCGCCGTCCCCCTCGTGACGGCACGTCCCCGACACCGTCGACCACCGAGTGGAAGTCGTCGTGGATCCATCAGCATGGCGACGAGCCAATGAGCAGCCTCTGCCGACCGTCCTCAGGGTGCCCCTCGGGTCGACGAGTCGGCGCCCTCCGCGACCACCGAGTCGTCTCCGGGGTCCGAAGCAGTCGACGTCGCCCATGCGGTGAGGCCATCGAGTATTCGGCGAAGGCGCCAGAGGTACTGCTCGGTGGAGACGTAGCCGGCTCGCGTGGCCGCCGCCGCCGCGCTCAGGGGGAAGCGGTCGGTCGGTGTCGCCGAGAACGCGACGTGCCGGTCATCGATGCGTTCCGCCTCCGGTGGCAGGCGCCCGGGCTGCCGCGCATCCGAGACTTCGAGGGCGACCGAGCCGACCACGTAGGCGAACAGCAGGTAGGCCGCCCGCGCGGCGTCGCCCGGGTCGAGCCCGGCGTCGGCCAGCAGCTGCAGGAGCGGTTCGTTGATGGCGAGTGCGTGGGGACCGTTCAGCGGGCCACCGACGAGCAGGGGCACCGCGCCCGGATGTGCGGTCAGTCGCTCCCGGAGCTCCAGGGCCAGCGCTTCCACGCGATCACGCCAGGGCCGGCTCGGGTCGGCGAAGGTGTCGTGGTCCACCTCGCCGAGCAGTCGCTCGACGAGCGCCTCGAACACGGCAGCCTTGCCCGGGAAGTAGGTGTAGACCGCGTTCGGGGCCACGCCGACCCGCGCCGCGATGCCGCGGATCGAGGCCGCCTCGACGCCCCCCTGGTCCAGCAGACTCGTCGCTGCGTCGAGGATCTCGTCCTCGGTGAGGGCTCGGCGGGGTCCAGGACGCCGTCGCCCGACTGGTTCTCCTGTCGTCTTGACCGTCTCCATTGACGTCATCCCGCCGAGGGTAGAGGGTTTCTGTACGTCGTACAAATCATGTACGACGTCCAGGGCGGAGACCACGATGACAGCCGCACCCACCGACCAGGGTTTCCGCCGGACGAGTGGGGTGCTGTTCGTGGTGGGCGCGCTCGCCTTCGCCGGCGCGGCCACGGTGCTCTCCTCGACCTTCGACTGGCCCGACGTCCTGCGGGAGCCCGCCGATGTGGTGCTGCCCGCCTTCGTCGCCGGCGGGACCAGCCTGGTGTGGACCTGGTTCGCGACAGCCTGGACCTACGCGGTCCTGCTCGTCCCCATCCTGTTGCTCCCCACGGTGCTGGGGCGTCGCGGGGATCCGCTGCTGCGGGTGGCCACCTCTGTGGGCGCGACCTCGGTGGTGCTGTCGCTGATCGGATTCCTGCGGTGGGTGTTCGTCGTCCCCCCGCTGGCCGACTCCTATGTCAGCGGGAACGCCGTCACCCGCGCCGCGGTGGACGCGGCCTGGACCGCTCAGCACCAGTTCGGCGGTGCGCTGCTCGGGGAACACCTCGGCCAGTTGCTCGCCGTCGCCTGGTCGATCACCGTCAGCGTGGTCATCCTCCGCACCCGCGCGCTGCCCCGCTGGGTCGGCGCCGCCGGGCTCGTCGTCAGCGCGCTGTACCTCACCAACCAGGGCGACATCCTGGCCACCGCACTCCCCGGCTTCCCGGTCTGGGACCTCGGCGGCCTCATCGGCAGCACCAGCTGGGGACTGTGGGTCGCCGCGCTCGGCGTCGTCCTCCTGCTGCGGCCGATCCGCTCGGCGAACCCCGCGAGGGGGGACGTCCCCATCCTCTCCGTTCCGGCCCCGCGTCCGCCGGCTTCCACCGGCGTCAGGAGCTGACTGGCCATGACGACCTCACCTCGCCTACGCACGTGGCTTGTCTGGACAGCCGGGTTCCTGGCCTTTCCGCCGGCCGGCCTGGCCGCTACCGCCGTCGTCGGCCGCGTCGACTCGCCTCTGGCCGCCCTCCTCGGCGGAGCCATCGCCGGCCTGGGCGTCGGCCTGGGACAGACGCTGGCCGGCCGAGGAAGACTCGACATCCGCAAGTGGGTGCCCGCCACCGGTATCGGGATGGGACTGGGATTGCTCCTCGGCGCTGTCGTGGTCGACTACCAGACCGCGCTGCCCGACCTGGCCCTGATGGGCGCCCTCACCGGCCTCGCCCTCGGGCCCGCCCAGGCCTGGGTGCTGCCCCGTGGCACGCGCATGCGCTGGGCGTGGGCCGCGGCGATGCCTGCGCTCTGGGCGCTGGGCTGGGTCGCCACCACACTGGGCGGGATCTCCGTGGACGAGCAGTTCACCGTCTACGGCGCCTATGGCGCGATCACCTTCTCCGCGCTCTCCGGGCTGCTCCTGCCGCTGCTCCTGCCCGAGATCCCCGCGACCCCCGGACCGCCGACCCCGGCACCGCTCGGAGCACGCGCATGACCGCCGTCCCGCGGCACGTCATCTTCGGCACCGGCGCAATCGGCCTGGCCGCGTTGGGCGCGTTGCGCCGCCGCGGCGAGACTGCCCGACTGGTCAACCGCTCCGGTCACGCGCGGGTCCCCGACGACGTCGAGGTGATCGGTGGGAACGCCCGCGATCCTGCCTTCACCACCGAGGTCGCCCGAGGAGCGATCGTCGTCTATCAGACGCTGAACCCGCCGTACGCCCAGTGGTCAGAGCAGTTCCCGCTATTGCAGGCCGGCGTGCTGGCCGCCGCCGAGGCCACCGGCGCCCGCCTGGTGAGCATGGAGAACGTCTACATGTACGGCCGCCCGGCCGGGCGGGTGCTGACCGAGGACCGGGCCTACGAGGCGCACACCACGAAGGGGCGGCTCCGCGGCCGGATGGCTTCCGAGCTGCTGGCCGCTCACGACGCCGGCAGAGCCGAGGTGGCGATCGGCCGAGCCTCGGACTACTTCGGCCCGCTCGGTGGCGCGCAGTCCAACCTCGGCGACCGCGTCTTCCCCGCCGCCCTGGCCGGCAAGACCGCCACCGTGCTGGGCGATCCCGACCAGCCGCACACCTACACCTACATCCCGGACATCGGTGAAGGCCTGGCCGTCCTGGGCGAGCACCCCGACGCGCCGGGCCATGTGTGGCACCTGCCCAACGACTCCGACACCCGCAGCACCCGGCAGCTGGTCGATCTCGTCTACCGGCTGGCCGGCCGGCCACGAGGCAGACTGCGCCGCCTTCCGCCGGTCGTGCTGCGCGCTCTGGGCCTGGTCGACCCGACGATGCGGGAACTGGTGGAGATGCAGTACCAGTTCGAAGAACCGTTCGTCGTCGACAGCAGCACGATCACCAACAAGCTCGGCGTCGAGGCCACCCCGGTCGAGCAGGCCCTCGCCGACACGCTGCGGGAGTACCGCCATGGCTGACACCGACATCGTCTGGCCGGTGGGCACGACCGACCGGGACCCGGCCCTCTCCGCCCGGCCGATGGCCTTCAACCCGAAGGGCTTCCTGGTCGCCATCCTTCCCGGCGCGGAGGGGGCCGAGCAGGCCGCGACGGCGCTTCGCACCGCCGGGTTCGCCGACCGGAAGCTGAGGATCTTCACCAACGAGCAGATCCTCGGCGACTACGCGCGCTACGCCGCGCAGCAGAGCGTGCCGCGCCGCCTCGTCGCGGCCCTCACCGACGACCAGGAAACCCTGGACCTCTACTACGGACACGCCCGCGACGGGTGCTTCGCCCTCTGGGTCCACGTCGCCGACGACGACGAGGCCGACCACGCGATCCGCGGGCTCGCCAGCTGCGCCGCGCTGCACATTCGGCACTACGGCCACCGCCGACAGAGCGACTTCTACCTCCAGCGCCCCACCCTGTGAGCCCCCGGGCAGAACGGACGGTTCCGATGTCGACAACGCAGTTCAACCACCTGACAGGGCCACCTGCCTCGAACAGCGGCAGGCTAACGATGAGTGCGGTCGTGCAGGACCGCTATGCCCCCGCGCCCGAGGGCCTCTTCCAGATCGCGCAGATCGACCGGCCCACCATCACAGCCGACGAGGTCCTCGTGCGGGTGCACGCGGCCAGCGTGGACCGGGGCACCTGGCACATCATGGCCGGCCTGCCCTATCCCATCCGGCTCGCCGGCTTCGGCCTCCGCCGCCCGAAGTACGCCAACCCGGGCCGGAACCTTGCCGGAACGGTCGAGGAGGTCGGGGGCAGCGCGACCGGCTTCACGCCGGGCGACGAGGTGTACGGGATGGCCACCAGCACCTTCGCGGAGTACGCGGCCGTCCGCGCCGACAAGCTCGCCCCGAAGCCGACGAACCTCTCCTTCGACGAAGCGGCCGCCGTGCCCGTCTCGGGGTGCACCGCCCTGCAGGCCGTCCGTACCCACGGACGCGTCGAGGCCGGCGAGAAGGTGTTGATCCTCGGCGCCTCGGGAGGAGTCGGCAGCTTCGCGGTCCAGATCGCCAAGGCGTCGGGCGCCGAGGTCACCGGCGTGTGCAGCACCAGCAAGGTGGACCTCGTCGGAAACCTGGGCGCCGACCACGTCATCGACTACACCGACGAGGACTTCGCCGACCGCGGCCCCCGGTTCGACGTCGTCATCGACACCGGCGGCAACGCCCGGCTGTCGCAGCTGCGGCGCGCCCTCACCCCCAGGGGCCGACTGGTCATCGTCGGCGGCGAGACCGACGGGCGGCTCCTGGGCGGCAGCGACCGCGGGATCCGGGCCAAGGTGCTGTCCCTGTTCGTCGGTCAGCAGATGGGCACGTTCGTGACGTCGGAGAACGCCGCCGACCTGATGACCCTCCGCGACCTCATCGAGGCCGGACAGCTCACCCCCGCGGTCGACCGCACCTACCCCCTCGACGAGGTCGCCGCGGCCATCCGACACATGCTGGAGGGAAAGGCCCGCGGCAAGCTCGCCGTCTCCGTCTCCCCCGGCCGCCTGCAGACACCTGCCACAGGGAGCACGCCATGACAGATCCCCGCATCCCCTACCCCCTCCGCGTCGACGCGGCGCTGGACCCGTCACTGTCCCGCGGCTTGTGGCTGGTCAAGTGGCTGCTGCTCATTCCGCACTTCATCGCACTGCTGTTCCTGTGGGTCGCCTTCTGCGTGGTGACGGTGATCGCCTTCTTCGCCATCCTCGGCACCGGGCGCTATCCACGGTCGCTGTTCGACTTCAACGTCGGAGTCATGCGCTGGTCCTGGCGGGTGCACTACTACGGCTACGGCGCCCTGGGCACCGACCGCTATCCACCGTTCACCCTCGACGACGTCCCCGACTACCCGGCGCACCTGGACGTCGCCTATCCCGAACAGCTCTCCCGAGGCCTGATCTTCGTGAAGTGGCTACTAGCCCTCCCCCACTTGCTCATCCTCGCCGTGTTCGTCGGCGGCGGATTGTGGCTGGGCACCCGCGCCGGCGGTGACACGAACAGCAGCTGGGACAACGGCTGGAACGCCGGCGGCGGCCTGGTCGCCCTCCTCGTGTTGATCGCCGCGATCGCACTGCTGTTCACCGGCAGATACCCCCAGCCGCTGTACGACCTCGTCCTCGGCATGGACCGGTGGTCGCTGCGGGTCGCGGCCTACACGGGACTGATGACCGACCGTTACCCGCCGTTCCGGCTCGACCAGGGCGGCACCGACCCCGACTGGATGCCCACCGGCCCGATCCCCCCCTCGCCCTCCGGGGTGTCGTCCGTCGTCCCGCCGGCTCCGCCCGTTCCGGCCCGATGACCCCTGGCCGCCTCGGGAGGGCACCGGCCCGAGGCGTCCAGGACCACCGACGACGTCCATCCACCGACGCCATCGACGACGTCGTCCAGGTCGCACGCACCGGGGCGCCGTTGGCCATGAACTGGTCCGCACCCATCCCGCGCCAGCTCCGCCCTGCGCTCTAGCGCCCCTCGCACCGACGCCGCTGTTCCCTTCCAGGGAGTCCCGATGAGCATCACCGAACCCGTCCCCGCCGCAACCACCGGTTCCCTCCCGACCCCGACCAGCCGCACGGCGCATCCGACCCACCATGGCGCCGTCCACACACCCCCTTCCGGCCCCGGGCCGGACGACGGTCCCCGCCGGTCGTGGGCCGTGCTGGCCCTCGCCCTGGCCGCCCAGGTCCTCGTGGTCCTGGACATCTCCGTGGTCAACACCGCTCTGCCGAGCATCGGGCGATCTCTTCGGCTGGAGAGCTCCGACCTGCAGTGGCTGGTCACCGCCTACCTACTGCTGTCCGGCGGCGGCCTGCTGCTCGGCGGTCGCATTGCCGACCTGCTGCCCCGACGCCGGGTCTTCCTGACCGGCCTGGGCGTGTTCACCCTGGCCTCCCTGCTCAGTGGCTTCGCCGGCGGAGCCGCCACACTCATCGCCGCTCGGGCCGGCCAGGGACTCGGTGCCGCACTGATGACCCCGGCCGCGCTGTCGATCATCATGACGGCCTACTCCGGGGCGCAGCGGACCCGAGGACTCGCTCTGTGGGGTGCAGTCGGGAGCCTCGCCATCGCGGGCGGTGTCCTGCTCGGTGGAGCTCTGACCACCTGGGCCGGCTGGCAGCTCATCTTCTGGATCAACGTCCCGATCGGCGTCGTCGCCCTCATCGTCGGGTGGAGGATCCTGCCGAAGGACACCACGGCCCGTGCCGGCCTCACCCAGTTCGACCTGCCCGGCGCGTTGACGGTCATCGGCGGTCTCACTGCGCTGATGTTCGGCCTCGGCGGTACCGCCGCCTCCGGCTGGCTTTCGCTGCGCACGCTCGCAGCGCTGGCTGTATCGGCGGTGCTGTTGACCGTCTTCGTCCTGATCGAGCGGCGCGCTGCGCGGCCCCTCATCCCGCCACACACCTGGAAGGTCACCACGCTCGTCTCGGGCACGACGGTCATGCTCGGGGTGACGGGCATCCTGGTCGGCACCGTCTTCCTGTGCTCGATCTTCTTCCAGACCGTGATGGGCTACTCCGCCCTGCTCGCCGGCCTCGCGTTCCTGCCGCTGGCACTGGCCATCACCGTCGGCACCCATGTCGCTGGCCGGCTCGCCGCCCGCCTCGCCCCCCGCACCATCGCCGCGCTGGGGCTTGCGCTCAGCGCGATCGGCGCCACCCTGCTGTCGACCGTGCCCGGAGCTGCCCGATTCGTGCCCGACCTGCTGCCGGGCCTGCTCGTTCTCGGACTGGGTGTCGGCATGGTCTTCGTCGCCGTTTCGGTCTCCGCGATGGCTGGGATTCCTGCGGACCACGCGGGCATGGCGTCGGGCCTCCTCATGACCGGGCACGAGGTCGGCGCGGCACTGGGCGTCGCGGTCCTCTCCGCCGTCGCCGCCACAGCTGGCAGCCTCACCAACGCGGACGGAGTCGTGGCGGGCTTCTCTCGTGGCTTCATCGTGGCAGCCGTCATTGCCGCCCTCGTGGCCGTGGTGGCGTTCGTGCGGATGCCGTCCACCCGGGTCGCCTCCGGTGGCGGACGGATGCACATGCACTGACACGCGCAGGGGGAAGGCCCGGCCTGGCCGCGGGCAGCCACTCGAGGATCTGTCGCAATGTGGTTGGACGACGTCCGTAGGTCAAGTTTCGGACCGTGGCCCCTTCCCCTCCGGTGGAAGGGCAAGTGACTCCGGTCGGCTGACCGCCTCCAGACCTGGCAACAGCCACGAAGGGAGGGGTCGACGGAGCACCTACCCGAGAAATTCGGGCAGCGGGCCGCTCGGCTGGTGCTGGCAGGGCGAGCCGCTACCTGCTCTGAGCGGCGTCAGCGCATTGAGAGGTTGACAGGAGGGGGCCCGGCACCTTGCCCGCCCGACCCCCTGGAGCTGGTCCGGAAGCTCGGCGCCGACCGCGTCATCGACATTTCGGTCGAGGACTTAACCAAGGACGAGCAGACCTACGACCTCGTGCTGGACGCCGTCGGCAAGAGCTCGTTCGCCCGGTGCCGGCGAACTGCGTGCGTCCGTCGGTGAAGTCGTCCGTGGAGTAGTCGATGACGTGGGCGGCGCCGATCGAACGGACGAGTTCGACGTTGCCGGTGCTGCACACCCCGGTGACCTCCGCGCCGAGCGCCGCCGCGATCTGGACGGCGAAGCTGCCGACGCCGCCGGCG
>JAOPWJ010000234.1 GCA_025965715.1 Blastococcus sp. | reverse complement strand
CCGTGGCGATGTCCATGGCCCGTGCCGTGCGCATGATGCGCAGCGCGATCTCACCGCGGTTGGCGACGAGCAGCTTCCGGATCATCACGCCCTCACAGTGGTCATGGTTCGGCTCCGGCCTTCACATTCGGAAGACGCCGAAACCGCGGCGTCCCTCGATCGGGCCCGAATGGGCGGCGGACAGTGCGATGCCCAGTGCGCTGCGGGTGTCCCGGGGGTCCAGGAGCCCGTCGTCGTAGAGCCGGGCGGTGACGAAGAAGGCGTGTGATTCCGCCTCGATCTGCGCCTCGACGGCACGGCGGCGGGCCTCGTCGGCGGCCTCGTCGAACTCCCGTCCGGCCGCGGCGGCGGACGCCTTCCCGACGATCGACATGACCCCGGCGAGCTGCGCCGCCCCCATCACGGCCAGCTTCGCCCCCGCCCAGGCGAACATGAACCGCGGGTCGTAGGCCCGACCGGACATGCCGTAGTTGCCGGCCCCGAAGCTCGCCGCGGTGTTGATGGTGAGGTGCGGGACGGAGCTGTTCGTGACCGCGTTGATCATCTTGGCGCCGTCCTTGATGATCCCGCCCTGCTCGTAGCGCTTGCCCACCATGTAGCCGGTGGTGTTCTGCAGGAAGATCAGGGGGGTGTCCACCTGGTTGGCGAGCTGGATGAACTCGCTGGCCTTCTTGGCCTCTTCGCTGAAGAGGACGCCGCGCGCGTTGGCCAGGACGCCCACCGGAAAGCCGTGCACCGACGCCCAGCCGGTGACCAGGCTGGTGCCGTACTCCGGCTTGTACTCACCGAAGCGCGAACCGTCGACGACCCGGGCGAGCACCTCCCGCGGATCGAAGGGCACCCGGATGTCGGCGGGGGCAATGCCCAGCAGCTCGTCCGGGTCGTAGCGCGGCTCGTCGGCCGGCAGCGAGGGGCCGGGGCCGAGCTTCCGCCAGTTCAGCTCCGACATGATCCGGCGGCCCAGCCGGATCGCGTCCCGCTCGTCGACGGCGAAGTGGTCGGCCAGGCCGGAGACGCGGGCGTGCATGCGGGCGCCGCCGAGCTCCTCGTCGTCGGCGTCCTCCCCCGTGGCCATCTTGACCAGGGGCGGGCCGCCGAGGAACACCTTGGCCTGCTGGTCGACCAATACCGAGTAGTCGCACATGCCGGGCACGTAGGCGCCCCCGGCCGTGGAGTTGCCGAAGACCAGGGCAAGAGTCGGAACACCCATGGCCGAGAGTTCGGTCAGGTCGTGGAAGATCTTTCCGGCCGGCACGAACAGCTCGGACTGCGTGGGCAGGTCGGCGCCGCCCGACTCGACGAGGTTGATGACCGGCAGCCTGTTGCGCCGGGCGATCTCCAGCGCCCGCAGGATCTTCTTCAGTGACCAGGGATTCATGGCCCCGCCGCGGACGGTCGGGTCGTGCGCGATGACGACGCACTCGACCCCGGCGACGACGCCCACCCCGGTGAGCACGCTGGCTCCGACGGTGAACTCGGTGCCCCACGCGGCCAGCGCGGAGAGCTCGAGGAAGGCGCTGTCCCGGTCCAGCAGCAGCTCGAGGCGCTCACGCACCAGCAACCGGCCTCGGGAGTGGTGCCGCTCGGCATACCGAGGGCCGCCGCCGGCGCGCACGGCGTCCACCTGCTGTTCCAGGTCCGCCAGCACGGCCAGCTGCGCGGCCCGGTTGGCCCGGTACTGGTCGCCGGCGGTGTCGAGGGCCGAGCGGAGCACGGTGCCCTCGGTGATGCGGGGCTCCAGGGCGAGCGTGTGGGTATCGGGCATCAGGAGCTCTCCGGCTCAGTACGAGCGGGGCAGGCCCAGGCTGTGCTGGGCGACGAAGTTGAGGATCATCTCGCGGTTGACCGGCGCGATCCGCAGCAGCCGGGCGAGCCCCCACAGCGGCACCAGTCCGTACTCCGTGGACAGGCCGTTGCCGCCGTGGGTCTGGATCGCCTGGTCCACCGCGGCGAGCGACGCCTCGGCGGCGGCGTACTTCGCCATGTTGCTCGCCTCGCCCGCCGGCAGTCCGGAGTCGTGCGCCCAGGCGGCCTTGCGCACCATCAGCGCGGCCAGCTCCGTCTCGATCTTGGCCTTGGCCAGCGGATGCGCCACGCCCTGGTGGGCACCGATCGGCCGGTCCCACACCGTCCTGGTGCGGGCGTACTCGGCGGCCCGCTCGAGGGCGTAACGGGCGATCCCCACCCCGATGGCGGCACCGGTGATCCGCTCCGGGTTGAGGCCGAAGAAGACCTGCGTGAAGCCCTCGCCCTCCGAGCCGACCAGAGCTTCCGCGCCGACCCGGGCGTCGTCGAAGTGCAGCGTGAACTGGCGTTCCGGCAGCGAGGCGCTCACCGGCAGCGGCTGGGCCACCAGGCCCGGGGTGTCCACCGGGACGACGAACAGCGACAGCCGGGCCTTGTTGGTGTCCGCGGCGCGGCCGCGGTCCTCCCCCGTCCGCGCGACGACGAGGATCGCGTCCGCCTCGTCCACGCCGGAGATGTAGTACTTTGTGCCGCTGAGCACCCAGTCCTCGCCGTCCCGCCGAGCGGTCGTGGCCATCTCGTGGGTGTTGGAGCCGGCGTCGGGCTCGGTGATGGCGAAGACGACCTTGCTGGTGCCGGCGGCCAGGCCCGGCAGCCAGCGGCTCTTCTGCTCGTCGCTGCCGTAGCGGCTGAGAACCTCGGCGGAGATGGCCGCGGAGACCAGGAGCAGCAGCAGCGGGCAGCCGTTGGCGGCGGTCTCCTCGCAGACCACCGCGAGCTCGGTCAGGCCGGCGCCGCCGCCCCCGTACTCCTCGGGCACGTTGATCCCGATGAAACCGGCCTCGCCCAGCGCGGCCCAGAGCTCGTCGCAGGGCTCGTGCGCCTCGGCCTTGCGCGCGTAGTACGCGCCGCCGAACCGGGCCGTGATGTCGGCGACGGTCTTGCGCAGGGCCAGCAGCTCAGCGGTGTCGGCGAAATCCATGCCTGCCCCCGGAGTGATCCTCGGTTCACTAACGTCTGCCAGCTAACACGTCTGGCCGCCCGGTGTCGAGGCCGCGGAGGACCCGATCATGGCGTGGATCACAACAGCGCTTGACGAGGCCACCGGTTAGTGGCCCATCATTCACTAGGCCCGCAGCAGCTGCCGGACGCTTCGGGCAGTTGCCGAATCCCCCGCAGGACCCAGGAGCGCCCATGGCCATCGACGTCGAGAAGCTCTACGACCGGCGGGCGGACAACCGCTGGGACCGCACGTGCGTCGGCGACGTCCTGGAACGGCTGACCTGGAGCCGGCCGGACCGGGTCGCGCTGACCGCGTGGACCGGGGCGTTCGCGACCCCCGAGTTCGAGCGCCTCACCTACCGCCAGGCCAACGAGGTGGTCAACCGGGTCGCGCAGGGCCTGCTGGCCGCCGGCCTGCGGCGGGGTGACCGGGTCGTGCTCGTCTGCGAGAACTCCGTCGAGGCCTACGTGTTCAAGCTGGGCGTGGCCAAGGCCGGCATGGTCAACGTGCCGCTCAACCCCGCGCTCGCGCCGGATGTCATCGAACAACTGCTCGTCCAGGTCGAGCCGAGGTTCAGCATCGTCGACGCCGAGCTGTGGCCGGCCGTGGCGCCCGCGTTCGAGGCCGCGGGCCTGCAGCCCGACGTCACGATCGGCATCGGCGGCGGCGCGGTCGCGACGAGCAAGGCCTTTCCCGACTTCCTCACCGGACACTCCGCCGACGAGCCGGACACCGTCGTCCACGGCGACGACATCTGGGAGATCCTCTACACCTCCGGGACGACGGCGCTGCCGAAGGGCGTGATGCTGTCGCACTCGTACGCGCACATGGCCGCCTACTCCTTCGCCCTGTCCTTGACGCGGGGCGTCGCGATCGAGGCGGACCTGGTGCAGTGCTCGTTCCTGCCCGTCATCTACCACGTGGCCGACCAGATCCTGTCCCTCCCCGCGTTCCTGGCCGGCGGGCGGCTCGTGATCGGACGGCGGCCGGTGCCCGACGAGATGGCGGCCGCGATCGAGCGGGAGCGGGTGACGTCGATGTGGGGCGGCTCCCCCCAGCTGGTCAAGGCCCTGGCCGCGTCGATGGAGGCCCAGCCGGGCAGCGACCGGAGCAGCCTGCGGGTACTCGTCTACGGCTGGGGCGCCGTGGAGCCCGGCGTCCTCGCCACCCTCGAGTCGCGCTGCGGACCCGACTTCGGCCTCGTCGGCATCTTCGGGCAGACGGAGGCGATCAGCTGCCACCGGTTCTGGCCCCGGGCCGAGCGGTCGAAGTACGAGGCCGCCGGGTCGTCGGTCAACTACGTGGGCATCCCCAACCCGCTCCTGGCGTCCACGGTCATGGACCTCGACGGCAGCGACCTGCTCGGCACGCCCGGTGTCCCTGGGGAGGCCGTCTACCGCTCCCCCGCCGTCACCGCCGGCTACTACCGGGACCGCGCGGCGACCGAGGAGGCCTTCCGCCACGGCTGGTTCCACTCGGGCGACAGCTGCGTCGTCGACGAGGACGGGCTGCGGATCATGGTCGATCGCTACAAGGACATCATCAAGTCCGGCGGCGAGAACGTCTCCAGCATCCGCGTCGAGGCGATGCTGCACGAGCACCCCGAGGTGACCAAGGCGGCGGTCATCGGACTGGCGCACGAGCGCTGGGGCGAGGCGGTGACGGCCGTCGTCGTCCGCACCCCGGGAGCCACCGTCACCGAAGCCGAGCTCCTCGACTGGGCGCGCTCGCGGCTGGCCGGCTTCGAGACGCCCAAGGCGGTGCTGTTCGCCGACGCCCTGCCCGAGACCGTGGGCGGCAAGGTGCTCAAGTACAAGCTCCGCCAGGCGATGGCCGACCTCTACAGCGCCGGCGCCTCCGGGGCGGCAGCGGCCGGCGGGCGGTAGTGCTGGTCGACGGCGACCTGGGTGGCACGGTCGACGGCGACTGGACCGGCGGTACCGGTTCGCTCGCCCAGCGGGTCCGCACGGCAGAGGCCGCCGGCTTCGACGGCGTGTGGACGACGGAGATGAAGCACGACCCGTTCCTGCCGCTGGCCGTCGCCACCCAGCACACCAGCCGGCTGGACCTCGGTACGGGCATCGCCGTGGCCTTCGCCCGCAACCCGATGACCGTGGCCGTGGCGGCCAACGACCTGCAGACCCTCTCGGCCGGCCGGTTCACCCTGGGGCTCGGCTCGCAGATCCGGCCGCACATCGAACGCCGGTTCGGCATGCCCTGGTCGGCTCCGGCCGACCGGATGCGCGAGTTCATCCAGGCGCTCGACCGCATCTGGAACAGCTGGGCGACCGGGGAGCCGCTGCACGTCGACGGGAGGTTCTACCGGCACACCCTGATGACGCCGATGTTCGACCCGGGCCCCAACGCCTACGGGCGCCCGCCGGTCCTGCTGGCCGCCGTCGGCGCACGCATGGCGGCGGTGGCCGGCGAGGTGGCCGACGGCCTGCTCGTGCACGGCTTCACCAGCGAGCGGTACCTGCGCGACGTCACCCTGCCCGTGGTGGACGGCGCCCGTGCGGCGGCCGGGCGCGCGACCTCCCCGTTCACGGTGTCCTATCCCGGGCTCGTGGTGACGGGGCGCGACGCCGACGAGATGCGTTGCGCCGCCGCCGCTGTCCGCAAGCAACTCGCCTTCTACGGGTCCACCCCGGCCTATCGGCCGGTACTGGAGCACCACGGGTGGGGGGATCTGCAGCCGGAGCTGCAGCAGCTGTCCCGGCAGGGCCGGTGGGACGACATGGCCGGACTGATCGACGACGAGCTCCTGGACACATTCGCCGTGGTCGCCGAACCCGACCACGTCGGTGCGGCGATCAGTGCCCGCTTCGGCGGCGCCGTGGACCGCTTCACGCTCTACACGCCGTACGGGCTGCACCCCTCCGTCGCGGCGCAGATCGTCGCCGACCTGCACGCCGCGGCTGCGGGGAACTGACCGCCCCCATCGCGTGGCTCCGCGACGCGGCGCGCGCCGCGCCCCGGCCCGAGATCCTCACGAGACCACCGGGGACGAGCCGACGAGTGCGAGGGCGTCGGCCCGCCCCACGACCAGGCCCACATCACCGCGGCGCCGGCCAGCCGCGTGGTTCCGGAGGCGCGTTCAGCGACCGCGGCCCGGGCGCGACGCCCGGCACGGCACCCGCCGGAACCCCGGCCTGCCGCTGCGCACCGCACGGGCGGACGCCGACCGGTGGGTTCGGTGGCCGACACGCGAATGACGCGCTGCAGCCGGCCGCCTGACCACGGAATCCGTTCTTGACTTCTGTACCGACGACGGTTTGCATGGGCCCGCGGACCGACGCCTGCTGTCGGTGCACCGGTAGCTCATCGCGCCAGCCACCACGACAGACTGGAAGCCCCGGCATGACGACCACCCCGCAGCAGGTGCCCGAGACGGCCCCGGCCACCGATCGCGTGGCCGACGCGGCCCGCAGGCACCTGTGGATGCACTTCTCGAGGCACTCGACCTACGAGAACGGCGGCGCCGTGCCCGTCATCACCCGGGGGGTCGGTCCCTACATCTGGGACGACCGCGGCAAGCGGTACCTCGACGGCCTCTCCGGGCTCTTCGTCGTCCAGGCCGGCCACGGTCGCCGCGAGCTCGCCGAGGCCGCCGCCAAGCAGGCCGAGGAGCTCGCCTTCTTCCCGCTGTGGTCCTACGCCCACCCTCCGGCCGCCCTGCTGGCCGAGCGGCTGGCCCACGCGGCACCCGGCGATCTGAACCGGGTCTTCTTCACCACGGGCGGCGGCGAGGCGGTCGAGACGGCGTGGAAGGCCGCCAAGATGTTCTTCAAGCTGACGGGCAAGCCGATGAAGCACAAGGTCATCAGCCGGGCGGTGTCCTATCACGGCACCACCCAGGGCGCCTTGTCCATCACCGGCATCCCGGACGCCAAGAAGTTCTTCGAGCCCCTGGTGCCGGGCGGGCACAAGGCGGCCAACACCAACTTCTACCGCGCCCCCGAGCACGGCGACGACCTCGCCGCGTTCGGCCGGTGGGCCGCCGACCAGATCGAGCAGGCAATACTCATGGAGGGCGCCGACACCGTCGCCGCGGTCTTCCTGGAGCCGGTGCAGAACTCCGGCGGCTGCTTCCCGCCGCCCCCCGGCTACTTCCAGCGGGTCCGCGAGATCTGTGACCGGCACGACGTGCTGCTGGTCAGCGACGAGGTCATCTGCGCCTTCGGCCGTCTCGGCACGACCTTCGCCTGCGACAAGTTCGGCTACGTGCCGGACATGATCACCTGCGCGAAGGGCCTCACCAGCGGCTACTCGCCGATCGGCGCGATGATCGCCAGCGATCGGATCATGGAGCCCTTCCTCAGCGGAGCCACCAGCTTCGCCCACGGGTACACCTTCGGCGGCCACCCGGTGTCCTCCGCCGTGGCGATGGCCAACCTGGACATCTTCGACCGCGAGGGGCTCAACCAGAACGTCCTGGACAACGAGGCCGCATTCCGCGCCACGCTGGAGAAGCTCACCGACCTGCCGATCGTGGGCGACGTCCGCGGCGACGGGTACTTCTACGGCATCGAGATGGTCAAGGACAAGGCGACCAAGGAGACCTTCGACCAGGCGGAGTCCGAGCGGCTGCTGCGCGGCTTCCTGTCGAAGGCGCTGTTCGAGGCGGGTCTGTACTGCCGGGCCGACGACCGCGGCGACCCGGTGATCCAGGTGGCGCCCCCGCTGATCTGCGGACAGGAACACTTCGACGAGATCGAGCAGGTCCTGCGGTCGGTCCTCGCCGAGGCGTGGACGCGGGTCTGATGAGGCTCGGCGTCCCGACGGAGGCCGAGAACTGCGCAGCCCCGGCGTCCTGGCGCCGGCCGCCGCCGCGATCCGCGCCGGGTCCCGGCCCGTGACCCCGCCCCCCGAGGTCCTGGGCTGACGCGCCGGGCGGCGTCAGCACGGGGCGCATCGACGCGGCCGCTCCCCCGCCGCCGCTCGTTCCGTTGCGCCCGCCCGACTTCTCGACGGAATCGCTTGTTCCCCGCGGTACCGGCTGCCACAGTGCCTCGGACACCGGCCCGCGCCGATGCCCCCGGTCCGCACGGCCTCCCACCGTGGCTCGCGACAGAGACGGAGACGCCGAATGACCCGATCGACGCACCAGCGAGGCGCCATCCGGTTCGACGGCTCGTTGAGCCGCCGCGGATTCCTGCGGGCCCTGGGCGTCGGAGGCGCCGTCCTGACCGCCGGCCCCCTGCTGGCCGCCTGCGGGACGGAGGGGACCGGCAGGACCGGTGCGGCCGCCGGCAACGGCGATCCGAGGAAGCTCGCCTGGTCGAACTGGCCGCTGTACCTCGACACCTCCGACGGGGACGACACCGCCCACCCCACGCTGACCGCCTTCACCAAGAAGACCGGCATCGAGGTGACCTACACCGAGGACGTCAACGACAACGACGAGTTCTTCGGCAAGATCTCGCCGATGCTCCGGGCCGGCCGCAGCACCGGCCGCGACGTCGTCGTCCTCACCGACTGGATGGCCGCCCGCATGATCCGGCTGGGTTACGTCGAGACGCTCGACCGGGCGAACATTCCCAACTCCAAGAACCTCCTCGCCTCCTACGAGAACGTGCCCTTCGACCAGGGCCGTCAGTACTCCCTGCCGTGGCAGAGCGGCATCGCCGGCATCGGGTACAACCCGAAATCGCTCGGCCGGGAGATCGCCGAGGTGGACGACCTGTTCAAGCCCGACCTCAAGGGCCGGCTGACCATGCTCACCGAGATGCGCGACACGATGGGCCTGCTGCTGCTGTCGATCGGCACGTCGCCCGAGGACCACACGATGGCCGACTACAAGAAGGCCATCGCCAAGCTGCAGAAGGTGGTCGACCAGGGCTACGTCCGGTCGTTCACCGGCAACGAGTACGCCGCCGACCTCGCCAGCCGCAACATCCTCGCCGCCATCGGCTGGTCCGGGGACGTGCTGCAGCTGCAGGCCGACGACCCCGACATGCAGCTCGTCGTCCCCGGGGACGGCGGGATGCTCTGGTCGGACAACCTCATGGTGCCCAAAGGAGCCGGCAACAAGGCCGGCGCGGAGAAGCTCATCGACTTCTACTACGACCCGAGGATCGCCGCCGAGGTGGCCGCCTACGTCAACTACGTCACTCCCGTGCGGGGCGCGCAGGAGGCCATGAAGGACGTCGCGCCCGAGCTCGCCGACAACGAGCTCATCTTCCCCACCGAGGACACGCTCGCCACACTGCACAGCTTCAAGGTCCTCGACGAGGGCGAGGAGAAGGAGTACCAGGACATGTTCCTGAAGGTGATCGGTGCCTGAGCGGGCCGGGCAGCAGCACGGCCCGCGCGACCTGCGCCTGGTCGGACTCCGGAAGGCGTTCGGCAGCGCCGTCGCCGTGGACGACCTGTCGCTGACGATTCCCGCCGGGTCCTTCTTCGCCCTGCTCGGCCCGTCGGGCTGCGGCAAGACGACGACGCTGCGCATGGTGGCCGGCCTGGAGATCCCGACCGCCGGGCAGGTGCTGCTCGGCGACGAGGACATCACCCGCCGCAGGCCCTACGAGCGGCCGGTCAACACGGTCTTCCAGAGCTACGCCTTGTTCCCGCACCTGTCCGTCGAGGAGAACGTCGCCTTCGGCCTCCGACGGCGAGGGCGCAAGGACGTGAAGGGCGTCGTCGCCGAGATGCTGGCGCTGGTCGAGCTCGCGGGGTTCGGGCGCCGCCGGCCGGGCCAGCTGTCGGGCGGCCAGCAACAGCGGGTCGCCGTGGCGCGGGCGCTGATCAACGAGCCGGAGGTCCTGCTGCTCGACGAGCCCCTGGGGGCGCTGGACCTCAAGCTGCGCCGGCAGATGCAGCTGGAGCTCAAGCGCATCCAGACGAGCGTCGGCAGCACGTTCGTGCACGTCACGCACGACCAGGAGGAGGCCATGACGATGGCCGACACGATCGCGGTGATGAACGCCGGCCTGGTCGAACAGCTCGGCTCGCCTCGGGAGCTCTACGAACGGCCGGCCAGTCGCTACGTCGCCAACTTCCTCGGCCAGTCCAACTGCCTCGACGGCTCGGTGGTCGCCACCCAGGGCGACGAGACGCTCGTCGAGGTGCACGGCGTGCGCCTGCTCGTGCCCGGACGGCTCGGCCCCCCCGGCTCACCGGCATCGCTGGGCGTGCGGCCGGAGAAGGCTCGCGCCCTTCCCTGGGACGCCGCCCTGCCCGCCGATTCCGCCGTCCGCGATCCGGCGCTGCGCAACGCCATCCCCGGCACGGTCACCGACGTGTCGTTCACCGGCCTGTCCACGCAGTACGTCGTCCGCACCGCATGGGGCGAGGACCTCGGGGTCTTCAGCCAGAACGCCGGCGGCGAGGCGCCCGTGCTGCGCGGGGACACCGTCGTCGTGGCGTGGCGCCCCGAGCACACCTTCCCCCTGGCCCCCGCTTCCGTGGTGGCGGAGGAAGCGGCCGAGCAGCCGCTCCCGCGCCCGGCCGTGCCCCCGACCATGGCCCCCCTCGGCTCGTGACCGCGGTCCGCACCGCGCCGGTCACCGCGACCCCGCCGGCCGACCAGCCGCCGGTTCCGCCGGACCGTCGCCGCGTCCCCTATCTCCTGCTCCTCCCGGGCCTGCTGTGGCTCGCCGTGTTCTTCGTCGTCCCCCTGTTCACGCTCGTGTCGACGTCCCTGCAGACCGGCTCCCTCGAGGAGGGCTACGCGCTCACCTTCAGCTGGTCCACCTACGGCGGCGTCTGGACGACGTACGGCCGCCAGTTGCTCCGGTCCTTCTGCTACGCCGGCAGCGCCACGGTGCTCGCGCTGCTGATCGGCTACCCGCTGGCCTACGCGATCGCCTTCAAGGCGCAGCGCTGGCGCAACGTCATGCTGGTGCTGGTCGTCGCGCCCTTCTTCACGAGCTTCCTGCTCCGCACCCTGGCCTGGAAGATCGTGCTCGCCGACGACGGCTGGGTCGTGGGCACCCTGCAGGCCGTCGGGCTGGTGTCGGACACCGGGCGGCTGCTCGCCACGCCCGCCGCCGTCGTGCTGGGCCTGACCTACAACTTCCTCCCCTTCATGGTCCTGCCGCTCTACGCGAGCCTCGAGAAGATGGACCCGCTGCTCCTGGAGGCGGCCAGTGACCTGCACGCGACGCCGATGACCGCCTTCCGCACCGTGACCTGGCCGCTCTCGCTGCCCGGTGTCGTGGCCGGCACCCTGCTCACCTTCATCCCGGCTGCCGGCGACTACGTCAACGTGCAGTTCCTGGGCACGCCCACCTCGCAGATGATCGGCAACGTCATCGAGAGCCGTTTCCTCACCGTGCTCGACTACCCGGCGGCCGCCGCGCTCTCGATCACCGTCATGGCCGCCGTCCTCGTGCTGGTGCTGGCCTACGTCCGCCGCGTCGGCGCGCGGGAGCTGCTGTGAACCGCGCGGTGCACGCCGTGCGCCGGCACGCCGTGATGGCCGTCGGGGTCCTCGTGCTGCTCTACCTGTTCCTGCCCGTCGCCGTGGTCGTGGCCTTCTCCTTCAACGACGCCGCCGGCCGGTTCAACTTCTCGTGGCAGGGCTTCACGCTCGACGCCTGGCGCCACCCGTGCCGGGTGCCCGGCATGTGCGAGTCGGTGTCGACCAGCCTGCAGGTGGGCGCCATCGCGACGGTGGCGGCCACCATCCTCGGCACCCTGCTGGCCTTCGCGCTGGCGCGTCACCAGTTCCGCGGACGAGCCTCGACGAGCCTGCTGGTGTTCCTGCCGATGGCCACGCCCGAGGTGGTGATGGGCGCCTCGCTGCTCACGCTCTTCGTCAACGTCGGCGTGGCCACCGGGTTCGCGACGATCGTCATCGCCCACATCCTCTTCACGGTCAGCTTCGTCGTGGTGACGGTGAAGGCACGCCTCGCCGGCTTCGACAGCCGCCTGGAGGAAGCCGCGATGGACCTCTACGCCGACGAGTGGCAGACCTTCCGGCGGATCACCCTGCCGCTGGCCGCGCCGGGCATCCTCTCCGGCGCGCTGCTGGCCTTCGCTCTCTCCTTCGACGACTTCATCATCACGAACTTCAATTCCGGCACCACGATCACCTTCCCGATGTTCGTCTGGGGAGCGGCCCAGCGCGGGGTGCCGCCGGAGGTGAACGTCGTCGGCGCGGCGATGTTCATCCTCGCCCTCGGCTGCGTCGGCGGCGCCGAGGTGTGGCGGAGGGTTCGGGCGGCACGCCGGTGACGGCGGTGTCGGCGGGGCGCTACGCCGCAGGCACGGCCGAGGGAGTGCCCAACGGCGGCGTCTCCTTCTGGTACCGGCAGGCCGGCCTGCCGACGCCGCGCGCTCCCCTGCCCGGCGACCTCGATGCCGACGTGTGCATCGTCGGCGGCGGCCTCACCGGCCTCTGGACGGCGTACTACCTCAAGCGGGCGCGTCCCGACCTCGACGTGGTGGTGCTCGAGCGGGAGTTCTGCGGCTACGGCGCGTCGGGCCGCAACGGCGGATGGCTGTCCGCGGAGGTCGCGACGCCCTCGCGCACCTACCTCGGCGCCGCCGGGGAGGACGGCGTCCGCGCCCTGCACACCCGGATGCGGGCGTCGGTCGAGGAGGTGCTGGCGGTCCTGCGGCGTGAGGGCATCGACGCGGATGTCGCGCAGGACGGGATCCTGCACGTGGCCCGGAGCCGGCCGCAGCTGGACCGGCTGCGGGCGCTGGCCGCCGACGAGCGGCGGTGGGGCGCGACCGTGACGGAGCTGAGCGCCGAGGAGACCATCGCGAGGGTCGCGGTGCACGGTGCCCTGGGTGGGCTGCACGTCGCCGGAGCGGCCCGCGTCCAGCCGGCCAAGCTGGTGCAGGGGATCGCGGCGGCGGCCGAGCGGCTCGGCGTCCGCCTCGTCGAGCAGACGGAGGTGACCTCCGTGCACCCCGGCGCGGCGGTCACCGACCGCGGCACGGTGCGGGCGCAATGGGTGCTCCGCTGCCTCGAGGGCTTCACCGCGGAACTGCCCGGCGAGCGGCGGACGTGGCTGCCGATGAACTCGGCGATGGTGGTCACCGCGCCGCTGCCGGAGTCGGTGCGCGCGGAGCTCCGGTGGCGCGGCGCAGAACTGGTGGGCGACCTGGCGCACGCCTACGTCTACGCCCAGCGGACCGCCGACGGCCGCGTCGCGTTGGGCGGCCGCGGCATTCCCTACCGGTACGCCTCGCGGCACGACGTGCACGGGCGGACGCAGCCGGCGACGGTGCGGGCACTGGTCCGGCTGCTGCACGACTTCTTCCCCGCGACGGCGGAGGTTCCGATCGACCACGCCTGGTGCGGAGTGCTGGGCGTGCCGCGCGACTGGTCGCCGACCGTGCACGTCGACCAGCGCACGGGGCTGGGCTGGGCCGGCGGCTACGTGGGCAGTGGGCTCACGACGACGAACCTTGCCGGGCAGACCCTGCGGGACCTGGTACTCGGACGGGACACCGAGCTCACCCGGCTGCCGTGGACCGGCCGCCGGGTGCGGCGGTGGGAGCCCGAACCGCTGCGCTGGCTGGGCGTGCACGCCCTCTACGCCCTCTACCGCGAGGCCGACCGACGCGAGGCCCGCGGCCTGGCGCACACCAGCCGGCTGGCCCGAACGGCCGACAGGGTGGCGGGACGGTGACGGATCCCCGCCCTCTCCGTGTCGCCGGGGGACGGAATCCTCACCGCCACTGGCCCCTCACGACGGGAACCGTGCGGAGCGGGTGGTTGCGCCCTCGTCCGGTGTGAGACTCTTCGGCCCGCGACGCGGCCCCTGGGGCTGCCTCTCCAGCCCCTTCCCGTCCCCTGGAGGAGACCATGGCCCGCCCTCGCAACGGCCCTCGCGCGTCGGGCGCGCCGGCACACCTGCTCGACGACGTCGGCAAGGCGATCCTGCGCCAGCTGCAGGAGGACGGCCGCCGCTCCTACACCGCGATCGGCGACGCCGTCGGCCTGTCGGAGGCCGCCGTCCGGCAGCGGGTGAAGGCACTCGTCGACTCCGGCGCCCTGCAGATCGTCGCGGTCGCGGACCCGATCACCCTGGGCTTCGGGGTGATGGCCTCGGTGGGGGTCACGGTCGCCGGCGACTCGCGTCGCGCCGCCGAGACGATCAGCGAGATCGACGAAGTCGACTACTGCGTCCTCACCTCCGGCCGCTACGACCTGCAGCTGGAGATCGTCTGCCGGGACAACGAGCACCTGCTCAGCGTCATCAACGACCGGATCCGCACCGTCGAGGGCGTCCGCGAGACAGAGACGTCGATCTGCCTGCGGGTGCACAAGCAGACCTACAACTACGGCACCAACTAGCTCCTCCCGGAGGACCGCGTGACCCGATCCGTGCTCAACGTCATCGACGGCCAGAGCGTGGCCGCGCGCTCGGGACGGACCACCGACGTGGTCAACCCGGCGACGGGTCGGGTCTACGCGACTGCGCCCCTGTCCGGACCGGAGGACGTCGATGCAGCGTTCGCCGCGGCGGCGCGGGCCTTCGAGACCTGGCGCGACACGACCCCTTCCGAGCGGCAGCGGGCGCTGCTGCGGATCGCCGACGCCATCGAGGCCCGTGCGGAGGAGTTCGTGCGGGTCGAGTCGGAGAACACCGGCAAGCCGCTCGGCCTCACCGCCACCGAAGAGCTGCCCCCGATGGTCGACCAGATCCGGTTCTTCGCCGGCGCGGCCCGGGTGCTCGAAGGCCGGTCCGCGGGTGAGTACATGGTCGGCATGACGTCGATGATCCGACGGGAGCCGATCGGGGTCGTCGCACAGGTGACGCCGTGGAACTACCCGATGATGATGGCGGTCTGGAAGTGGGCGCCGGCGATCGCGGCCGGCAACTGCGTCGTCCTCAAGCCTTCGGACACCACGCCCATGACCACCGTGCTCATGGCCGAGCTGATGCAGCAGTTCCTCCCGCCCGGCGTGATGAACGTCGTCTGCGGCGACCGCGACACCGGCCGGGCGCTGGTGGCGCACCCGATCCCCCAGCTGGTGTCCATCACCGGCTCGGTGCGCGCCGGCATGGAGGTCGCCGGCGCCGCGGCTCACGACCTCAAGCGCACCCACCTCGAGCTCGGCGGCAAGGCGCCCGTCGTCGTCTTCGACGACGCGGACGTCGCCGGCGCGGCCGAGGGCATCGCAGTGGCCGGCTTCTTCAACGCGGGGCAGGACTGCACGGCGGCGACCCGGGTGCTGGCCGGACCGCGGGTGCACGACGACTTCGTGGCCGCGCTCGCCGAGCAGGCGCGCACGGCGGCCCGCCCCGGCATGCCCGACGACCCCGACGCCCTGTTCGGGCCGGTGAACAACGCCACGCAGCTGGCCCGCGTCGAAGGGTTCCTGTCCCGGCTGCCCGACCACGCCAGCGTGCTGGCCGGCGGCGCCCGTGCCGGCGGCGACCTGGCCGCCGGGTGGTTCCACGAGGCCACCGTCGTGTCCGGCCTGCGGCAGGACGACGAGCTCGTGCAGAACGAGGTGTTCGGGCCGGTCATCTCGGTGCAGCGGTTCACCGACGAGGACGAGGCGGTCCGCTGGGCCAACGGCGTCGAGTACGGACTGGCCTCCAGCGTCTGGACGAAGGATCACGGCCGCGCCATGCGGATGGCCCGGCGGCTGGACTTCGGCTGCGTGTGGATCAACACGCACATCCCGCTGGTGGCCGAGATGCCGCACGGCGGGTTCGGGCACTCCGGCCACGGCAAGGACCTGTCGATGTACGGCCTCGAGGACTACACCCGCATCAAGCACGTGATGACCAACCTGGAGGCCTGACCCGCCCCTCGGGCCCCGCCGTATCGGACCTGCGTGTCTCGGATACGGCAGACGTCAGGCCCAGACCCCTAGCCAGCCGCGCTCTCCGGCGAAAGACTCGGGCGCGATCCTCGCCGCAGGGGGAACCATGGACGCGAGATCGGTCCTCGACGCGCGGCTGCTCCTTGCGCGCGACGACCTCCGCTGTGCCGAGGAGATTCTCACCAGTCCTGCCGTGACCGGCGGCGGGCCGACGGCCGCGCTGGACTCCTTCGCCGACGATCTGCGGCTGCGTGCGCTGGATCTGGACGCGATCGCGCGGGACGTGGCGAGGAATGGGGACCTCCGCTCGGGATGGGGACGCCTGCAGGGCGTCCGCACCGACATCGAGCACTCGCTGCGCGACAGCCTCGCCTACCTCGGTGCGCTCTACGTCCAGCAGCAGCGGCTGGACGACGACTACGGCGCGGTGGCCGGCGCGGTGCTCGGGGAGCTGGCCGCCGCCATGCCGCCACAGGTCTCCTGGCCCACCGTCACGCTGGCCGTCGGCGACGCGTTCAGCCCGCTCACGCGGACCGTGTGGACGAGATTTCCCGAGTTCTCCGTCTGGGCTCTCCCGATGCTCGGCCACGAAGCGGGGCACGTGGCCACCCAGGAGCTGCGCACGCTCCGCCAGGACGCGCGGGCGTTCACCTTCCCCCTGGCTCTGCTCGCCGGCGCGGCCCGCACAGGGGAGACCACCCAGGGCCTCGGCGACCGGCTGAACCGCGAGTTCATCGCCGACTTCTTCGGTGTCTGGAGCCTGGGACCGGCCTACGCCTGTTCGGCCGTGCTGCTCCGGTTCTCCCCCGGCTCCGCCGACCGGATCGTCGCCCACCATCCCCCCGAGCTGGAGCGCACCCACCTCATCCTCGAGACGCTCACCTGCCTCGACGGTGGCTACGCCGACGTCGTCACGGCACTCCGCCGGCTCTGGGCGGAGCTGGTGACACCGTTCGGTCTCCACGCACCAGAGGCCGACGAGACGGCGCCGCTGGACGATCTCGTCGCCGATCTGGCCAGGCTCGCCGCCCGCCTCTTCCCACGGGCCGCCTTCACCTCGCGGACGGCGGTCCAGGAGCTCGCCGGACTCCTGGAGCAGCGGGCGCGGACACCGTCGGAGATCGCGGCGTCCTACTCGCTGCGGGAGATCGTGAACGCCGCGTGGATCGCCCGGCTGCGCCACTGGGACGACGAGACGACCGTCCGCCGGCTGGAAGCCCTGGCCATGGCCGCGTGCCGAACGGCCGTGGCACCCCCCGACACGGAAGAGGCGACTGATGGGTGACCTGTTCCTGCGCATCCGTATCGAGGCACTGGAACGCAACCTTCGCGACGTCCGTCAGCTGGTCAACGTGGTCGGGGCGAGGAGCGACTCCATCCGCCGGCTGAACTCCCTGCTGGTGGCCCCGGGGGCGAACGCGACGCTCAACCTGCGACGTGCCAAGTCCGCCGTGGACGCGATCTCGCGACTCAACGACTACCCGGACATCGCAGACCTCTTCAGCGACTACGGCCTCTCCGAGCATCTGGCCACGGCGGCCAGGAGCCTCACGAACCTCGAGCAGACCCTCCAGGAGGCGCAGCAGGAGACCCGGAAGCTGGTCGCCGACATCCGGGAGACCGATGCCCTCCTCAACCGGGAGCACGTCAAGACGATCTTCAACGCCGGACCGGCACTGAACCTGCTCACCCAGACGATCCAGCTGCGCACCGCACTGGGAACGGACGAGGCGGCCGCGCCCGCAGCCGTCGACGGGGACGCCGCCGCCCCGGCCTGGGCGAAGTACCGGGAACTGGTGGGCGGGCCGGATCAGCTGAGCCTGTTCCAGCAGTACGTCGACGTGGCGGCGGGACTGAGCCTGCGCGGCATGGGCATGGACGAGCACTTCTGCGCGATGGCGGACTGGCTCAGCGACTACTGGACGACCGTCGTGGACCTGCCGTACATGTTCGCGATCCCCGCCCGGACGGAACCGTCGACGATCCCCAGCATCATCCGCCTGGGCTTTCCGGAGTGGACGATCTGGGCGCTGCCGCTGTTCGCCCACGAGTTCGGTCGCATCCTCGTCGAGAAGGACGCCGAGCTGCAGGCGCTGGCCGAACGGCTGGCCGCCGCGCCTTCCGCGGTACCCAAGCAGCTCGGCCCGGACGCCGGCGCCGCCGAGACCGCTCGGCGCGCGCGCGAAGCGCGGATCAGGACCTATCTCGCCGACGCGTTCGCGACGTACGTGATGGGTCCCGCCTACGCGTGCGCCTGCCTCCTGCTCAAGCTCGATCCCCTGTCTGTCGGCCGTGCGGAGGACCAGGCGTGGGACCTGGTCCGGGCAGAAGTGGTTGTCGGGACCCTGCGGCACATGGCGCCGAAGTTGCAGGGCAATCTCACCGACACCATCGACAAGCTCCAGCTGTCCTGGAACGACGCCGTTGCCCACCTGGCGCCCCCGGCCGTGTCGGAAGGCGAGCGGCGGCTGGTGGAACCCGTGGTGAGCAGCCTCGTGCAGGCGCTCGAGGTGATCGAGCTCCGCAACCAGACGCACATCCGCTTCGACGACAACGCTTTCGCCGACGCCAAGCGGCGAGCTGTCGGGTTCTTCCCCGACCCGCCGGCCGAAGGGGCCGACCCCGACCTCGAGGCGGTGACGATGGTGCAGGTGCTCAATGCGGCCTGGTACCGCCGATTGCAGCGCCCGGACTCCGCGCCCGATATCGCCCGGCAGGTACGCGACCACATCTGGCCCCGGCTGAAGCCGCCGACACGAGGCGGGGAATCCACGTCCCACACCCCACCCAGCGACGCCATCCGGCCATGACCCACGGAGAAGGCAGGCCAGCGTGATATCCGGACCGCTCCTGCCCGGGAGCTTCTTCCCGGGACTGGCCTCGATCGCCCGCGGCGCCCGCGCCTTCGTCGAGGACGTCATGATCACCGTGGCCCGCGAGATGATCCACCGGGGCGGCGCCCTGTTCGAGGAGGGGCGGGCAGCCGAGGCCGCCGACCTGCTCAACAGCGCCGCGGCGGCGCTACGGATCGTCGGCCGGCAGGCCGGCGACACCGGCCGCAGCCTCACCGCTGTGGGGTCGAGCCTGCTGGGGCAGGTCGCGGCCGCCCGCGGCGACGAGGAACGTGCGCGGCAGGAGTTCGACACGGCGATCCGCGTGTTCGAGGAGTCGCCGACCATGGCGCAGGAGGAGTGGGCCGCGTTCGCCAGCGCGCTGCACGGTGCGGGCCAGCTCGATCGCGCCGTCCAGGCCCAGGCGGCGGTGGTACGGCTGGATCCCGGGGAACCAGGTCCGACGCTGCGCCTGGCTGCCTGGCTGCGCGAGGCGGGGCGCAAGGAGGACGCCGAGAAGCGTCTGCGCGCGCTCGTCGCACGGTTCCCGAAGGCGCCGGACCCGGCCGTCGCCCTGGCGGAGGTCCTCCGCGAGTCTCGGTCCGCCGACGCGCCGGACGCCGTGAGAACGGCGGTCGAGTCGCTCGTGGCCGCTCATCGCTACCAGGAGGCGTTGGACCTGCTGGACAGCGCGGGCGGCGACACGGCGAACCAGCCGGAGGCCGCGAGCCTCCGGGCGGTGGCTCTGGTGAGCGTGGGACGCCCGGACGAGGCGGCGGCGGAACTGGACGCGGCGATCGAGCAGGGCGGCGAGGACGCGCGCCTCCACGTCCAGAAGGCGCGGGCCCTGATCTCCGCCGGGCGCCCGCAGGAGGCGCTGGAGGAACTGCCGGGTACCGGCCCCGCCGCCGTGCGGTCCGCCGAGGCGGCCGAGGCCAGGGGCCTGGCGTGGCAGGCCCTGGGGTTGCACGACAAGGCCGTGGCCGAGCTGCGGGAGGCCCAGACGCGGCTGGGAAGCCCGTCGGCCGACCTCTACGCCGCTCTCGGGGAGAGCCTGCACCACACCGGTGCGACCGATGACGCGCTCCGGGCGCTGGACGCGGCCATCGAGCGGAACGCGGGCCACGCCAAGGCACTGGCGGTGCGCGGTGAGGTCCGCATGGAGCGGCGACAGTTCGACCTGGCCATCGACGACCTGCGGAGGTCGGTCGCTCTGGACCGGGACGCGGTCCGGCCGTGGGCCTCGCTCGGCGAGGCGCAGCGGCGCAGCGGCAACCTCGACGGGGCGGTCGGCGCGCTCCGGCGAGCCGTGGAGATCGATCCCTCCGACGCCCGCTCCCGGTGGATCCTCGGACGCACCCTCAACGACCAGCGTCGCCTCAGCCGCGCCGCCAAGGAGCTCCGGGAGGCGGTGCGCCTGGCAGGCGGGTTCCCGCGCGCGTCGGCAGCCCTCGGTCGGGTCTACGTCCGGCTCGGCCGGCTCGACGACGCGCTCGAGGCCTTCCAGGCAGCTCTCGATACCGCGGCTCTGGACACCCCCGCCGGCGGGAGCACGGAGGAGACCGGCCTGCCCGACCTCGAGCGGGCCGAGGTCCTGATGAGGATCGCCTCCGTGCACGAGGCGCAAGGGCGGATCGACGCCGCCGTCGCGGCCCTCCGGAAGGCGGTCGAGCTCTGTCCCAGTCCGGAGCTCTACACCCGTATCGCCGAAGACCTGCGGCAGGCCGGTGACCTGGACGGGGCGCTGGCCTTCGCCCGGAAGGCGCTGCACCACGACAGCCGGAACGCCAAGGCGCTGACGGTCAAGGGGCACGTGCTGTCGGCGCTGGGCCGCGACAAGGCGGCCGCGACGGCCCTGCGCCGCGCGGTCAAGGAGCAACCGGAGAACGGGCCGGCCCTGACCCTGCTCGGCGACCTGCACAACACCCATCACCGGTTCGTGGACGCGGAGAAGGCGTTCCGGGCCGCCCTCGCCCTCGAGCCGACGAGCGCCGAGGCGCACCGTGGACTCGGGGACGTCATGCGGCAGCTGGGGCGGTTCGACGAGGCCTATGCCGAGTTCGAGGCCGCCCTCGTCGGCTCGCCAGGGGACCGGCTGACCCACCGGCTGCTCGGCTACACACTGCTGACCGCCGAGCGGCCCACCGACGCGCTGGCGGTCTTCCGCCGGGCGCTGGAGGTCGCCCCCGACGACGCGACGTTGATGAGCGACGTCGTCCGCGCCAACCTGGAGCTGGAGGACTACGGGTCGGCGCTGGAGACGTCCCGCCGGGCGGTCGACGCCCATCCACAGAACGCCGCTGCCCTGGTGGGACGGGGAAGGGTCCTGTGCCTGGTCGGCGCTTTCGAGACGGCTTCGGCCGTGCTGCGAACGGCGGCTGGGCTGGACCGCACCGACGCCGAGGCCCACGTCTGGCTGGCCTGGGCCCTGGAGAACCAGGGCCTGGACACGCTGCCCGAGGCCCTCGGCGCGATGCGCATCGCGGTCGGACTCGCGCCGGACGAGCCGCTCTACCGCAAGGAGCTGGCGACGGTCCTCTGGAAGTCCGGTGAGGCCGAGGAGGCCCGGGAGCAGTTCGTCCTGGCGCTGCAGGGCATCGACGTCAACGGTCAGGACCCCGACGAGGTCGCGACGGCGGGCTGGTGTCACTACGGGCTCAGGCAGTTCGAGGAGGCGGCCCGCAGGTACCGACGGTCGCTGCGGCTCAGCGGCGGGGCGGTCGACACCTACTTCGACCTCGCCCTGGCCGAGCTCTGCCAGGGCGTCCACGACTCCGCGGTCGAGGGCTACCGGCGGGGCATCCACCGGGCCGACCGGAAGAATCCGCTCAGGCGCCGGGGGCTGCTCCGCGTGGCGCTGGTCGACATGGACGACGCCCGCCGCGTGGGCGGTCTGAGCAGTGGCGTCGCCGACGAGTGCCGGGAGATGGTCGAGACGGCGTTGCGCCGCCCGGACCCCTCGGAGCCCGGCGAGGACGCCGCCTCGTCGGTCGCCGAACTCGCGATCAGGGCGTGAGCTGCCGATCAGGGCGTGGGCTGCCGATCAGGGCGTGAGCTCCATCGAGTCGGCCGCGACCCGCTCGCCACCGCGCGTCACCACGACCTCGAGTCGCAGCACGGTGTCGGCCGGCGCCGCGCCCACCTCGACGGTCACCGTGACCGATCCGGTGCCGTCGGCATCCGAGTGGTCCTCGGCGAGCACCTGCTCCTCCTCGTCGTCGGACACCTGCGACACCAGGACCGTCTCCATCTCCGCCGCCGGCGGCAAGTCCGTGGCGACGACCCGCCCGACCACGTTCCGCGCCCCCTCCCCGTCGTCGCGCCATTGGAGCGCCAGCGACGTCTCGGGGGCAGCGCTGGCCACCTGCGACACCAACCACGCGGCAAGGAGCAACGCCCCGGTGAAGCACAGCAGCGCCACCCGCGTCAGCCAGCCGCGAATGCCGATGTTCGTGCGGTAGAAGCGCTCGACCTGAACGATGTCGGCAGGATCGATCCGCCGCCGGAACGAGGGCAGGTTGGCGGCCAGCGCGAGAAGAACCGCTACGACGATCAGCGCCAGGGCGGTCGACGCCGGCCCCGGATGATCGGCGAACCGTCCCGACGTGCCGGTCGCCAGTCCGAAGCCGGTCAGGATCGTGCCGACGAGCGTGACGTTGCCGAACACGAAACCGGCCTTGCTGTCGATCCGCTCCAGACTCTTGAGCGGGGTCAGCTCCTCGCCCGCGGCCGCCCAGTACCGCTCGTCGGGCGTGGGCGGCCGACCGGTGTGCACCTCCGCGGCGGGTGCACGCTTCGACGGATCGTCCTCGCGGTCCCCCGTGGGGTCGGTGCCGGAGTGGTCGGCGGCGCTCACGGCCGGTCGGTGCCGTCGAAGACGTTCTCGTGCCCCTGGAGGCACGTGAGCCTGAACTTCCAGCTCGGCGGGCCTCCGGTCCCGAAGAAGATCGGGATGTCGCCGTCGTCGTAGTGCTTCCGCAGCCGTGCGGTCAGGTCCTCCTTGTCCGGACCCCAGCACTCGTAGCGTGTCTCCACGGCTCTCCCTCGGGACCGTTCAGGACAGCGGACCGTGCCTCCGCCCGGCGCGGGAGCCCCGGTGGGAACTCCCGCCCGAGGGGCCTAGGTGCGTGCGGTCAGAAAGAAAGCATGCCGCTGACCAGCGCCCGCCAGGTGATGGGTCCGACGATGCCGTCCGCGACCACCTCCGGATGGTTCTGGGACAGCGCGTACTGGAAGCCCCGGACCGCCTCGTAGGTCTTCGTCCCGAAGATCCCGTCGACCTGCAGGCCCAGGCTCGGGTCACCGGACAGATTGCGGTACTGGAATTCCTCCTGCACACCGCGAACGGCGTCCCCCGAACTGCCCTTGGTGACCTGGACCACGAGTGCTGTCCAGGTCTTCGGGCCGACGACGCCGTCGGCCGTCAGGCTCTTGTCCTTCTGGAAGGCGCGGACGGCGGTGTCCGTCACGGCCCCGAAGACCCCGTCGACGGGAACCGGATGGTTCCGGGCGCGGAGCAGGTACTGCAGCGTGCGTACGGGATGGGTCTGTGCGTAGCCCTTCCTGACCAACGGCCACGGGCTGATCGACTCGGCTACGACGTCTTCCACCAGGTGGTCGGTCATGCCGGCTCCCCTCATCGACGCGGATGGATGCCCCCACGGTCGCAGGGCGGCCGTCACGGGAGCGTCACACCGCCCGTCCGCCAGGCGCCGTCCGAGGGCAGGTGGCCCACCGGCCGGCGTGCCCATCGTGGCGACCTCCCGGCTGCCCTCGGCGTGACCGGTCAATCGCCGGAGACGCCGCCGAGCCGCTGCAGCCGGTCGACCAGGTCGGCGAAGGCCTGCGACATGGTCGTGTCCGTCCGTCGCAGGACCTGCTGCGTCTGCCCGTCGTCGACCGTGACGGTGTAGCTCTGCTGGTCGGGGACGGCGCGGGACGGCTCCGCCGGCGGTGGATCCTCCTTCGCCGCGGACAACAGCCCGGTCAGCGCCAGGACGTCGTGGTCGGTCAGTGCCGACAGGTCGACCTCGACGGGTGGGCGCCCGAGCCGGAGCCCACCCGCGAAGCCGCCGTGCACTGCCAGGGTGACCCTCATGCAGTGGATCTACCCTGCCGCGAGCCGGATCGCCAGGTTGTCAGGCCGGCAGGTGCAGCTCGGAACGAAGTCGGTCGACCTGGGCGGCGAGCTCGTCGAAGTGGCGGACGAACTCGTCCCGGGGGGTGGGTATGGCGCCCGACGGCGGCCGTCCTCCGCCGCGGGACCCGCTGGCCGTCGTGATGCCGACCTGTTCCCACGCCTCCCGCACGGCCTTCTGCTCGGCGCTGCCGGTCCCGTAGCGCTGCGCCGCCTTGCTCGCAGTCGTCTCGGCGAACTCCTGGAACTCCGTCGTCGACGTCGACGCCCGCAGCGACTCGTACCACACGTGCCCCGCGGCCTCCCAGGCATGTCCCCCGATTGCGACAGCGGTGAGGTAGAAGGCGTGGTTCGGGATGCCCGAGTTGATGTGCACGCCTCCGTTGTCGCCCTCGTCGGTGTCCGGCAGCGCGACGTAGCGGTCCATGTGGTCCGGCTGCGGGTCCTTGCCGAACGTCTCGTTGTCGTAGGCGGTGCCGGGTGCCTTCATCGACCGCAGCGCGTCCGCCTCGACGCCGGGCGTGAACACCTCCGGGCCGATCAGCCAGTCGGCCTGGTCGGCGGTCTGCTGGAGGGACCACTGCTTGACCAGCGACCCCATGACGTCGGACATCGACTCGTTCAGGGCCCCCGACTGGTTGTGGTATTCCAGACCGGCGGTGTGCTCGGTCACCCCGTGGGTCAGCTCGTGACCGATCACGTCGAGCGAGCCGGTGAAGTCGGTGAAGATGACGCCGTCGCCGTCCCCGAAGACCATCTCCTGGCCGTCCCAGAAGGCGTTGTTGTAGTCGACGCCCCGGTGCACGTACCCGTCCAGGCGCATGCCCCTGCCGTCGATGGAGTTGCGGCCCATGACGTCGAGATAGAACTGGCGAGTCGCGCCGAATCCGTCGAACGCGCGGTTGACCGAGATGTCGCCGGACTCGGGGCCGTCCTCGGTGCGGGCGATCACCGCCGAGGGCAGCACCGTGCTGTGCCTGCAGTCGAGCACGGTGCGCCGTCCCTGCGCGGGCGCCGAACGGCCCAGCAGGGTGGTCCGGACCTCGCGCTCGCCCCGGAGTCGCATGGTGGTGAGGAGGGTCCTCATCGCCGCGTCGCGGATCGCGGTGTCGCTGCTCTCCAGCAGCTTGGCGAGGATGTGCGGCGGGACGATGCAGTTCAGGGCACGGCTGGCGGTCATGACACCCCTCGGTCCGGACGGCGGAAAGCCCTCCGATGCTCGCGCCTCCACCGTCACCGGGGCGTCACCGCGGCGTCGCAGGTGCCCGGGACCGCTCAGACCGGGTCGACGGCCAGTCGGCCCGACGACCGCTCGACGAACCCGGCCACCACCACGGCGACGAACAGCACCGCCAGGGCGCCCACCACGACCACGGCCGGCAGTTCGAGTGCGGCGTCGAGCAACGCGACCACGGCCGCGGTGAGCGGCCACCACCAGCCGGTACGCGCCCGGCCCGCCATTCCGGTGTCGATGACGGTCACCGACACGAGATACAGGGCCACCCCGCCCGCGAGCAGGAGGCGGGTGCCCCCAGGCACCTCGCCCTGCCCGCTCTCCACCACCGCCAGCTCGATCCCCGCCCCGATCAGCGCCAGCCCCAGCGTGAGGGGCAGCTGCCCGAACACGTACACGTCGTGGGAGTGGTCGCTCCGGTCCACGCCGGCCTCGCTGAGCAGCCGCTTGGCGCGGGCGCCGGCCAGGTCGAAGTAGCTCCACCACAAGGCGGCCGCGAGAACGAAGCACAGCACCGCCACCGGGATCGCCGAGGAGGTCCAGCCGGCGTCGCGCAGCCCGTTCGCCACCCCCGCCACCGACTCGCCCAGGACGAGGATCACGAAGAGGGCGAACCGCTCGGGCAGGTGCTCCTCGTGCAGCGGGACGTCGGCCGAGCCCCGTGTCGCCAGCAGGGGCACGAGCGCCTCGGTGAGGACCGCGGCCGCCCACAGTGCGAAGGCGGCCGGCCGCGGCGCCAGCAGCGAGGCGCCCCACAGCAGCGCGCCGGCACCGGCGCCGGCCATGTACAGCCGCGCCACCGGGCGCGCTGCGGGGAGGTGCCGGTAGGCCCGGTGGTACTGCAGCAGCAACGTTCCGCGCAGCACCAGTTGGCAGCCGACGAACGCCGCGAACCGCTCCCCGGTCGCCGCGGTCGCCGAGGCGGCCAGCCCGATGACGGCAGCCATGCTGGCCAGCTTGTAGAGCCGGTACACCAGATCGTCGTGGTCGAACCGGTTGGCGTACAGCGTGGAGCTGACCCACGACCACCACACCGTCGCGAACATCCCGGCGAAGACCAGCCCGCCGTGGACGCTGACGTCGTTCCGCAGGACGGTGGCCAGCTGGGCCACGACCAGCACGAACGCGAGGTCGAAGAAGAGCTCCAGCCGCGAGGCGGAGCGATCGTCACCGGTGGTCAGCTCCGGCGGGCGCACGGCGCCCCGCAACGACCTCAGCAGCCGGCTGAACGTCCCGTCCGACACACTGCCCCCCACGCCGGTGCTCGACCGCCGCCCCGTCCGGCGGCCGTCGGCCCCTACCCGGGTCGTGGGCGCTCACGCCCCTCGCAGGATCGGTCTCTCCGCTGCTCCCGCACCGGGGGCGCCGGGTGGTGTCCACCACCGAGGGCACCACCACCTCCACCGCCGAGCCGCCGGCGCCTGAGCAGCCTCAGTCCCGCGCCGACGTCCCCGCACCGCCCACGCCCGTGGTGCCTGCACCGGTCGTGCCCACCGCGGGCGTGCCCACCGCGGGCGCTGGTCGGGCCGGTGCGTCGTCCCGCTCGTCCGCGGGCAGTGCCACCTGCCGCTCCTCACCGACCGTCGGCTCGTCCTTCGGCCGGCCGCGCCGGTGATCCCAGACGTCGCGCAGGATCACCTGGATGATGCTGGCCACCGGGATCGCCAGCAGGGCACCCAGGATGCCGGCCAGCTCGACCCCGACCAGGATGGCCACGATCACCGTCAGCGGGTTGACCTTCACGGTGCGGGCGAAGACCAGCGGCTGCAGCAGGTGGTTCTCCAGCTGCTGGTAGACGACGAAGAAGACCAGGACGGCGATCCCCGCGGGCACGGAGTTGATGAAGCCGGCCAGGACGGCCACCACGCCGCCGATCGTGGCGCCGACCAGCGGAATGAGGTCGGCCAGGCCCACGAAGAGCGCGATCAGCCCGGCGAACGGCACCCCCGAGACCTTGAGGACGACGTAGGTCAGGGAGCCGCAGATGACGCTGATCAACAGGTTGCCCGACAGGTAGCCCGTGACCGAGCGCGCGCAGTCGGTGGCGACCCGGCGGATCCGCGCGCCCATGGCCGGCTCGAACAGGTTGGTGGTGCCGTCGACCAGCTTCGGGCCTTCCAGCACCATCAGGTAGGCCAGCACCAGGACGGTGAAGAACCCCGCCACGCCCGTCGCGATGCCGCCGAGGACGCCGGCCGCCGGGCTGGTCAGGCCGCTGGCGAACGACCCGATCCGGTCCTGGTTGTCCTGCACCCACTGCAGGGCGTGAGTGCGCTCCAGCAGATCACCGACGGGTCCGCGGCCCGCGCGGGCGTCGGCGATCAGGGTCGGTAGCTGGCCCGCGACCTTCGTGCCCTCCTGGGCGAGGGGGACGGCGAAGGCGGTGACGATACCGGCGAAGACGAGGAACGCGACCACGAAGACCAGCAGCGTGGCCAGCGACCGCCGGCGGCCGCCGAACACCTTCCGCTCGACCCAACCCACCACCGGGGCGAGCGCGACGGCGAAGAAGGCGCCGATGACCAGCCAGGTCACCACCTGGAGGACGTGCACGAGCATGTAGAGCAACAGCGCCGTCGCCAGCAGCAGACCGATGGTCGCGAGGATCGTGCGCGTGGGCACCGGTGGCTGGCGCCGGGTCTGCGCGGAGCTGGCCTGGGATGGGGAGGTCACCGCAGGCCTGTGCCCAGCGCGGGCCGTGCGCACTCATATGCCGCCCGACCGGACGCCGTCGGAGCTGACGGCGCCCGACCCCGGCTCGGGCGAGCGCTGGAACAGCAGGTAGAGGTAGGCCAGCGCCGGGAGGAGGATCACCGCCCCGGCGACGAGGGTCACGAGCATCGCGACGAGCGTCGCCCGTCCCCGCGCGGCCTCCTCGATGGTGACCTCTCCGACCAGGATGTAGGGGTACTGCGCGAGCGCCCAGCCGACCAGGATCGCGGTGACGGCGAGGGCAGACGCGACGCGGGCGTGCGCGTACCGCCGGGTGGCGAGGTAGACGATGGCGGCTGTCCCCGCGACGACGGAGACCACCACCGCCGGCGCCGCCCGCCCGGTGAGGCCGTCGAAGAGCAGCGGTGCATCGGCGCGCAGGACGAACAGTCCGGCGATGCCCACGGCCCCGGTCACCGCTGCGGTGCCGAGCGCACGGGCCCGGAACTCCTCGGCCAGGTCGGTCGCCCCGTCGCGCCGGGCGTCGGCGCACAGGAAGACTGCCGCCAGGTAGGCGCAGACGAGCACCGCCAGCACGCCCCCGAGGACGGACGTCGGATTGACCCAGCTGGTGACGACGTCGCCCGCCGCGACGCCGGGCGGCACCCGCCCCGAGGCGACCCCGCCCACCACCGCGCCGAGGAAGTAGGGCGTGACCAGCGACGACAGGGCGAAGCCGGCGCCGAGGAAGCGCCGCATGGCCAGCGTGCTGATGCTCTTGCGAAAGGCGAACGCCGCCCCACGGGCGATCATCCCGAACGCGGCGAGGGTCAGCGGGATGTAGAGGGTGCTGACCACAGCGGCGAACGCGCCCGAGAACGCCGTCCACAGGACGACGAGCACGAAGATCAGCCAGACGTGGTTGGCCTCCCAGACCGGCGCGATGGAGCGCTCGATGAGGTCCCGCTGACGCGCACCGTGGCGGGTGCCCCCGGCCAGCAGGTCCCAGATGCCGGCGCCGAAGTCGGCCCCGCCGAAGAGGCCGTAGGCGATGAGGCCGACGAACATGATGCTGAGGACGACCTCCGCCAGGCTCATCGCAGCGCCACCTCGCCGGGGCTGCGGTCGGGCGGTTCGGCGTCCACCTCCTGCGGCGCCGGGGTGTCGCCGCTGCGGGCCATCCGCCGCAGCACGAAGACGGTGAGCGCGGTGAGCAGCAGGTAGATCACCACCACGGCGTAGAAGCCGAGGAAGAGCCCGGGCGCCGGGCTGACCGCCTCGGCGGTCCGCATGATCCCGTAGACGATCCACGGCTGGCGGCCCACCTCGGTCGTGACCCAGCCCGCCTCCAGCGCGAGGACCGCCGCCACCCCCGACACGGCGACGGCGCGCAGGAACCACGGCGTTCGGGGGATCCGGCGGCGACGCCACCAGGTGAAGCCGAGGACCACGGCGAGCAGCAGCAGCGCGCTGCCGAGTCCGACCATCGTGTCGAATGCCAGGTGGACGACGTTGACCGGCGGGCGCTCGTCGGCCGGGAACTCCTCCAGGCCCTGGACCACACCGTTGGGGTCGTGGTGGATCAGCAGCGACAGCGCCTTCGGGATCTCCAGCCCGTAGTGCAGCCCCTCGTCGTAGTAGAGGCCGCCCACCGTCAGCGGCGCCCCCGCCGTCGTCCGGTACAGCCCCTCCATGGCGGCGAGCTTCGCGGGCTGGTTCTCGGCCACGGTGTTGGCGATCCAGTCCCCGACGACGATCTGCACCGGCGTCACCGCGGCGGCCAGTGTGAGCGGGATCAGCAGCCCCAGGTGGTGCCGCCGGTCCCGGCGGCCGCGCAGCATCCCGACCGCGTAGACCGACGCGATGGTGAAGCCGGCGACCATGTAGGCGCCCAGCAGCATGTGCACCACCTGCGGCCACGTGGAGGGGCCGAACATCGCCGCCCACGGCCGGGCGTCGATCACCCGGCCGTCCCCGTCGAGCCGGAATCCCGTGGGGTTGTTCATCCAGGCGTTGGCCGTGACGACGAAGAAGGCCCCGGCCATCCCGGAGGCGATCATGGGCAGGGCGCTGAGCATGTGCGCCCGGGGGGACAGCCGGTTCCACCCGAACAGGTAGATCCCGACGAAGATGGCTTCGATGAAGAAGGCGAACCCCTCGAGCACGAACGGGAAGCCGTAGATCTCGCCGAACCGGTCCATGAGGCCCGGCCACAGGATGCCCATCTCGAAGGACAGCAGCGTTCCGGAGACGGCCCCGGCGGCGAAGAGCACGCCCATCGCCTTCGCCCACGTGTGCGCCAGGCCCGTGAGGACGGCGTCGCCGCGGCGGTGCCCCCGCCATTCGGTGAAGACGGTCAGGAGTGGGAAGGCGATCCCGAAGCAGCTGAAGATGATGTGCCAGCCCAGCGACAGGGCCATCTGCATGCGCGCCGGATACAGGTTCTCCGCCGCGTCGGCGACCACGTCCCAGGCGTCCACGCGTACCTCGCTCCCCCGGGCCCGAACGGCCCGTCAGCGCCGTAGGGCCCGGAGCCCCTTCCGTGCCAGCCTGAACGTCAGCCCGGCCGAGGCGACCCAGGGCCCGGCCACGATCACCGGATCGAGCAGTTGGTGCCTCCAGTCGGTGCGCTTGCTGCCGAAACGGGACCTCAGGCCGCCGTGGGTGAACTCTCCGCGCACCCCGGTCTGGGTGATCGGGTTGTCCGGACGAAGGGTCAGCAGGGACTTCAGGTGCTCCTCCACGGCGTCCACGCGGTCGCCGAGCATCAGCAGCAGCCAGTGGCCGAGGCGTCCCTCGCTGTACGTCGCGTAGGAGAACTTCCGGATGGCTCCGGACAGGCCCTTCGGTGGCTGGGCGGTGCCGAAGACCGGAGTGACGAAGGCGTGCTCGATCGAGTGCTCGCGCGGCCACTTCTCCGGCTGCCGCTCGGGGAAGTACCAGTGCGCCCCGGTGGTGTCCGGGGCGTAGTTCAGCCTGCGGTTGGAGGGCCGGTCGGCCGGGTCCAGGTCGACCCCCCAGCCGGGGATCCGGGCCCGCAGTTCCTCGCGGGTGGGAGGGGCGGTGCGCTTGTCCCGGACGTAGGCGCTCGGGACGTCGGCAGCGGTGTCGCGGTGCTCGGTCACGTCGGTCCCTCCCTCAGGCCGCGCTCGGCAGGACGAGCGGCTTGATGCAGCCGTCGAGCTTGGCGGAGAACACGTGGTAGGCCTCGGCGATGTCCTCCAGCTCGAACCGGTGGGTCACCATCTCCCGTGGGGTGAGGTGGCCGTTGCGCACGTGCTCGAACATGCGGGGCCACTGGCGCTTCACCGGGGTCTGGTTCATGTTCAAGGTCAGCCCCTTGTTCAGGGCGTCGCCGAACTTCACCGCGTTCGGCACCGGCCCGTAAGCGCCCACGACCCCGATCGTTCCGCCCTTGCGCACGGAGTCGATGGCCCAGTTCAGCGCGATCGGCGATCCGCCCTGGAGCTTGAGCTTGGTCCCGGTGACGTGCTGCAGGAAGCTGCCGTCGGCCTCGGCCCCCACGGCCTCGATGACGACGTCCGCGCCGAGGTAATCGGTCTGCTTCTTCATCTCGACGACGATGTCGTCGTACTCGGTGAAGTTGAAGGTCTCGGCGTAGGCCATGCTGCGCGCCTTGGCCAGCCGTTCCTCCAGCTGGTCGATGACGATCACCCGGCCCGCGCCCATCAGCCAGGACGACTGGGCAGCGATCAGGCCGACCGGCCCCGCGCCGAGGACGACCACCGTGTCACCCTCGGCGATGTCGCCGAGCTGGGCGCCGAAGTAGCCGGTCGCGGCGGCGTCGGTGAGCAGCACGGCGTCCTCGTCGTGCATCCAGTCGGGTCTCGGCACCGGTCCGACGTCGGCGAAGGGCACCCGGACGAACTGCGACTGGCCACCGTCGTAGCCGCCGGTGGTGTGGGAGTAGCCGTAGATGCCGCCCACAGCTGTCGCGTTGGCGTTGACGTTGTGGCAGTTGGAGTACAGGCCTCGGGCGCAGTACCAGCAGGAGCCGCAGAAGATGTTGAACGGCACCATCACCCGGTCGCCGACCGACAAGTTCTGGACGGAGGACCCCACCTCGTGGACGACGCCGATGAACTCGTGCCCGAAGGTGTGCCCGATGCGGGTGTCCGGCATGAGCCCGTGGTACAGGTGCAGGTCCGAACCGCAGATGGCGGCGAGCGTCACTCGGATGATCGCGTCGTTGGGGTGCTCGATCGCCGGGATGTCCTTCTCCTCGACCCGGATCTTGTACGGGCCTCGATAGACCATGGCTCGCATGGAACTCCTCGCCAACCGGCTACGCGCGGCGTCCACCGCGGCAGGACCTGCGCCGCCCCGCGGCTGAGGGCGGCATGCCTTCCCTCAATCTGCGCCAGCCGCCCGCCGTCGGCCAGCCGAACCGAGCGCGCCCCCGGTTGCGCCCCCGCGGTGGGGCACCCACCGTTGACGGAGGCAGGCCCCGCGGCCGGGCCCGAACGGCACGCTGCACGCGCCCGTCCGGATCCGACGTCGAGCCGCACCCCACCCCACCCCGACCTGACGCAAAGGAGCAGTCATGGCATCGGACACCGCATCGACGGACGCGTCGGTACCGGCGCGGCGGGACCGCACCCACTGGCTCTACATCTCGGTCATCGTGGCCGTGATCCTCGGGATCGTCGTCGGATTCGTGTTCCCGGACTTCGCCGTCGGCCTGAAGTGGCTCGGAACCGCCTTCGTGGCTCTGATCCGGATGCTCATCAGCCCTGTGATCTTCTGCACGATCGTGCTCGGCATCGGCGCGCTGCGGGAGGCGGCCAGCGTCGGCCGGATCGGCGGCCTCGCGTTGGGCTACTTCCTTCTCATGTCGACGGTCGCGCTGGCCATCGGCCTCGTCGTCGGCAACATCGTCCACCCCGGCAGCGGCCTCGAGCTCTCCGATGAACTCCGCGGCCAGGGCGCGGACCTCGCCGGCACGGCCGAGGAGAGCGGCGGCACCGTCGACTTCCTCGTCGGCCTGATCCCGACCACGTTGCTGTCCGCGCTCACGGCGGGTTCGGTGCTGCAGGCGCTGCTGGTCGCGCTGCTCGTGGGCTTCGCCATCCAGTCGCTGGGCCGGGCGGGCGAGCCGCTGCTCCGCGGCATCGGGCATCTGCAGAAACTGGTCTTCCGCATCCTGGCCATGGTCATGTGGCTGGCACCGATCGGTGCGTTCGGTGCGATCGCCGCGGTGGTGGGCGAGACGGGGATCGACGCGCTGAAGAGCCTCGCCGTGATCATGCTGGCGTTCTACCTGACATGCGCGATCTTCGTGTTCGGCATCCTCGGCGCGATCCTCAAAGTGGTCACCGGGGTCAATGTCCTCAGATTGCTGAAGTACCTGGGGCGGGAGTTCCTGCTCATCGTCTCGACGTCGTCCTCGGAGACGGCGCTTCCCCGGCTGATCGCCAAGATGGAGCACGCCGGCGTCAGCAAGTCCGTCGCCGGGATCGTGGTGCCGACCGGCTACTCCTTCAACCTCGACGGCACGGCCATCTACCTGACGATGGCCTCGCTGTTCATCGCCGAGGCGCTGGGGAACCCGCTGTCCTTCGGCGAGCAGGTCAGCCTGCTGGTCTTCATGATCGTTGCCTCGAAGGGAGCCGCGGGCGTGAGCGGCGCCGGACTGGCCACCCTCGCCGGCGGCTTGTCCGCTCACCGACCGGAACTGCTCGACGGCGTGGGCCTGATCGTCGGCATCGACCGCTTCATGTCCGAGGCTCGCGCCGTCACCAACTTCGCCGGCAACGCCATCGCCACGGTCCTGGTCGCCACCTGGACGAACCATCTCGACCGCGCGCAGCTGGACGGCGCGCTCTCGGGGGAACGCCCGTTCGACGAGGCCACCATGCTGGACGACCACGGCGAGGACCTGCCCGATTCGGGAGCCAACACCGGGCCCGGCGGGCGTGACGCCCAGGCCGAGCAGCGCGACCTCGCCCGCCGGTCCCTGCACTGACGTACGGCACGACGACTGCCGGAGGCATGGCGGCCGATCGTTGCCCGGCGACGGGCCCGAGGCGGTTACAGGTTGACCGCCACGGTGGCCGCAAGCTCGCGGCATGCCTCCCGGTCGGCCACGCCCGGCGCGCCGGTCAGGGACAGCGGCGCGGTCACCCGCTTCCACCGGAGCGCCGAGGTGATCGGCTCGATCGCGGCCAGCGCGCCGGCGGTGTCGTCGTTGCCGTGCACGTAGAGGCCGTACGGCAGGCCGACGGTGGCGTGCAGGCACGGGTAGTACACGGTGTCGAAGAAGTGTTTGAGCGCTCCGGACATGTAGCCGATGTTGGCCGGCGTGCCGAGCAGCACGCCGTCGGCCGCCAGCAGGTCCGCCGCACCGGCCGACAGCGCCGGGCGCGTCACCAGCTCCACGCCCTCGACCAGGCCGGCACCCTCCCGTACCGCGTCGAGCAGCGACTGCATGGCCGGCGAGGGGGTGTGGTGGACGACGAGCAGTCGCGGCATTGCGGCATCCTCTCGCGCACGGCCCACCACCGGGCCCACCGGACGGGGAGGGAAGGTGGGGCAGGTGGGCCGCAGCTTTGCCGTGAGCCGCAGACCCTCCGGCGGCCGAATGCCCAGAGACGGTGCCCCTGAGCCTGGTGCCCTGGGTGCCTCCCGGCTGCTGCTGCCGCGCCCGGACGAGACCGCGGAAGGCGAGGCGGATGCACCGGCGGCCCAGTGACTGAGCGATACTCCCCCCGACGACGACGGAACACCAGGCGCCCGGCAGCGGTTCCAGTCGTCGATACAGGGGTGCCGCCTGACGTGGCCGGCACGCCGACGCCGCAGGGCCGCGCGGATCCGACGCCGCCCGAACTGCACCGCATGAGCAGGACCACCCCTGCGCCCGAGCAAGGAGACCAGGACGTGAGGGCCACCACCGAGGCCGCGCCGAGCACGGCGGGACACAGCGCCCCCGAAGCGGTGGCGGCAGCCGAGGCTGCGCGTCGGCGGACCTTCGCCGTCATCAGCCACCCCGACGCCGGCAAGTCCACCCTCACCGAGGCGCTGGCCCTGCACGCCCGCGTGATCGGGCAGGCAGGCGCCGTCCACGGCAAGGCCGGACGACGCGGCACGGTGTCGGACTGGATGGAGATGGAGCGCGACCGCGGCATCTCGATCACCTCGGCGGCGCTGCAGTTCTCCTACCGCGACGCGGTCATCAACCTGCTCGACACCCCCGGCCACGCCGACTTCTCCGAGGACACCTACCGGGTCCTCACCGCGGTCGACGCCGCGGTCATGCTCATCGACGCCGCCAAGGGCCTCGAGGCCCAGACGATGAAGCTGTTCGCGGTCTGCCGGCACCGTGGCATCCCGATCGTCACCGTCGTGAACAAGTGGGACCGCCCCGGCAAGGACGCCCTCGAGCTCATGGACGAGATCAGCGAGCGGACCGGCCTCACCCCCACACCCCTGACCTGGCCGGTGGGCATCGCCGGCGACTTCCGCGGCGTGCTCGACCGCCGGGACGGCAACTTCCGGCGCTTCACCCGGACGGCCGGCGGCGCCACGATCGCCCCCGAGGAGCTGCTGCCGGCAGCCGCCGCTGCCGCGCAGGAGGGCACGAACTGGGAGCAGGCGGTCGAGGAGTCGGAACTGCTGGCCGAGACGGGCGCCGAGCACGACCAGGACATGTTCCTCTCGGGCATCACCACGCCGGTCCTCTTCGCCTCGGCGGTCTCCAACTTCGGCGTCGGCGCACTGCTGGACTCGCTGGTCGACCTCGCTCCCCCGCCGTCGGGCCGCCCGGACGTCGACGGGAGCGTCCACCCGGTCGACGAGCCGTTCAGTGCATTCGTGTTCAAGATCCAGTCCGGCATGGACGCCGCGCACCGCGACCGGCTGGCCTACATCCGCATCTGCACCGGCGTCTTCGAACGCGGCATGGTGGTCACCCACGGCCGGACCGGGCGGCCGTTCACCACCAAGTACGCCCAGCACGTCTTCGGCCGCGAGCGGGAGAGCATCGACCTGGCCTACCCGGGTGACGTCGTGGGCCTGGTCAACGCCAACGCACTGGGCGTCGGCGACACGCTCTACGCGGAGAAGCCGGTCACCTATCCCCCGCTGACCACCTTCGCCCCCGAGCACTTCGCGGTCGCCCGCGGCAAGGACACCGACAAGCACAAGCAGTTCCGCAAGGGCATCGATCAGCTCGACTCCGAGGGGGTCGTCCAGGTGCTGCGATCCGACCGGCGCGGTGACCAGGCGCCGGTGCTGGCCGTCGTCGGGCCCATGCAGTTCGAGGTCGCCAGCCACCGCATGGAGCACGAGTTCAACGCACCGATCGGGCTCGAGCGGCTGCCCTACAGCTTGGCGCTGCGCACCGACGAGGCCGGCGTCCCCTTCGTGTCCGCGTCCGGTGGGGCGGAGGTCCTGCAGCGCGACAACGGCGACCTGCTCGCGGTGTTCACCGACAAATGGGCACTGCGGATGCTGCAGCAGCGGCACCCGTCGTTGAAGCTGGAGCCGCTGGTGGCCGCTCAGCTCAGCTGAGCGTGCCGCCTCGGGCGGACCCGGCCCGCGACGTCCCGGAGGGCGCTGCCCAGCGTGCCCGGCCGCGGCGAGGAGATCAGGGCGCGCGACGGACGCTCGGCCCGGTTGCCGCCTCGCGGTCGACCCCGTCGGCCAGTCGCTCGCGGTGCACCTCGAGGCCGACCTCGGCGGGAACTCAACGGCACCCGTTCGACCGGGCGCCCGAATATCTTTCCCTGGGGTGCAACCGGATCGGATGCCTCCGCAGAAGCTCTGATGTGACCGCGACACGGGAGACGGCGATGGAGCCGACCCAGAACGCCCGGCTGGGCCCGGGCCTTCGCCGGCTGCTGGCGGCGATGGCCGGCCTCCTCGCGGCCGCCGTCGCGCTCGGCATCGCCGAACTGGGAGCCGCGGGAGTCGGCCCGGAGTCCTCCCCCCTGGTCGCCGTCGGCGACGCGGCGATCACCCTCACCCCGGAGTCGGTCAAGCACTTCGCCATCACGACGTTCGGCCGCAACGACAAGATCGCACTCGTCGTGGGCACGCTCGTCGTCATCGCCCTGTACTCCCTGGCGGTCGGGCTCCTCTCGCTGCGCAGCCGCCGGGTGGGGGCCGCCGGGATCGCCGCCTTCGGGCTCGTCGGGTTCGTGGCCGCCACCACGCGGCCCGCCGGTGGGCTGCTCGACGGGCTGCCCTCGCTGATCGGCGCCGCCGCCGGCGTCGTCGCCCTGGTTCGGCTGATCGCACCCCTCGCCCTCGCGCCCGCACGCCCGCAACCGCCCTCGACGCCGGGGCCTGCCGGCGACGGCGCGGGCATCGACCGGCTCCGGGAGGCACTGGGCGCCGGCGACCGGAAGGGCGCTGCCCTGGACCGGCGGCGGTTCTTCCTGACCAGTGGCGTCGCGGTCGGCGTCGCCGCGCTGGCGGGAGGTGGCGGACGGCTGCTGCAGCGCCGCTTCGACGTCGCGGCCGCCCGCGACCAGCTGGCCCTCCCGCGGCCGGCCTCGCCCGCCGCCGCGCTCCCGGCCGGCGCCGACCTGTCCCGAAGAGTCGACGGCATCACGCCGCTGTTCACGACCAATCGCGAGTTCTACCGCGTGGATACCGCGATCTCCGTGCCGCAGGTCCGGCCGGCGGACTACCGGCTGTCGATGACCGGCATGTTCGACTTCCCCCGTTCGTACACGCTGCGCGATCTGATGGGCCGCAGCGACCTGATCGAGCGCGACATCACCCTCACCTGCGTCTCGAACGAGATCGGCGGCCGGCTGGCCGGGACGGCGCGGTGGCTGGGTGTGCCCCTCGGCGCCCTCCTCCGGGAGAACGGCGTGGCGTCCGGCAGCGATCAGCTCGTCTGCCGGTCGGTCGACGGCATGACCATCGGTGCGCCGACGCGGTCGGCGCTCGAGGTCGAGGACGCCATGCTCGCGTTCGGCATGAACGGCGAACCGCTGCCGGTGGAGCACGGCTTCCCGGTCCGGATGCTGATCCCTGGTCTCTACGGCTACGTCTCGGCGTGCAAGTGGCTCGCCGACATCGAGGCCACCACCTACGACGCCTTCGACGCGTACTGGGTGCAGCGCGGGTGGGCCGAGGACGGACCGATCAAGGTGGCCTCCCGGATCGACACCCCAGCGCACCTGCGGGCCTTCGACGCCGGCCGCCGGGCGATCGGCGGCGTCGCCTGGGCGCAGACCCGTGGCATCGACCGCGTCGAGGTCAAGGTCGACGATGAGAACTGGGTCGAGGCCGAGCTGTCCCCTCAGGTCGGCGCGGACCTCTGGCGCCAGTGGATGCTGCCCCACCACTTCCGGGCGGGCCCGCACACGGTCACCGTCCGGGCCACGACCACGGACGGCGAGACCCAGACCGACGACCGGGCCGATCCCTTTCCCGACGGCGCCAGCGGCTGGCACTCCGTCCAGGTGAGCGCCCGCTGATGGCCCGGCCACCATCGGCGGGCGCGCTCCCCCACAGCCCCTCGGATCGGCGCTGTCGGCGTGGTCGCTGTTGTCCGGGCCGTGCCGGGGGTCGGCGCTCCCCGACCGGTCGCGGGGCGCCCTCCTCGGCACCCTCGGGCGCAGGACTCCGGTGCCGCTGACCTGACCTGCACCGGCCCCTTTCCCGAAGGGGCCCGCCACGGCATGGTGGTCGGCCGAGGAGGCGGAATGGACGAGCAGGTGCTGGTGGTCGGAGCGGGGCCCGCGGGCCTGGCCGTGGCGGCGTCCCTGCGACGGCGAGGCGTGCAGCCGCTCGTGGTGGACCGCGGATCGGCCGTGGGCGACTCCTGGCGCGCCCGCTACGACCGGCTCCACCTGCACACGCCGCGCGTGCAGTCGGCCCTTCCGGGTCTGCCGATCCCCCGCAGCGCCGGCCGGTGGGTGGCCCGCGACGACCTGGTCCGTTACCTCGGCGACTACGCCGCCCACCACGGCGTGGAGCCCCGGTTCGGCACGGTGGTCCGGCGCCTGGACCTGGTCCGCGGCGGATGGGCGGCCGTCACGGACGACGACGAACTGCGCTTCCGACAGGTCGTGCTGGCGTCGGGGTTCAACCAGGACCCGGTGCTGCCCCGCTGGCCGGGCCGGAAGTCCTTCGCCGGCCAGGTGCTGCACGCGTCCGCATACCGCGATCCGGCGCCCTTCCGCGGCAAGGACGTGCTCGTCGTCGGGGCGGGCAACACGGGAGCGGAGATCGCGGCCGACCTCGCGGCGGGCGGGGCCAGGGCGGTGCGCCTGGCGATCCGCACGCCGCCCAACGTCATCCCCCGGCAGCTCGGACCGGTGCCCGTCACGCTGCTGGGCATCTCCCTCGACTACTCACCCGCGTGGCTGGCCGACCCGCTCAACCGGGCGCTGCAGCGCCGGTTCATCGGGGACCTCACCCCCTACGGCATGCCGGCACCGAGGGCCGGGGTCGTGGCGCAGGCGCGCGCCACGGGCGTCACGCCGACCATCGACGTCGGGCTGGTCGTGCAGCTGAAGGCGGGGCGGGTGCAGCCGGTCGCCGCCCTCGACCGCTTCGAGGGGCGCGACGTCGTCCTGGCCGACGGAACGCGCCTCCAGCCGGACGTCGTCCTCGCCGCGACCGGGTACACCCGGGGCCTCGATGACGTGGTCGGCCACCTGGGGGTGCTCGACGGCCGGGGCCGGCCCCTGGTCCGGGGGGCAGCGACGGCGCCGGGGTCGCCCGGTCTCCGCTTCGTCGGGCTGTCCAATCCGCTGAAGGGCCTGCTGCTGCAGATCCGGCTCGACGCCGGGGCAGCCGCGCGGGCCATCAGCCGGGAACTGCCCCGCGACTGACCGCCTGGCGTGCGGGTGCGGGACGGAACCGCTCGATCAAGCCCGGGCCGACCTCCGCGGTGACCGTTCCGGCCGCGGCCCAGGCGAGCACGGTCAGCCAGGACAGCGGGTCGAGCGGAGTGCAGCCGAAGAACCTGCTGACGCCGGGCGTCTGCACGATCCCGAACAGGACCGCGAGCGAGCCGGCGGCCGTTGCCAGGACCAGGGGACTGCGTCGTCCGAACCACGCCGTCTGCCCGAGCTGGGTGGTGATGAGCGCGGCGAGCCCCATCGTGCTGGCCCGGCCGCGGGGGCCGGTGAGCCGGCCGGTCGCCCACGCGCCGGTCGCGCCGACGGTGGTGGCCGCACCGCGGACGACCACCATGCGCCGGACCGCATCGGTGAAACCTCGCTGCGGTCCGGCGAGCAGCACCGCCGCCAGCGGATGCCCGGCGAACGGGCCGTCGCCGCCCTCGACGGCCGCGGCCCGGGGGGTGGCGACGGCCACGGCGAGCGCGGGGAACATGTCGGTGAGCAGGTTGACCAACAGGAGTTGACGGGTCCCCACCGGCGCCCGGCCGCCGAACGCCGTACCGAGCACGGTGAACGCGATCTCGCCGGCGTTCCCGCCGACCAGCACCGACACCGCGTCCCGAACGCGCGACCACATGGCCCGGCCCTCGGCGATCGCGTCGACCAGCCGGGTCAGGTCCTGGTCGGTGAGCACCAGGTCGGCGGCGGCGCTCGCCGCGGGCGACTCCGCGCCCGCGACGGCGACGCCGACGTCGGCGAGCCGGATGGCCGCGGCGTCGTTGACCCCGTCACCCGTCATCGCCAGCGTTGCCCCCGACCGGCGCAATGCGGTGACGAGGGTGACCTTCTGCTCCGGGGAGAGCCGTGCGAACACCGCCGCCGTCCGCACCAGCTCGGCGCGCTCACTGTCCGAGGCCCGGGCGAGCTGGGCCCCCGTCACCACGCGGTCGGCGTCCGGGATGCCCGCTCGGGCGGCGATGGCTACGGCGGTCTCGGGATGGTCGCCGGTGGCGACGAGCACTCGGACGCCGGCGGCGCCCAGCTGCTCGATCGCGGCGACCGAGGAGTCGCGGAGGGTGTCGGCGAGCCCGACGAGCCCCCGCAGCGTCAGACCGTGCGCGGCGTCGTCCAGGTCGTCCGCCGGGCCGGCCACGGTCCGGTCGGCGACGGCCAGGACGCGCAGTCCTTCGCCGGCGAGTTCCTGGACCCGCTCACGCACGCCGTCGTCGGCCGTGGCGCACCGGCGCAGGACGGTCTCCGGAGCGCCCTTCACCACCAGGCGCGCGCCGGTGAGCGCCGCGGAGAAACCACGGTCGGCGGCGAAGGGCAGGCAGGCGTCCGGGTCCCCGTCGGGGGCCACGTCCTGCTCGGCAGCCGCCTCGGCCATGGCGCGGTCGGTCTCGTGGGCCCGGTCGTCGCCTTCGGCCACGGCCGCGGCCGCCAGACGCAGCAACTCGGGCTCGGCCAACGGGTCATCCCCGAGCGGGACGAGACGGACCATGCGCAGGCGGTTCTCGGTGAGTGTTCCCGTCTTGTCGAAGCAGACGGTGTCCACCCGGCCGAGCGCCTCGAGGACCCGCGCACTGCGGACGACGGCGCCGCGCCGGGACAGCCGCCGGGCCGCCGCCTGCTGGGCGACCGTCGCCACCAGCGGCAGCCCTTCGGGCACCGCGGCCACGGCCACCGCCAGACCCGACCCGACAGCCTCCCGCAGGGGCCGGCCCCAGAGGACGCCCAGTGCGGTGACCGCGCCGCCACCGGCCAGGGTGAGCGGCAGGACAGCGCGGGTGAGTTCACCGAGCCTGGCCTGGACCCCGGCCGGCGGCGCCGCACCACCGGCCGCGCGCGCCGCCCGGCCGGCCTGGGTCGCCGACCCGACGGCGACGACGGCGGCTCGGCCTCGCCCGGCGACGACCGTCGTCCCGTCGAAGAGCATGCAGGTCCGGTCCGCGACGTCGGCACCGGGCGTGGCCTCGACCGACTTGGCGACGGCCAGCGACTCCCCGGTGAGGTGGGACTCGTCGACCTCCAGGTCGGTGACCTCCAGCAGCCGGGCGTCCGCGGCGACCACGTCACCGGCCTGGACGACGATCACGTCCCCGACGCGCAACGCGGTTCCGGGGACGTCCTGGGGTGCCCCGTCGGTCTCGCGGTGGGCGGTGACGTCCTGCTCCAGCAGCAGCGACTCCAGCGCCGTCTCGGCGCGCAGCCGCTGCAATCCGCTGATCACGGCGTTGCCGACGGTCACGCTGCCGACGAGAACGGCGTCGGTGGACTCTCCCAGCACCGCGGTCGCGGCGGCCCCGGTGCCGAGGATCGGCGTCAGGGGGTCGGCGAGTTCCGCGGCGACCGTCCGAAGGAACCGGGCCGGGCCGCGCACCACGGGCAGCGCCCGTACCCGGCGGAGCGGTGCGGCCAGCGGGTGCCGCCGAGCGTCGGCTTCGGCGGGCAGCTCGGACAGCCGCCGCAGCACGTCGCCGGGATCGAAGGCGTGCCACGGCGTGTGCACCGAGGATGGCGGGTCGGGGCGCCGGGACAGCAGCACGGCCGACCAGGCGCCGTCCAGCATGCTGACCGTGGTCGCCGACTTGCCGGGGGTCGTGGCCTTGCGCTGCCCGTAGCGTGCGCTGCCCACGGCCGCCAGCAGGGCGCCGAGGACGTTGCCCGTGACGGCCGTGCTCACCGAGCGCCGGCTCAGCGCCCGCGCGGCGACGGTCGCGTCCACGAGCCGGCAGGCGTCGACCAGCCCGGGTCGCGTCACGAGGTCGGCACCCCACGCCGGCGAACGGCCCGTCAGGGTCGGTGCCACGCCGACGTCGGCGGCCATCAGCGCGGCGCTGTCGGCAGCGGAGACGACGAGGACGCCGTGGCCTTCGCCCTGGAGCCGGCGCACCGTCTCCACCAGCCCCTCGTCGGCCGATGGCACCGCGTCGGCGGCACCGGCGATCTCGGCCGTGCCGACGTGCCGGGACATGACCAGCCGGTGACCCGCGTCCGTGACGGCGGTGACCAGTGCCTCGGCGTGCGGGTCGAGTTCGGCGGCGACCGTCACCGCACCGACCCGGCGGCGGCCCTGCAGGAGGGTGCGCACCTGGCCTCCCGGGGCGTCCACGGACTCCCGCGCGGGACCCAGCCGAAGGCGCCCGCCCTTCGCCTCCGCGGGCTGGTCCCCGGGTTGGTCCGCGCCGCGTCGGCCGAGGAGGTGGCTGGCCGCCGTCCAGACGGCGCCGGTGTCCCAGCCGTCGGCGTCGGCCCGCGCGTCGAGGACGACCGCACGTCCGGTGCAAAGGGCGGCCGAGTCGAGGACGACGACGTCGACCCGGTCCAGCCGGCGGTAGGCGGAGCCGTCCATCGGCAGCACGTCACGACGGCACATGAGGAGATCGGTCATCGCGGCGAAGGACTCGCGTCCGAGGACGGCGGCCTTCGGCGTGAGGGCCTTGATCAGGTCGGCCGACCGGCCGGGACGTCGCGTCAGCGGCAGAAGTGCCAGCGCGCCGCCCAGGGTCGTGGGCCCCAGCCGGGCACGGTAGGTCTCGATCGGACCGGGTGGGAGCGGTCCGGGGCGGGGACCCGGGGGTTCCAGTGTCCGGGCCGTCTCATGCCCGGGCTCTGGCCGGCACAGCTCGGGTTCGCGGCGCCGCCACACCTGGCGCCGGGCCCGGATCTCCAGCGCCTGCTGGAGCGCGGCCGTGGCGTTGATGGCCGGCACCGAGGGGCTCTGGGTGAGGGAGTGCAGCAGTGCGCTGGTTCCCGTGAGAAGGAGATCGGTGCCCACCGGGCCGATCCGGGTCTCCAGCTCGTCCCTGACCCGCTGCTGGGAGTCCAGCAGCGAGACGATCAGCGTCACATGGCGGGTCATCGCGGGAACGGGCAGCACCTTGCCGAGGAAGGCGACGCCGACCGCCGCGGCGTCGATCGCCGCGGCCAGGGTCGCGGCGAGCAGCGGCTCGAGGTCGGCCGGGTGGTCCTGTCGCGGGGGGAGGACCTGCCGGCCACCGCGGGCCTTCTCGATCGCGGTGACGACGCCGACGACGTCCTCCACGGAGACGCGGCGGTCGTCGAAACCGACCAGGACGCGGCCCACGACGTCGTTGACCGTCGCCCACTCGACGCCGTCCAGTCGCTGCAGGGCTCGCCGCAGCGCGCCGCGGAGCTCCGGCGCGTCCTCCGCCGACGGCGCGACCACCTCGATGTGGGCGTGCCCGCGATCGGCCCAGACCCGTCGGGTGTGCCGGCTCAGGGGCGGCTCGAACATGCCGCGGACCACTGTGCCGAGCTGGCGGACGTGCCCGTCGGGAATGGGGTCCGACCCGGTCAGCAGAGTGCCGACGGCGCGGGTGCCGGTGACCGCAGCCTCCTTGGCCAGGGGCAGTGTGCCGCCGGCCAGCACCGCGGTGGTGTCGACAGCGGCCCTGGCCAGTCTGGCGACCGCCCGGGTGGGCTCGGCGAGAAGGCCGGCCGTCACCACCGCGGGGGCGGCGGCCAGGGCGGCACCGGTCACGGCGAGGCGCGCGGCCACACCGGCCGCGGCGCGCGCGGCCACCAGCGGGCGGAGCAGAGCCATCGCGATCCCCTGTGACGACAGTCACAGGCACGCTACGCCGCCGGGTCGACCTCGGTGGCATCGGGTTCCACGCCGTCGGGGCGCACCGCGGCCACGTCGACGGGCGACTCCTACACGAAGAGCGGTTCGGCGTGGGCGCGGGAGGCCAGCTCGGTCATCTGTTCGTCGGTCGGTCGCTGATCGAAGCGCTCCGCGGCGCCGAGGAGGCGCGGCAGCAGCTCGACGTCCCCTGTGGTGAGCAGGAACGCCTCCGGCCGCCCGAGCACCCAGTGCACCGCCAGGTCGACGTCTGCCTGGTCGCGGAGCGGCTCGTACCAGGTCGCGGCCGTGTGCGGCCGCCCGTCCCAGCGGCGCCGGGCCAGGCACTTGATCGTCTGCAGGGCCACGTTGCGCTCCGCGCAGACGTCGGCGAGGCCCTCGAACGTCTCCGCGTAGCGCGGATCCTGCATCTGGACGAAGTTGTACGGCGCGAGGACGGAGTCGAAGGCGAAGCGGTCGAGGCTGCGCCGGTGCATCTCCGGTACGGACAACCCGTGCCCGGTGACGCCGATGAAGCGCACCAGGCCCTCCTCTCGCGCCTCGATCGCCGCCTCGAGGGCGCCGCCGGCGCTCAGCGCGGTGTCCCAGTCGATGACGTCGACCAGGTTGTGCAGCTGGATCGAGTCGACGCGGTCGACACCCAGGCGGTCGAGCGACCGGCGGATCTGCTCGCGGGCGCCGCGGTAACTCCGCTCCCCCGTCTTCGTGGCGACGAAGAACGTCCCGGGATTGCGCTGCAGCCAGCTGGCGATCCGGAGCTCGGCGTCCCCGTAGCCGGCCGCGACGTCGATGTGGTTGACGCCGTGCTCCAGGAGCAGATCCAGGGCCAGATCGGCCTCAGCCTTGGAGACGCTGCCCAGCGCCGCGGCCCCGAAGATGACGCGGCTCGAGTGGTGACCGGTGGCGCCGAACGGCATGCGGAGGATCACTCGTCGTCTCCTTCGGTGGCTGGGTTCTCGGTGGCGGCAGCCCGGTACCCGGGTCAGGGGTGAAGAACTCGACGCACGGCTCGCAACCAGCAGCGGGTTCTTCCGGACGCGGAAGTCGACGACCTGCGCAGCATGCTCGTGGACTGGGCGGCGGCCTCACCGGCGTAGACTGCGGAAGGATGCGGGCCGATGGCTCGTCCCGATGGCATGGGTGGGGCACACCAGCGTTCCCGGTCGGTGCGCACGCCGCGCCGGGAGCGCGCCGACGTGCCGCCGAGGTGTCGCTGGACGAAGCTCGCGGCGAAGACCCCGGACACGACCAGCGGTTGTTCCCACCGCAACTCGTCGTCCGGCAGCCGAGCATGGTCCGTCGCACGGACGAGGGGACGTCGTGAAGGTCGCTCTGTTCGCCACCTGCCTGGTGGACACCATGGTGCCGCAGGTCGCCCGCGCCACCGCGGCTCTCCTGGAACGGCTGGGGCACGAGGTCGTCGTCCCCCCTGGGCAGAGCTGCTGCGGGCAGATGCACGTCAACACGGGCTACCGGCGCGAGGCCGTGCCGATCGTGGCCAACCACGTGCGGGCATTCGCCGGTGCCGAGGCGATCGTCGCGCCGTCCGGATCCTGCGTGGCCTCGATCCACCACCAGCAGGCGGCCGTCGCGCGCCGGGCCGGCGAGCACGGGCTGGCCGACGAGGCCGCCGCGCTGGCCGGGCGCACGTACGAGCTGTCGCAGTTCCTGGTCGACGTCCTGGATGTCACCGACGTCGGCGCCTACTACCCGCACCGCGTCACCTACCACCCGACCTGCCACTCGCTGCGTCTCCTCCGGGTGGGCGACCGGCCACTCCAGTTGCTGCGTGCGGTGCGCGGGCTCGACCTCGTCGAGCTGCCCGCCGCCGACCAGTGCTGCGGGTTCGGCGGCACGTTCGCGGTCAAGAACGCCGAGACGTCGACCGCGATGCTGACCGACAAGATGGCCAACGTGCTGTCCACGCACGCCGAGGTGTGCACCGCCGGCGACGCCTCGTGCCTGATGCACATCGGCGGCGGGCTCTCCCGGCTGCGGTCGGGCACCCGCACCGTGCACCTCGCCGAGATTCTCGCCTCCACCGAGGAAGCCGTGTCCCCCGACCAGTCCACCCGCCCGGCGGTGTCCGCATGACCGGCGTGTTCCTCGGCCTGCCGACGGCGCCCCGCGGCGTGGGGCACCTGCGCGGCGACCGCTCGTTCCCGGACGCGGCCCGCGACTCCCTGCGCGACGGGCAGCTGCGGGCCAATCTCGGCCACGCCACCGCCACCATCCGCGGCAAGCGCGCCGCGGTCGTCGGTGAGGTGCCCGACTGGGCGGAGCTCCGGGAAGCCGGCCGGGCGATCAAGGCGGCCACCATGGCGCGCCTGGACGACCACCTGGTCGCGCTGGAGGAGCAGGTCACCGCGCGCGGCGGCACGGTGCACTGGGCGCGCGATGCCAACGAGGCCAACGAGATCGTCACCCGGCTCGTGCAGGCGACGGGCGCCGACGAGGTGGTCAAGGTCAAGTCGATGGCCACCCAGGAGATCGGGCTCAACGAGGCCCTCGAGGCAGCCGGCATCGCCGCGCACGAGACCGACCTCGCCGAGCTCATCGTGCAGCTCGGGGAGGACAAGCCCAGCCACATCCTCGTGCCGGCGATCCACAAGAACCGCGCGGAGATCCGCGAGATCTTCCTGCGCACCATGCCCGGCGTGGACCCCGGCCTCACCGACGAGCCGCGCAAGCTGGCAATGGCGGCGCGGGCGCACCTGCGCGAGCGCTTCCTCCGTGCCCGCGTCGCGATCAGCGGCGTCAACTTCGCCGTCGCGGAGACCGGCACGCTGTCGGTCGTCGAGAGCGAGGGCAACGGGCGGATGTGCCTGACGCTGCCGCAGACGCTGATCACGGTCATGGGCATCGAGAAGGTGGTGCCCACGTTCCGCGACCTCGAGGTGTTCCTGCAACTGCTCCCCCGCTCCTCCACCGGCGAGCGGATGAACCCCTACACGTCACTGTGGACGGGGGTGACGCCCGGCGACGGCCCGCAGGAGTTCCACCTGGTGCTCGTCGACAACGGCCGGACGGCGGTGCTCGCCGACGACGCGGGCCGATCGGCGCTGCACTGCATCCGCTGCTCGGCGTGCCTCAACGTGTGCCCCGTCTACGAGCGCGCGGGCGGGCACGCCTACGGCTCGGTCTACCCCGGGCCGATCGGCGCTGTCCTGTCGCCGCAGCTGACCGGGGTGGAGGACAACGCCTCGCTCCCCTACGCCTCGTCGCTGTGCGGTGCCTGCTACGACGTCTGCCCGGTGGCGATCGACATCCCGTCGATCCTGGTGCACCTGCGCGGCGAGCACGTCGAGGCGCAGAGCCGGACGACGCCCGAGGCGGTCGCTTTCCGGGCGCTGTCGACGGCCATGTCCAACCCCCGGCTCTGGCGGCTGGCCCAGCGCGCGGCGGGGCTCGGCCGCTTCCTCGCCCGGGGGAGGCCGACGCTGCCCGCGGTTCTGCCGCCGCCCGCGTCGAAGTGGACCCGCACCCGCGACCTCCCGACGCCGCCGAAGGAGACCTTCACGCAGGCCTGGGCCCGGGAGCACGGGTCGTGAGCGCACGCGAGGAGGTGCTGGCGCGCATCCGGACGGCGCTCGGCGAGGACCGCGCGGTCGTGCCGGAGATCGTGCGCGACTACCGCACCACCGACGAGCGGACCCACGCCCAGCTCCTCGACGTCCTCACCGACCGGCTCGAGGACTACAAGGCAACGGTGCTGCGCTGCTCGCCGTCCGAGGTGGCGCCCACCGTCCGCGCTGCCCTGGGGACGGCGATGGGCGAGCACTCCCCCGCCGACGTCGTCCTCGCCCCGGGCCTGCCGGCGGACTGGCGGCCGGACGGCTCGGTCGAGGACGACGGGCGACCCGCCGTCGCCCTGGCCGACTATGCCGCCACGGTGACCGGGGTGTCCGTGGCCATCGCCGAGACGGGCACCCTGGTGCTCGACGGCTCGCCCCTCTGCGGCCGGCGCGCCCTGTCGCTGCTGCCCGACTGCCTGGTGTGCGTGGTCGAGGCGGATCAGGTGGTGGGCGGCGTGCCCGAGGGCCTCGCCCGGGTCGACCCGACCGCGCCGCTGACGATGATCAGTGGTCCGTCGGCCACCAGCGACATCGAGCTGCAACGGGTCGAGGGCGTGCACGGTCCCCGGACGCTGATCGTCGTCCTGGTCCACTAGCCGCGGGGCTGCAGGACGAAGTCGTAGCGCGCCTCCAACCAGGGCCGATCGAGGCTGCCGCCGTCGGGCGTCGCTCCCGGCTCGCGCGGCTCGAACGGCACCACGAGCTCTTGCTTGGTACCGAACACGACGTCGCTGTCCAGGTAGTCGGCGCCCTCCTGGAACAGATGCGTGATCAACGGCTCGTATCCGGCCACGTCGATGAGGAAGTGCACGTGGGCCGGGCGGAAGTGGCTGATCGCGGTGCGGCCGATGAGCTCACCCACCGGGCCGTCCATCGGGATGGTGTAACCCTTCGGCGCGATGGTGCGCAGGCAGTAACCGCCGTCCTCGCGCGTCGTGTACTTCGCCCGCAACCGCGCCTCGTCGATGTCGGGCACCTGCGACTCGTAGGCGCCGTCGGTGTCGGCCTGCCAGACGTCCAGCACCGCGCCGGCCACCGGGTTGCCGGCCAGATTCCGCACCCTGCCGTGCACGAGGAGCGGCGTGCCGGGGACGCCGTCGGACATGTCCCCGCCGTAGCCGAGCTCCGGCGAGCCCTCGATGTGGAAGGGTCCGAGGACCGTCGCCGGGGTCGCCCGGGGGTCGAGCCGGTGGTTCATCTGGACGACGAGCATCGAGAGCCCGAGGACGTCGGAGGCGAGGATGAGCTCCTCGCGCTTCTCGTTGCTGATCGAACCGGCGCGGGTCAACCACTGGACGGCGGCCATCCACTCGGTCTCGGTGAGCCGCACCTCCTGGGCGAAGGCGTGCAGATGCCGCACGAAGGCCGTCATCAGCTGGGCCAGCCGGGGATCGCCGGCGCTGGCCCACCGCTCCGCGGCGAGATCGGTGATGTTCTCCTCGGTGACGAGCTGCACGGTCTCCTCCAGTGCGGGTGCGATCAGGGGGTGAGGACGAGGCGGACGCCGCCGGTGCCGGCCGCCTGCCGGCGCCAGGCCTGCTCCGCCTCGGGAAGCCCGAGCGTCTCGGAGGCCACGACGATCCGGCCCGCGGCAGCGTGCCGCAGGACGGCGGTGAGCGCGTCGCTCTTCTGCGCGGGGGTCAGGGCGTTGTTCGTGTAACCGAGGACCGACGCGGAACGGCTGCGCAGCAGTGCCGACGAGAATGTCGCGGTGTCACCGGCGGCACCACCGAGGTTGACCAGCCGTCCGCCCTCGGCGAGCACCCGTCCGGCGGCGGTCGCGGCGGGGCCGAAGACCGGATCGAGCACGACGTCGGCGTCGCCGCCCAGCGCCTCGGCCAGCTCCCCGGCCAGCCGGTCGACGTCGTCGGTGAACGCCACGGCGGCCGCCGCCCCCGATGCCAGAGCCCTCTGCCGTGCGGCCTCGCCTCGGCA